>CAZSVJ010000275.1:0-4417 GCA_964610185.1 uncultured Occallatibacter sp. | reverse complement strand
CACTGGAAGGTCGCTGGTCTTTTTTGTTACTTGAGCTGATCCAGTAGCGCCAACCGGAAGAGCTGGATTCAATTCCCTTCCCCCTGTCGCCGTGACCGACGCGAACTTGCTGTCGTCGGTCGCTGCTTCTGAGAGTGCGTCGAATCCGGCCGGATTCGCCAGGCTCAACTTCGCCGGTTGGGTCGCCATCACCATTTCCGGACTCGCGTCAACGGTCGCGTTGCCGGCAGATGCATGGAGATCGATTGAAGCCGAGGGCCGGATATCCGGCGATCCGGTTGCGATATTGAGTGCATGAATGCCGGTATCGGTCTCGTCTTCCACAGCCTCGCTCAATGCGAAACCTGAAGGATGCGCCGGGCTCAACTCCGCTGGTTGGGTTCCCGTCACCATTGCCGTGCTCGCTGCCTCCGCTGCATTATCGGCAGACACACGAAGATTGCTTGAGGATAATGAACGCTCGTCCAGAGATCCGGTAACCAAGCTCGGCGAATGTGTCTCGTCTTCGGTCGTAGACCCCACACGAGAATTGAAGCCGGCGGGCTGCAATGCATTCGCCGCACCCGCTCCGCTTGCCGTGCCCAAAGTTTGATTCCCCGCATGGCTCAAGCTGCCCGTAGATGCGTCGCGACCGTGAAGTTGAGAATATTGATTTGAGGAGTCCAATTGTGGTCTGGTTTGAGATGAGGCGGCGAGATTGGCGGGGGGAAGGCCCTGCGCCAGCAAGGCGGCATTCTCGATCGGGCCAAATGTGACGGGCACAGCGACGGTTCCCTGCGGGACATTCTCAACCGTCGTATATGCTATTGGACTCACGCCCGTGGTTGCCGCCGTCTTCTGTTTCGGGCTTGGTTCAGAGCTGGTCGCTTGATTTCTGCTAGGCGACCCTCCCGATTGAGCAACCGGCGCGGCTTTTCCAGGCAGACCTGCTGCAAACTGTAGAGGCACATTCAACGTTGCCAGCCAGGCAGGAATCGTGGCCTGCTTACTTCCGAGTGGCAACTGCGTTGCGATTGCGGCCGAATTTCCTGGCCGTGAGCTCGACGCTATCAAGGACAGCGTTGAGCCTTCACCGGGGGGCAAAGCCGGCTGCGCCCCTTTTCCCTGCAACCCGGTCAATGCAGAATCAGACTGCGCTTGAATTCCTTCTGTACCTGGCTCTTCCTGAACAAGGCCATTTCCATCGGCACTCAGCGAAGCCAGCAACGATTGCAAACCTGAGCGGAAGCTCTCCGCGCCCGGCGTGGAAATTGAAGCAGTGTTTGCGGCAACGGCGCCGGACCACCCTGAGCCCTGCGCTTTTGCGGCTCCGCGTGTCTGTGCCTGACTCTGGCCAGACTCGGAGCGGCCACTCATCCCTATCTCGGTTCCCACGGCAACGGTCATGCCCGGAGTTAGTGCAGATGCCGTGCCAAAGACAGAAGGAGGGGGTTAAAGCATTGTCACGATTTGGACCGCCGATTCCCATTCCGGTATCCGGTACGGCATTTACATGGATTTTCTCTCAAGGTTCTCTGCAGCGCTCTCTGTTTCGGATGGCGCATCAGGGCGACACACCTATGGCCTACGGCTGAGGGTCAGCTTGACGATCAGCCAAGCCGTCGGCTTTCCGCCGTCTCATCGCCGCGTCAGCATCTTTGCGATGCATCCGATTGCCAAACCAATCGTCCAGATTCTGCTGACTGCGCCGGCCCGCCTCGATGGTATCGCGAGCCTCGGTTTCCTTGATCAAAGTCTCTGCCTGGCGACGCTCGACTCTCTTGGCTAGAAACTCCTCACGCAGCGCGGCCACATCGAGCTCCGCATCCGCGATCCTCGGAATCAGCGCAACGCCGTGTCGTCCCGCCGCTCGTATCTCTTCGAGGCCGGCCAGGCGATCCGGCAACTCCCCGCTGTGAACGCTGGCCTCAATCAACCGCCGTCCGCGGCGACCCCGTTCGACGGTTGCCTCAAGCGCATGTTGCAAACGGTGGAGCGTGGCCGATGCGGATTCGACCGCCAGCCTGCATTGCTCCTCTTCGATATCCCGGATGCGGAGAAGACGGCGCAGCGCGCGCGACACGGCCATTGCCTATACCTCTCCAGCCAAGGTCGCGAGGCGGCGAACGCAGTCGCCAAAGCTGACATGCTCGCGTGAGTCCTGGGTCACGAAGGCGCGAATCGCTCCTCTGGCGCGCAAGGCGCGATCGAGGTCCGGGTCGGCGCCCGGCTTGTAGGCGCCTATGCGCACCAAGTCCTCGGAGCGGGCGTAGACGGCCATCAGCCCGCGCAACAGCGCAGCCTGCTCGCGATGCTCGGGCTGTGTCACAGCCGGCATCAGCCTGCTGATCGAGTCCAGCACCTGGATGGGCGGATACCAACCCTCGGCGGCGAGGGTGCGGGAAAGCACGACGTGGCCGTCGAGCAGCGAGCGCACTGCATCCACCAGCGGGTCCTGCTGGTCGTCGCCCTCCATTAGAACGGTATAAAAGGCGGTAATCGAGCCCACGCGAAACTGCCCGGTCCGCTCCACCAGGCGCGCCAGCCGGGTGAAGACGGACGGAGTATAGCCTTTGGCAGTGGGCGGCTCTCCCGCGGCCAGGCCGATCTCGCGAGCGGCCATGGCGAAGCGGGTCAGCGAATCGAGCACCAGCAGCACATGCTTGCCCTGGGCCGCAAAAAACTCCGCGACTGTGGTGGCGGCGAGCGCCGCCCTCATGCGCAGCAATGGCGACTGGTCCGATGTAGAAACCACTACGACGGAACGCTTCATGCCGTCGACGCCAAGCGAGTCCTCAAGAAACTCGACCACCTCGCGGCCGCGCTCACCCACCAGCCCGACTACCGTTACATCGGCTTCGGTGTTGCGCGTCATCATGCCGATCAGGGTGCTCTTGCCCACGCCCGACCCGCCGAATATTCCCACCCGCTGCCCACGGCCCACGGTCAACAAGGCATCGAGAACGCGAATGCCGGTGCCCAACGGGGTTTGAATGGGAACGCGGTCGAAGGGAGAAATTACAGCTGGGTCCAAGGGGAGGGTCAATGAGACAGCCGGAGGCCGGCCCCGATCGATGGGCTCGCCCATCGAATTCAGCACCCTGCCCATCAGATCGTTGCCTACTTCGATCTCCGGCCTGATGCCGAGGCCTATTACCGGGTCTCCAAAGCGAATGCCCTCGGTGGTCTCTACCGGCATGGACAGCACATTAGAACCGCGGAACCCGATGACCTCGGCCAAATGCGAATGCCCAAACTGGTCCTTGATTTCGCAGCACTCGCCCACCGAACTCAAAGGGCCGGACGATTCGATTGTCTGACCTACCGATTCGAGGACATGCCCGCTCCAGCGCCACGGTTGACCGCGACCGAGACGGGCGAAGTAGCGGGCGAGATGTGGCCTGGAAGCTGTACTCACAGGCGATCCATTTGAGTTGGGACACTTGGATCAGAGACATATTCCGCGAGAACCTGTTGATTTGGAATTTGCTGAGGTGGGCTTTGCTGAACTGGGGCTTTACCGGACGAAGGTTTCTCCGAGCTCGGCTCGGTGATGCCTCCGCCGACGCGGTCAAAGAAGCCGCGCTCAATCTCGCCCAGTTGCGCGCGAACTCCGAGATCCACCGAACCCATCTCCGTCTCAATTGCGCAATCGCCCAGCTGCATACCCTCGCCGGCGACAACTTCGGGCCTCGCCGCAAGCTTGGGCATATGCAAGATGGTCTCGGTCCACAAAGCCAGCTCGGCCGGGGGCACCTGGAGCCGCACCTTGGTTGAACTGGAGAGCTGCCCAAGTGCAACGCGAACCGCTCCTGTCAAAAGCAGCGGGTCCATCTGAGCTTCGCGGCGCAGGATCCGGGCAGCCACCATCAAAGCCAGCTCTACCACCTCGTGCTCGACCGCATTCAGGTATTTTTCGCGCTCCGCCGCGAAGCTTTCCGCCAACTCAGCGGCTTGCGCCACCCGGTTCCGATCCGCATTTGCCAGAGTCGTGGCCTGTGCCTCCTGCTGAGCCTTGCGACCCTCCTGCATGCCTCGCTCACGCCCAGCCTCGAAGGACTTGCGCGTCTCATCGGCCAGCCGACTCTCGAACTCCATACGCATGCCGGCTTCATGGGCGCCGCGTGCATGATTGTGCGCGGTCTCAGTCTCTTCGGCTGCGGCCGTGGGCTCCGTGGCCCAGACATCCCAGCTCGGCAGAGACGGCGCATCCGCGCCGGCCGGATACTCGAATTGCTCGATCCGCCAGGACGGGTTTTTTGTCGTTGTCGATCCCGGCTGTTGCAAGGTCTTCCTTTCGCCACTTGTCAGTCGCCCGTCATGCATTCAGGCGGAATCGTTAATCGGTGACCACTGAAGCTGAATCATGCCAGCATCTCATCGCCGGTTTCAATATTGAGAACCACCTTAACCTCGGTCTCCAGACGCCGGGCCAGGT
>CAZSVJ010000274.1:0-4535 GCA_964610185.1 uncultured Occallatibacter sp. | reverse complement strand
GTGGCCGTTACCGTAGCCGGAGCCGTGTAAGTAACCGTGCAGTAGGTGAAAGATTCCGCGCTGCGCGTGCAGTTGGTTGCGCCCAGCGAGCCTTGCCCTCCAGTCGAGCCGGTCGCGGAATTCGACAGCGCGTAGTTGATGCTGGTGTATCCGCCCGCTTCCGCGATGTAGCCGGTAATGGTCAGTTGGCCATTGGCTCCAATCGCGGCGTTCTCCGGCGTTAACGGTTGCTGGAACCCAGGCGTCACGGTCAGTACTGCCGTTGCCGTGGTGGTCGAGTTGAGCTTCGCGGTCACCAACACTAAAGCGCGGTCGTTGGTCAGGTACGAAGGCGGCGTGTACTGCCCGCTCGGCGTAATCGTTCCCGGCCCGCTGTTCCCGTCGCCGCCGCTCACTGACCACAAAACGGCCGCCGCGCCTCCGCTGCTCAGCGTTGCGGTAAACTGCTCCACCGATGCGCCGCTCGCGCTGGTCGAGTTGCAGCCGGTGCAATTGGTGTCAATGATGTCCGTGCCGGGTGAGATGGAGAAACTGGCGTTGCTGGAGTCGGCGATCACAGGCCCTGTTCCGCAGCCGGCCAACACCAGCAAGGCCGGCGCGACCGCGGCCGCCACCACCTTTAACAGCAAATTTCGGACAAGCAGCCGCTGCCCATGCGATCCCTTCTCGCTCGCGTGGGGGATTGAGCCGCCTGTCGCCGCTTGAACTATCTGCTGCAATGTCTCCGATGCTTTCCTGAGCTCTGAACTATTAGACCCTCATTGTGCGCCAAGGTTGCCCCCCGGTACATAACTCTATTGGGGAGCAAGCTCAACGGCTTGCGAATCAACGCGATTCGCTGAAGGGCCCCGGCCGGCCCGTTATCTCCATTTTAGTCTTCCCCCGGCTTCGCCGCCCCACGGAAGGATGAATCCACTTCCAAGAAATCCGCGGCCAACCTGCTAACTTGCCATCCCCGCCACAGCGGGGCTAACTCGCTGGATTTGTCTTATGACACCTTTGAATTTGGATTGTTCAACCTGCAACGCAATCAGAATCCTGTCTCTTTCTATGACAACACTCGCCCCAAAAACCCGCGCAATCCCCATCGGCCCAACGCCGTCGTGAAAAGCACCAGCGCCAGCAGAATCGCCCACCAAGGCATGTGAGCAATGGCGGGAGTGACCGAGGCGCGCAGGCCCTCACTCATATATACGATCGGATTGGCCAGCACAGCCACCTGTAGCCAGCGAATCTTGTTCAGGTAAGCCCACGGATAATAAACGCATCCCAAAAAGGTGATCGGAACCACCAGGATGGAGAACACCAGCCCAATCTGCCGGGGGTTCACGGTAGATCCAATCACCAGCCCCAGCGCCCCGGTCAGCAAGCTTGAGAGCACCAGCACAACGACCAGCAGAAACCAGTTGGCCACATGAACCCGCACCGGGACGGCCGGCACATAATAGGCCATCGGGATCACCAGCAACGCCGCGATGATGCTCTGCATGGCGCTGAAGCAAACTTTTTCGAGCGCGACGGCCCATAGCGGCAGGGGGCACATCACGCGGTCGTCGATCTCACGGGTGATGCCGAACTCCTGCGACAAGGGCAGCGCCACGGCGGCAATGCCCGAGAACATGATGGCCACCGCCATCAGCCCCGGCAACAGGATGGTTCCAAAATCCATCCCCGCGCCCACCGCCATCATGTTCGCCCCGCCCATTCGCGGCAGAATGAATGTGAACACAAACAGAAATAGCAGGGGCTGCATTCCCACCCGCGCCAAAAACACATGGAACTCGCGGAACAGCACGCGCAGATCGCGCAGGAACAGCCCAAAGAAGGCCTTGAAGAATATCCCCGAGCCGCTATCCCCCAGTCCCTCGTCCCTAGTCCCTAGTCCCTCGCCCTTATTCACGCAAGTCCCTCCCCGTGAGATTGATGAAGACGGTCTCCAGGCTGGGTTCGCTAATCGCCAGGTCACGAAGTCCAAATTGGGAACCCACTTGCACCAGGTCGGGCAACAACTCCGCCGTGCGAGTCGCAACCACACGAAGACCGTCCGGCGTTGCGTCGGCACTGGTCACATCCGGGCGCGTCTTCAACCAGGTAACGGCCCGCTCAAGGCCTTCAAGCGATTTAAGCTTCAGATCGAAGATGGTCTGCGCGCCGAATGTGTTCTTCAGCTTTTCCGGCGGCCCGAGGGCCAGCACTCGCCCATAATCGATGATGGCCACGCGGTCCGAGAGCGAGTCGGCCTCTTCCATGTAATGGGTGGTTAGCAGCACCGTAATGCCTTCTTTGCGCAGGTCTGCAACCGCGCTCCACATGGCCATGCGGCTCTGCGGATCGAGGCCAGCGGAAGGCTCGTCGAGGAACAGAACTGTAGGCCTGTGCGCAATGGCGCGCGCGATTTGCACCCGCTGCGCCAAGCCGCCGGAGAGCTGCGCCGGGTAAACCGCTTTGCGCTCGGTCAGCAGGAATTGCTCCAGCAGTTCCAGGGAGCGCGATTTTGCCTGCGAGTGCGAGAAGCCGAAGTAGCGGCAGTGGAAGTAGAGATTCTCGTACACCGTCAGCGAGCGGTCTAGAGTGTTGAACTGCGGCACCACGCCGATGTGCCGGCGCGCGTGAGCCGGGTGCTTCACGACGTCGATTCCAGCAATACGCACGGTACCGCTGGTAGGCAGAGTGCGTGTAGTCGAAATGCTGATCGTTGTCGTCTTGCCCGCGCCGTTCGGCCCGAGCAGGCCGAAGATTTCGCCCTGCTTCAGCTCCAAGTCGATCCCGTCCAGAGCCACCACCCGGAGCTTGGACTCGTAGATTTTAGTAAGCGCTTCAATTTCAACGATCAAGTGGTTCACCCGCCGCGGGGGAGCGAAATCCGTTCGTACCTTAAGATTATCCCATCGGGGCGGGAGAGCGAAGGAGCGGGAGTAGCGGGTCATTCGACTACGCTTCCCCCTTCAGGTGCGAGAAACTGCTTGGAAGTTGTAAGCTGTTCGTATCGATGGCCAAGCCTTCATCCCTTCTCGACACGCTGTTTCTTTACGGCGGAGGGGGTGAAACGGTCTTCAACCGCCCTTACAATCCCTACGATCTCGATGAGAAGACTTCTGGAAAATATTCGCATCGCGACCCGGACGGGCGCCGCTATGAACTGAGCAATCTGACCAATCCGAATCCTGATCGGCCTAACTTGACCTACGAATTCCTGGGTCATGAAAAAAGTGTGGCGATGGACCAAACAGCGGATGCAGGAGGGCTACGAAACAGGGATTGTTGTGCAGCCAAGCCCGGGCGCTATTCCGCGCATGAAGCGTTATCTCGACGAGCAGGAAGGGCGGCCCATCGACTCGGTTTGGACAGACATTCCGCCGATTAACTCACAAGCCAAGGAGCGCCTGGGCTATCCAACCCAGAAGCCGTTGAAGTTGCTGGAGCGTATTCTCGAAATCTCGTCGAGGCCAAACGACATTGTTCTCGATGCCTTCTGCGGGTGCGGAACAACGCTGGTGGCCGCGCAGAACCTCGGCCGCCAATGGATTGGAATCGATATTTCTCCCACCGCTTGCCGGGTGATGGCGAAGCGGTTGCGCGACGTATGCAAATTGCGCGAGGACGAGAACTTTTGGCTTCACGGTAAAGGGTCCGTGACCTGCCCTGGACTGAAATGCAGCTGCGGGCCATCCCGCCGTTCGAGTTCGAGAATTGGGCCGTCATCGCTCTGGGCGGCATTCCTAACAAGACGCAGGTCGGCGACATGGGCATCGACGGACGCATCTACCCGATTGGCTCGGAGCCAGCCGCCGCGGGCAAGGAAGCCGGACAGCTCGACTTCATGGACGATTGGTATCCCATCCAGGTGAAGCAGATGGATAAGGTGGGTCGCCCCGACATCGACAAATTCGAAGCTGCCATGATTCGAACCAAGCGAAAAAAGGGCTTCTTCGTCGGCTTCGATTTCAGCGCCGACGCGATATCCGAGATCAATAGGTTCTTCAAGAGCGAGCACATCGTGATCGTGCCCTTGACCGTCCAAGAAATTCTTGACGAGACCATCGCGTATCGGCTAGCCTGATCGGTCCCGCTCCCTATATCTGAATCTTCACCGGCCAGGTCTTCCAGATTTCGGCGCAGTAGTCGCGGATCGAGCGGTCGGAGGAAAACTTGCCGATGCGAGCTACATTGAGAATGGACATGCGCGTCCACTCATCCTGGTTCTTGTAGGCTTCGCTAACCCTGTCCTGGCAGTCGACGTAGGCCTGGTAATCGGCTAACAGCATATAGTCGTCCCCATTGAGAAGGGAACTAACCATTGGCGCGAATAGAGACTTGTCGCCATGCGAGAACTCGCCGTTTGAAAGAGCGTCGATCACTTCGCGCAGGTTGGCATTCGAGTCGTAGATAGCGCGGGGATTATATCCCTCGTGCTTCCGCTGCTCCACTTCGGGAGCGGTAAGTCCGAAGAGAAAGAAGTTATCCGCTCCCACTTCCTCGCGTATCTCGATGTTAGCTCCATCGAGGGTTCCGATGGTAAGCGCGCCGTTCATGGC
>CAZSVJ010000273.1:0-4543 GCA_964610185.1 uncultured Occallatibacter sp. | reverse complement strand
GCGCATCGAGAAGGCAGCGCTAGCGTGTGACCCTTGACGGTCGGCTGCCGGGAGAGCTTTGCTCCAGGAAACACCACTAGGAGAATGCACGATGAGGCTCAAACATATTCGAACGCGCCTGTATTTGACGTTCGCAGCCGTTATTCTGTGCGGAACGCTGGCGGGCGGAATTGTGTGGCGCCAAATCGATCTGTTGCAGGCCACATCGATGCGCGTTTCCAACAGCTTATGGCCCAAGACGCAGGTTGCGAGCCGGATTATCGACAATGTCAACAACAATGGCAGAGCTGTGCTTTCCCTGATGTATCTGACGGACACGAACGAAATGAAACGGTCCGTGAGCCAGATGAGCGAAGCGTCGAAGGAACTGACCGGACTCTATGCGCAACTGGACGCGGGGACTTCCGATGCGGCAGGAAAGGCGCTTCTGGAAGAAATCAAGAAGAAACGAGGTAAGTATGTTGCCAGCCGCAAAGAGGCGATCGACCTGGCATTGGCCGGCAACAATGAACTGGCCCGAGAGAGGCTAATCGGAGAAACCATTCCGTTGCAGAAAGCATACCTGCAATCCCTCAACGAACTGATTTCGATGCAGGGCAAGGCCATGGACACATCGGTTGCCGAGGTCGGGCAGATCGGCCAGAGGGCGATCAGAACGATTGCGATCATTGGGGGAATCTCATTTCTGGTGCTGTCCTTCATGGCCGCCTTCCTGACGCGCAGCATTACCAACCCTCTCAACAAGGCTGTGCGGATTGCCGATTCCATCGCGCGTGGACAACTCGACAATGAAATAGAAACGGGGCTGGGCGGTGAAACGGGTGAGTTGTTCGATTCGCTCGAGCAGATGCAGGGAAAGCTCGCCGAGATATTGCGGGAGATTCAAGACAGCAGCTTGAACATGGGACAGTCGGCGTTTCATATTGCCGCGGTCTCCGATGAAATCTCCACGGTCAGCAAGCAGCAGCAGGAGAGTTCGGGGCAGGTGGCCGAGGCGATGACGCAGATGCACGAGTTTTCGTCCAGCGTACAGAACCAGGCCGTGGAAGCCGCGGAGAGTTCCAGAGAGGTGGAGGCCTTTGCGCAGAAGGGAATCGAAAACCTGCATCAGAATATCCGCTCCATGGAAGAGACCACGGTGGAAGTGCGTCGGGCAGCAGGCGAGATTGAGGATCTGGCGCGATCGGCGCAGGAGATCAACAAAATTGTCAATGCGATCAAGGAGATCGCCAATCAGACCAATCTGCTGGCCCTGAACGCCGCCATCGAAGCGGCGCGCGCCGGCGAGGAGGGCAAGGGATTCGCGGTGGTTGCCGGGGAAGTGCGCAAACTGGCGATGCGCACGACGAATTCAGCCAAGGAGGTGAACGACCTTGTCGGGCAGGTGTCCGGCAAGATCCTCCAAGTGGCAAGCACCATGGGTGTGGTGGTGAAAAAAGTTGACATCACGCGGGAGTGGGCCAGAAATACAGCTGTGGGCATCGAAGGGATGGCCGGGAATGCAGTAATTACCGCCAATGCCAACCAAGGGATCTCAGAGACCAGCATCCAGCAGGTGACGCAGTTCGGTGTGCTGCACCTGAAGCTGGATTCTCTAGTGGCGACGCTGAAGGATAGTCAGATCAAGGTTGAGTCAACCGCCACCATCGGGCACGACTTGCGCGCCATTACCGACCGCTTGAACAGCCTGATGCAGGGTTTTTCTTTCCAAAGCGACACCATGATCGATCGGGAGCAGAACGAAAAGCGCCGCGCGCCGCGGCTGGAAAACCGGTTGCGCGTCGTACTCAGGCAGGGAGATGTGGAATACGAAGCCCTGACGATAAATTTCTCCATGACAGGCGCGCAGTTGCTCACGCGCCGTTCGATCAAGGATAAGCTGCCGGTAAAGATATCTCTCTATGTGCCGGACGAGGATATGGAAGCGTACAACAACCAGACGCCAATCCACCTGTCGGGACGCATCGTCTGGCAGCGCCAGGACGGCGCAAACTATAAGTGCGGTATCCACTACGACGAGCTCAGCAGCGCCAATCGGGAATTAATGCAGAAGTGCTTTAAGTATTTCGGGAAGAACTGGGAGTTCTCAGACGGATTCACATCTCAATCCACCGCCGCAGCTTAAGCGGGCGGCTGAAGGCTGGCTTGGGCCGCGACCGACACCTGGAGCCTTTCCGGGCGAGGGAGCGGAATCATGCGTCGATGAAGATTCCTTCCTTGTACGACGCTAGCATTCGCTCCCTCTTCCTGCATTCGCCAGGTTGGCTCAGGCCTGCGGTGGAGCGGTGGGCGGCGGTGTGTAGGGCGGCTGCGAAGGAGAAGGCGGTTGCTGCGGCCAGCCGAGCTGGGCCACCGGCACAACCTTCCATTCCGCGAAGGCAAGCAGGTAATACAGCACCAGATTGCCCATCGGAACGATAAACAGCAGCGAGAGCCAGGGCGAGAAGCCGGCCTTCTTGCAGATGAACCAGAAGGGAACAATAACGATGGCCAGCCCCACCAGGATGATGATGGGGAGAATCGCGAACATGGCCAGGAGAATGTGCTGGACCATTGCTTGGTCAGGCTGGTCTTGCAGCAGTAGCGCCAGAAAATGCATAGAGAACACTCCAGGAGTGGAATTGCAACTCCGAGCAAAGGTAAGGCCAAACGCTAAATTCTGCAACGAAAAACGTAAAACTAAGACTCCTGAGCGGAATCGGTCTCGTTACTTGACCAACTTGACCAATCAGAGAAAACGGCGCACAATCAAGGCATCGGAGGACGCTCAAATGGCAAGCACGCAGGTGAATCTCTACGAAGCCAAGACGCAGCTCTCGAGCCTGGTGGATCGAGCCGCGAAGGGCGAAGAATTTGTGATTGCCAAGGCCGGCAAGCCGATGGCGAAGCTGTCGCCGATACGCGTCGAGAAAACTGAATCGGAGCCGCCGCCATTGCCCTTCGGGCAGAACCTGCTGGGGATTGAATTCCTCTCCGACGATTGGGAAAAGGATATTCCTCTCGAATGGTTTGAAGACGAAGAGGAAGATGAGCTGCTGTTTCCAGGCGGCGCAAAGTGAGCCGGGGACGTTACCTGCTTGATTCGCACATTCTCATCTGGCTCGATAAAGGGAGCGACAGGCTCAAACCGCATGTTCTCGAAAGGCTGCGTTTTGCCGAGCAAAGGTATTTGAGTGCAGCTACTGCTTGGGAGTTGAGTCTAAAGCAGGCGGGAGGCAAGCTGACGCTGCGGAAGCCACTTGGCGCAATGCTTGAGGCCTTTAATTTGCTGGAACTGCCTGTGACGATTCGTCATGGGGATCAGGCCGCACTTCTGCCCATGCATCATGGCGATCCGTTTGACCGAATGCTGGTCGCGCAGGCGCTTGTAGAGGGCCTGATTCTGGTGACCGCCGATGAAGAACTGGCGCAGTATGGGGTTCCGGTGCTGCTGGTCTAGGACCAAGCCCCCATTCTTACTTCAGATTCCATTCTTTCCACTGCTTCTCGAATCGGGCAGCATTTTTTCCTTCCTTATCAAAATTCAGGCACCGGGTAAACTTTCGTACCAGCCCCTTCGCCTTGTACCATTTCTCCTCCCCATCTAGCCACTCCTTCATCTCGCGGCCAGTCAGCATATAGCATTCGAAGGCATCGTTCTTTCGGTTTCGGCGGAGAACGACATAGTAGTCGTCAGGGCCGTCCTTCACGCTTTCAATCTTTTCGCAAATGGGCCAGGAGTTGACCCACTTCCCAGACGTCTTTACCTGGATGTTTGCGTGACGAGCCCCATCCTTTGTTGTGGCGACGATGTCGTATCCGGCGGTATTCCGGATTGTTGGTAGAGCAATGATGCCGCGCATCATCAGCTCCGCCGAGACATGGAAGACCCCCGCTGCGCCAATCAGAGCTTTGTCTTTAGCTCGAGCTACAACCATCTCTGACCTTCTTTCCTGTTCCCTGTCTTACGTAATATCCTCGGTGTCGTAGACCGGCGCGACGCGCTTTTTGGGGACGCCGTGGACGGAGCTGAGTAGGTCTTCGACTACGTCTTCAAGCTGGCGCTGGCTGGCGATGACGGCGGTCATGCTTTTCAGCTCGTCGGGTTCATGAACCCGCTCGACCAAGGCGATGGCGTGGCACTGCGCTACGTGGTCGAGATTCAGCCCTTCGGGCGTCTTGGCCTTGATGCTCACCTGGTCGATGTCGATGCCGAGCAGGTCGGCGACGCGGGCGCGCAGGTCGCCGGCGATCGGGCCGATCTTGGGCGCGGCCAGAATCAGCGTAGTGTCGATGTTGACGATGCGGTAGCCGGCGTTTTGCAGCTCTTCCATGGCCAGATTGAGGAAGATGGCGGAGTCGGCGTCTTTCCAGCGCGGATCGCCGGAGGGGAAGAAGCTGCCGATGTCGCCGGCGGCTACGGAGCCAAGCAGTGCGTCGGTAATGGCGTGCAGCAGCACGTCGCCATCGGAGTGGCCGGCAAGGCCCTCCGGGTGCTTGAGCGTGAGCCCGCCAATGCGCAGCGGGACGCCCGCCTTAAAGGCGTGCGAGTCATAGCCGAATC
>CAZSVJ010000272.1:0-4559 GCA_964610185.1 uncultured Occallatibacter sp. | reverse complement strand
TGCAATCCCGCAGCCCAGTTGCCCGCCTCCAGAACCGCCGCTGGGACCCGCGAATGGTCACTTGTACTCATGGTATTGACCTACGTCTACGTCTTCCAGCAGGGCAATTGCATCCTCAGTAAGCACGGCTGCGGAGCAGTAGAGCGACACCAGATAAGAGGCCAGCGCTCTCTGATCGATTCCCATGAAGCGAACCGACAAGCCGGGACTCTGTTCGCCGGGAAGTCCTGGCTGAAAGAGACCGACCACGCCTTGCTTTTTCTCGCCGACGCGCACAAGCAAAATCTTCGACTTCTGGTCTTTGCTTCGTATCGCGATTTTGCCGGAGGGGATGAGTGGAACGCCGCGCCAGGTAAGAAATGGCGTACCGAACAAAGTTACTGTCGGCGGAGGCACGCCGCGGCGCGTGCATTCCCGCCCAAATGCCGCAATGGCGCGGGGGTGGGCCAGGAACAACGAGGGCTCTTTCCAGACCTTCGTCAGCAACTCATCCAAATCGTCCGGTGTCGGCGCGCCCTTGCGGGTCTTAATCTTCTGAGACTCGGCAACGTTATTGAGCAGGCCGTAGTCGGCATTGTTCAGAAGTTCGCTATCCTGCTTTTCTTTTACGCTCTCAATCAGCAGCCGCAACTGCTCGCGAACCTGATCGTAAGGACTGCTGAGGAGATCGGAGACGCGGGTGTGAACGTTGAGGACCGCGTTGATGCTGCTCAAGCGGTACTCGCGCGGCTTCTCTTCGTAATCGACGAATGTAGAAGCGAGTGTGGACTCGTCTTCGTGGCCACAAATCGACTCGACGACCTTCGACTCATTCACCTGGTTGACTCTGAAAGTTCCAGCCTCAAGCGGCTTCCAGTCCAGAAAGCGAACCAGCCAACGCGGTGTAATGGCTCCGTATTGCGGAGCTGTCTTGGTGACATTTGCTAACTGATACGCCGATTCCTCACGCAGCGAAACGCGGCTCACTTCTTCTGGCACAGGCTGCCTCCTTGGGGGTCAAGAACAACTGGATTGTAAAGCCGAGGATGAATTTAGCGACTGTGAAAAACAGCTCTGTATTTCAGTTTTGCTAACCGATCCTGTGCGATGTAGAAGCTCGAATCGCAAAGTTGCCGGTTCTAAGGCTTTGCAGGGGAACTCCATCGATTGCTAATACTTTCGCACGCTATGATCGACGCGATCGGACCAGGCGTGAATCCCGCCGGTCAGATTCCACACATGATTGAAGCCCGCGTTATGCAGAACCTGCGCAGCCTTGGCGCCTCGCGGTCCCATCTTGCAGACGGTGACAATCGTTCGTTTTGCATCCAGCTCATTCATCCGCTTCGACAACTCAGGTAGCGGAATCAGTTGCCCGCCAATGTTTGAAATTTCGAACTCGGATTCGTCGCGCACATCGAGAAGGAAAAGGTTCTCGCCCGCATCCAGCCGCTGCTTCAGCTCTTCCACTCGGATCTCAGGAACGCTCATCGATCTCTCCTTACTCTCGTAACTTTTCCGTGAAATGCCGCTCTTCCGCACCCACGCCCAAACTTCGCCCAAAATAGAAAACCCACCTGCCAGCTCAATTCCTGGCGGTGGGTCAAAAAAGAGGTGCCGGCCTGTAAGTTACTCTAGATCAGCCATTTCCTCACGCCAGAAGACTTGATTGCGCAACACATCGCCGCGCAACAACATGCCTTGGCCGTCATGGAGGAAATACTCTTCACGAATTGAATGTATCACCCATCCCTCAGAATGGCAAGAATTCGATTGATCGGCGCGGCTGGTCCCTCGCCCCGATCAAACCTCCTCCGCGAGTTTCCGCTAATTCACACCCAGCACCTTCACAATCACCCGCTTCCGGCGTTGCCCATCGAACTCGGCGTAGAACACTCGCTGCCATGTTCCTAGATCCAATTTCCCGTTGGTCACAGGCAGCGTAGTTTCATGGTGCAGCAGCAGCGATTTCAGATGCGCGTCCCCGTTGTCTTCGCCGGTCTGATGATGCTTGTAATCCGGCCGCGCCGGCGCCAGTTCCTCCAGCCACTTGCCTATATCCTCGATCAATCCGCTCTCATGATCGTTCACATAGACCGCCGCGGTAATGTGCATCGGCGAGACGAAGCACAGCCCATCCTTCACCTTGCTGCGCCGCACAATTTCTTCCACTTGATCCGTAATGTGCACCATCTCCCGCCGCTTCGCTGTTTGGAAAATCAAATACTCCGTATAACTCTTCATCGCGCCCTCCCTGCTCGAACTCCCGCAATGCCGACTCCGCTATTCTAATGACAGCCGTGACCGCCTCCAATCCACAGACTGCCGAATCGCTTTCCGAAGAGGGCCTGGCTCTGCTCGCCGCCGGCTCGCCCCTTGAAGCCGCCGATGCGTTTCGCGCTGCCGTTGCCGTGGACCCCGTGCACACAGAAGCTCACCACGGCCTCATTCGCGCTCTGCGCGATGCCGGTCAGCTCAATCAATCCGTAGCAGCCGCGATGGCGTTGACAGCCCTAACTCCCGCCGACCCGCTGGCCCACACCGCGCTCTCCATATCGCTTCAAGCAGCCGGCCACGTGCCCCAGGCTGAAGCCGCCGCCGCTCGCGCCCGCATCCTCGAGTGGAAGGTTCAGCTCCAATCCCCGCCCGAAGAGGATTCCCTGTCGTGAAGCTGCGTGACCAGCCCAGCACAGCACAGCGGCTGCGGGCAATGCACGATTGGTTGGAGAAGGCCTACGGCCCTCAGCACTGGTGGCCGGCAGACACTCCCTTTGAAGTCATCCTCGGCGCCTATCTCACCCAGAACACCGCGTGGAGGGCCGTCGAACGTTCGCTCGCCAACCTGCGCACGGCAGGAGCGCTCACCCTCGATGGACTTCGCGCTCTCACACTCAGCGATTTGCAGAGACACATTCGCCCGTCAGGCTTTAACACGCGCAAGGCGCCGGCTCTCAAAGCATTTGTGGCTATGTTCGACAACGAGTTCGGCGGTTCGCTCGAAGCGCTCGCGGCAACTCCGACGGCAATTCTTCGCCGACGCCTGCTGGCGCTGGCTGGAGTTGGTCCTGAGACCGCCGACGCCATTCTGCTCTATGCGCTCAACCACCCGGTCCCAGTCGCCGATGAGTATCTACGCCGCATCACCGAGCGCCACCAGTTATTGCCGCCCTCATCCACACGCCCAACTTACAACACACTCGCCGATCTTACTCGCGCGGCTTTCGCCTCCGAACCAACAGCCGGCCACACGCGCCTCTACAATGAATTTCATGCCCTCACTGTGGCTGTGGGCAAGGCGCACTGCGGCAGGATTGCCAATTGCATTGGCTGTCCACTCGCCGCCGATCTTCATTTAACGAAACGTGCTTGAAAGCCGCAGCCTTACCCGTGCATACTGCAAGTCAGAGAGGTCCACATGAATGAGTCAGCAACATTGACATGAGCCGTGCGAGTCATAACCAGCAAGCCGCGCAGTTAGCTCGCGAGCGGTCGCCGAGCTTCTTTAGGAAGTATCTTTCGCGACGAAGTGGTCATTTCAAATCAAAACCGGCGCATCGGCAACGCCTGCCACTCCAAACACACGCCGATATCGCTCCACTTCGCTTGCGGGTCCCATTGCTTTCGAGTAATTATCGGATAGCTTCACCGTCGGCCTTCCCTCCACCTGAGTTAGCTTGCACACCAGGCTCACTGGGTCGAATTCCTCATCCCCTTGTGGATTGCAGTTACGAAAATCGTTTGTCAAGTAAGTGCCCCAACCCGAGCTGAAGCGAATCCTGCGCTCGGGAACCCACTTGCTCTCATCCAGAAAGTCGCTGGCCCGCTCGAAGTCCGCCGGCGTCGCACCGTTAAGAACCTTCCCGCCGAAGTAGGCATGAAGCCTGAGTATCTGCGCCACATCGAGGGCATCGGAGGCAATCAGGCGCTTCTTCCTGGGGTCGCGCCCGCGCCGCTCGAGCCACGCGATATATTCGTCGCCCGCTACATATGGGTCCTTGCTGTCGACGCGCTGCCCGGTCCAGTCGGCTACCCATTCCGGCGCATGATCAAGAAACTGTGTGGTGCCAAACGTGTCAGGAAGCAGAATCAATAACTCGCCTTGATAAGTCTGCTGCCATAACTCAAGCAAGCGGTACTGCGACGCGCGTAACTCCTCATCGTCGTTGGCCATCGCCGCCAAAGCCATGGGCAGCTCGTGCCCATTGGTGCCCATGGCCTCAAGATCGTGCTTATAGGACAGGTAAGTGTTGGAGCTACCGGCAAAGCTTGCTCCTAACACATCTCTCATGGCGATCACCACATACTCGTGCCATAGAAAGCTATGCCGCCGCCGCGTTCCAAAGTCGCTCACGCTCAGCTTGGGGACGCCGCGCAGCCGCTCCATCTTTTCCCAAAGCCGCGTCTTGGCGCGCGCATACAAAATGTCAAGCTCGAACTCGCTCAGCCTTTTTAGACTTGCCCGCGTCTTTAGCTCGTCGATGGCTGACAGAGCATATATCTCCCACATCGTCGTCTCGGCCCAAAGGCCATGGAAGCTGAGCGAAAGCTGCCCATCGCGAACCGATAAATCGTAATCCGAC
>CAZSVJ010000271.1:0-4601 GCA_964610185.1 uncultured Occallatibacter sp. | reverse complement strand
GATCTTTACGAATACAAGGCCGATGCCGACAAGCGCGCCCACAAGGAAAAGGGAATTCAGGCGGTGCGCAACGATATTGAAGTTGCCGGCCCCAGCGTTTCCGACGAGCAACTGCGCGCCAAGCTGGGCGAAAAGCTGGAATACGACCGCGTGGGCTATGGAAACGTCTTCGATGCCATCAGCCTCCGCGTCGAGAACGGCGTGGTCACACTGGGCGGCCACGCGCTCGACTATCCGAGCAGAGACTCGGCCATTGGACTGGTCAGCACTTATCCCGGCGTCAAGGATGTGGTCGACGAGATCCAGGTCGATCCTCCCTCGCCCATGGACGACCGTATCCGCATCGCCGAGTACCGCGCCATCTATGGCTACCCGTCCTTGAACAGATACGCGATCGATCCGGCAAAGACCATCCGCATCACGGTGTCGGGCGGCCATGTTGAGCTTGATGGCGTCGTCGATTCCCAGGGGGACAAGAACGTGGCCAATATTCGCGCCAACGGCGTCCCCGGCGTCTTCAGCGTAATCAACAACCTGCAAGTAGCCAACCAGCCCACTGAAGCGCAGAAGCAAGCCGCGGTGCAGTAGGCTGACGCGCAATTCGCCAGGCCACGGAGTAAATCCCCCTTCGTGGCCATTTTTCCCCCACGGGCGGCATGAAGCCAGCCGCGAGCAAGCCAGGTCCTACTCCGACATTCACACATTTGTAACGACAAACTGCGTTTTATTCCTTACACTTATCCACTATGGCCATCGACGCACCCCTGACCGTCGAACGCAAAGACGGTAAAGCCTCCGGCACGGTGATCTTTCAGCTGAACGGTCCCCTCACCCTGCGCAACATGTTCGACTTCCAATCCATGCTGCGCAGCGGCGAGCCGCCGCCGGTTACGATCATCGACCTGACCGGCGTTCCCTACATGGACTCCTCCGGAATGGGCATGATTATCAATTACTTTGTCCGCTGCCAGGGCAAAGGCGTCAAGCTGATTGCCGCCGGTGTGAGCCCGCGCGTTATCGAGCTGTTCAAGCTGACCAAAGTGGACACCGTCATTCCCATCACCGCCACCGTCGAGGATGCCGAAGCAAAGGCCTAGAACTGTTCGCGCAAGCCGGGTTTTGAAAGGTCACGGCGGGGTACCCTCTGGGTCCCATGCCAACGAGGCTCAAGAAAGAACTCGGGCTTTACAGGCTTCGGAAAAACTCTCAATCAAATCCGGCCTTGTTACAAGGCCTTTCTCCAAAAGGAGTTTTTTTGCAGCCTGTTCAGCCCCAGAGGGTATGCTTTTCACCGCTCCTGGAATTTAGATTGCAGCCTGCAGATTAAATCCCCGGCGCAAGCTTCCAATGACCGCCCCGCTCTCAAGTAAACTGGATTCAACATGCCAGGCTTGTGGTCGAGGACGCGGACAACGTTGGAAATGATCAAGTGGGAGCACTCTATCTTTGCTCTCCCATTCGCCCTCACCGCGGCCATTCTTGCCGCCGGCGGATGGCCGCCCTGGCGAACGATCGCATGGATTCTGGTCGCCATGGTCGCCGCGCGATCCTGCGCCATGGCCTTTAACCGCTGGGCCGACGCCGACCTTGACGCCGCCAACCCCCGCACCAGCGCCCGCGCCATTCCCGCCGGCCTGCTGACGCGAAAATTTGTCCTTGGCTTCACGCTGGCCGCCGCAGTCGTTTTTGTGCTGGCAGCCGGCCAGCTCAACCGGCTTACGCTTTATCTCTCACCGGTGGCCTTGCTTGTGCTGTTGGGCTATAGCTACATGAAGCGTTTCTCGCGCTGGTCGCATCTGGTGCTGGGCCTGGCCCTCGGCCTTGCTCCATCGGCAGCCTGGATCGCCGTTCGCGGTGGGCTCGATCCCCGCATCCTGGTGCTCACTGCGGCAGTCACCCTGTGGACCGGCGGCTTCGATGTGCTCTACGCCTGCCAGGATTATGAGCACGACCGCGCCGTCGGCCTTCACAGCCTGCCTCAGTCGATCGGCATTCCCGGCGCTTTCATGGCAGCACGCGCCATGCATCTTGCCATGCTCGGGCTGCTCGTCTGGTTCGGAATACTGTTTCATTTTCGGACAGTCGGCTGGCTCGGCATTGCCGCTGTGGGCCTTCTGCTGGCCTATGAGCACTCGCTGGTTTCTCCCGGTGACCTGCGCCGGCTCAATGCCGCTTTTTTCACCATGAACGGCGTCATCGCAACGGTCTTTCTTGCCTTTGTGGCCGCTGACCTGTGGTTTAGGAGTTGAATTTCATGCCTCCAGAACGAAACCCCGATGAAACTCCGGACGAGATTCCGATTTCGCAGTGGTATGGCGCCCGGAAGCAGTCCTTCCAGGCCGCTACAGGGAAAGAACCAGCAGGGGAATCCGGCGACGGAATGAAAATTGCCATTCAGGGAGAGCCCGGCTCATTCAGCCACGAGGCGGCCATAAAACTGGTTGCCGATGCGGTCATCGTTCCCTTTTCACTTTCCGCGGATGCCTTTGCAGCCCTGGTGAATGGGGCCGCGGAGGCAGCGGTGATTCCCATCGAAAACAGCCTGGCCGGCTCTGTGGTCGAGCACTTCGATCTGCTGCTCGCCCACGATGTGAGGGTCGAGCGGGAGACGCTGCTTCGCATCCGTCACAACCTGATCGCCCTCTCCGGCACTTCTCAATCTGATATCGAACGCGTGTTCTCTCACCCTGTCGCGTTGGCGCAATGCAGGCGTTTTCTGGCGCAGCACCCCAAAATGGAGGCCTTCGCCTTTTACGACACCGCCGGAAGCGTCAAGCAACTGGTTGCGTTGCGCGATCGTCACGCTGCGGCAATTGCCAGCGAGGCGGCGGCTCACTATTACGGCGCGCAGATTCTTCAGGCCGGCATTGAAGACAACCCGGAAAACTTTACCCGCTTCTTCCTTGTGCGCCGCACTGCGGAGGTTGCCGCCGATCCCCTCGCCAACAAGATCAGCCTCTCTTTTTCAGTCGAGGACAGGCCGTGGACTCTGGTGCGCGCGCTGAATGAGCTATCGGCCATCGGCACCAATATGACCAAGATCGAATCGCGGCCCGTTCACGGCAGGCCCTGGGAATACATTTTTTATGTAGACTGCCAGATTCGCACGCCCGAAGAGGGATCGCAAGCTATCGAGGCGCTGCGCCCTCATTGCGTCATGGTGAAGGAGCTGGGGCGATATGAGGAAGCGCCCCGGCAGACTGAATCCGGGGCGTCGGAAGATCGTTGGTGAAAAGAGGACAATGGCAACGATATGCTTGGTTGACTATGCGGTCTTGGGAGTCTTGATAAGGCGGTATAGAAATCCGTCCTGCACAAGCCGCTTGGGATCCGGGCGACCGCTTGCAGCTATCGATTGGTCTGGTCTCATGTATTGATGAACGCGGGCAACCTCGACCCCGTTCTTATTGTGGTACGAGAGCATTACGCTGGTAATCTCCACTGTTTCATCTGTGAGAGCATCGGATATCCTAGATTCCAAGGTGTGAGCTGTCCATTCCCCTTTGAGAACTTTTTCCCAGTAACCACCCTCATTGAACCGTTTGCGCATCTCCTCGGGAGTGATGCGCTTGATCGGAAGGGGTTGTGAGGTAGAATTACAGGTCATGATCACCACTACTCAAATTCGGGCTATGATTCAACAGGTTACTCTGTTCAAGATCTCTCTGGATGATTTTGAAGAATGGCTGACTGCCGCTTCGTGGAGCATGCACCAGGATTCCGAACCTGAGGCAGTGCAATTGGTCGGCAAAATCGAACTGGGATTGGCGGAAGTCGACGCAGGCCACAAATCTTACGCTGACCTCTTGAGGGACTTCGCCAGTCTGGCGGGGATGTTCGAAATCGGTTGCGCGCCTGCAATTCCGAGACTGGTCGCTTCTTCGAGCGCAAGGAGTTTCCCGTTTAACTTCCGGTTTGAACTGTCGGAAGACGTTGATAAACGATACGGAATGGGATTCTCGTATACTCCTCTTCTCCCAACTTAACAAGAATCCAGTAGAGGCCTGGCTCTGCGGCTGATACTGTGACTTGCCCAACCATCTGCGCAGCTTTTTCTTCTGGAGCTTCAAATACCACCGGGATTCGAAGCTCCTGCACCGGACCCGCTGACGGGGATTGAATGCAGAGAAATAGATCGAGTGGGCCGCGAAAATCCCCGGCCTTAAAGCTCACGATCAGGTTGAAGCTGATCGAGGTAATCGGCATCTCTGGCGTGATCCCGGTCACCGTGAATCTGTCTACAACGCGAAACAGAGTCAACGCACCATCTGGCTCAAGAATGTATCGCTCGCAAATAGTAGCCAGGTTGAGGTATGGCCTCATTCCTGTTAAAAGTGGCTGTTCGCTCACAGTTACCTCAATTCAGAATTGTAGAACAAGATTCTAGAACTGAACGAACTGACCATAGCACACGGAGGTGCCTTCGTTACTGAAGGTGCCTCCACCAGGATTAGATAGGCGATTTCGTCAACTGCACGAGTCTTAGACCTTCGCTTCCAAATCCGCAATGACGTCGAAGAAGCGCTTGTCGAGGCGGCGATTCGTCGCGATGGCTTCCTTGATGGTGATGTCGGTGATGTCGGTGCCGTGCAGGACGGCGA
>CAZSVJ010000270.1:0-4622 GCA_964610185.1 uncultured Occallatibacter sp. | reverse complement strand
CCATAGCCCCAGCCGGCCCACGGGCCCATGCCCAGGAAGATGCCGTTGTAGAAGTATCCCGGCCCGTAGAAGCCCATTGGCGAACAGGCGTAGGGCGCATAGTCGTAGTAGCCATAGGCGCACACCGGCGGAACACCGATGCTGACCATAACCTGAGCGCGAGCCGCTGGCGCAAAGGCCAGCCCCGCTAACAATGCCGATGTGCTGAGGAGTGATTTGAATAAGCGCATGATTGACCCCTTTAGGTGTCCGCGGTTGCCTGTGTTGCGTGGGATGCTCTGTTGCCGTCAAGAAAGACCCGCCAACAGCAGCCACCATAAGGATTTTGAATCCGTTCATGGTTGTCCCTCACAATGTCGGGGGGCGCTGGTCTACGTATCCTTACAACCTTCACTCTAATCGCAGCAAAGACGCCGGTCTGAGCAATACGGAGCACACCGCGCGACGGGCCCGCCGGGGTCATGTATCCGCCTCTGAAAACATCCGCATTTTCGCGGCTACACGCCGGGGCTCGAATTCCGTGCAGCCGGAACTGCATGGCTTTATCATCCTAACTCCCGCTATTAGTCAAGCCCCCGCCGCTACCTCGCTAACATGGATCGGATCTTTTACGATCGCCAAGTAAGAGATTGCGCCAAGAATTGAAACCATGGAGCAGATCGCCAAAGGTAAATAGAACGAGTGGGTCCGGTCGAGCAGCCAGCCTGTAATTACCGGCGCAAAGGATGCGCAAACGAAGCTGCCGAAGTTCTGAATGGTCGCAACCGAGCCCACAACTCGGGAGGGCGCCATCGACTGTACCAGGCACCAACCGGCGTTTCCCGCAAGATAGTTGAAGAATAGCGCCATGCCTATGCCAAACGCAGCACCCGTTGCGCTCAAAATGCACGGCACCAGCAATGTGCAAGCCGCGGACAGGGTCATTCCCGTGACTAAGAGCGTTTTGTAGCTCTTAACAGGCGAAACTCCGCGGCGGACAAGAGAATCCGCGACTACGCCGCTGAGCAACATGCCGACAGCGCCGCACGCAAACGGAATCATTGCGATCGTTCCGGTCGCGGCTACGCTGATGTGATGTTCCACTTCAAGGTAATTCGGCATCCAGGACATGTAGAGCCATACCGTGTAATTGATGCCTCCGAAACCGAGCATCATTCCCCACACAGTGCGCGAGCGAAAGAGACTCAACCACTGCGAAAAAGAGATGTCGGAGAGTTTGCGCTCCACATCCGGGATCTCGAGGTAGGCCCTCTCTTGGCCGTTGAGCGAAAAATGTTTGCGGTCGCGGTAAAAGACGTACCAGACAACCGAAAGCAACAGGCCGGGCACACCGATGAGCATGAACATCCGCCGCCAGCCGAATGCAAGCATGATCACAGTCAGCATCGGCGGCGCGATAGACTGTCCAAGGGTGGTCGCTGCGTTAATAATCCCCATCGGTGTAGCGCGGTCGCGGACGTCAAACCAGTCGTTGACCGTTTTGACCGCGCCGACGACGAATGGCGATTCACCGGCTGCCAAACCGGCGCGGGCCGCAACGAAGGAACCAAAGCCTCTGACCAAGCCGGTTCCAGTTTGCGTCAGAGACCAAAGAAACATGCCCGCGCCCAGAATGACGCGCTCACCGAAGCGGTCCAGCAGGACGCCCACGGGGAGCTGGCAGATGGCGTAGGACAACGAAAAAACTGAGAGCAGGACCCCCATCCGCGTAGCAGACATGCCGAGATCCGCACGAATGGTTGTGTTGGCAATGGCCAGGGAACCGCGATCGATGTAGTTGATGACGCCCGCGACGGAGAGGATCGAAACCGCGATGAGTTGGATTCTTGCAATGCGGCGCGGCCTATGGGGCCTGGGATCGAAAGCCATGCTTGATTAAATCACTATTCCGTGGCTTTCCGGCTCGACCTGTTTCATTTCGTCGATTGCGCTAATTTCTGCAATGGTGGCCCCGGGTACGGTGACTCAGTTGAACAATGAGAAGTCCGCCTTGATCGTCGCGATAACCTGCGTTGCGGGATCGAGGACCGGGACCCCCGCTTCGCTGGCGTTCGACTGCGGCTTCAACTCAACTCTCAGAGTCACGTGCTTTTTTGCGATGAATTGAAAGCTGACCGTATTGGAAGACTTCTCCACGCTGCCGGCGCTTATCTCAACGCGAAACTGGTGCAGGCCGGGCGGAACATAGAGGTTGTCATAACCTGCTCTGTTTCCCGCAGTCCCTTTGTAAAAGGTCTTGCCATCCATCTCGACGGTGAAGTTGACAGCGGGTGGAACGCGCCCCAAATCGAACTTCAAACGGCTGTTGTCTTTGGGATCGATCTTCTTGGGATCGAATCCTAAGCCGGCCGGTTGCGGTGCAGGGGCCGGCGCTGGAACGGGCGGCGCTGCCGGCGCTGCGACGACAGGCGGCGGAGCTGAAGGCGCGGCCGTTTGCGTGGTCGGTGGCGCGGGGGCAGCTTTCTTTTGAGTCTTCGAGGATGCGGCCTTTGCGCTGGCAGAGGTTTTCGCTTGTGACGCGGATTGCGAACCCGCTGGGGCCGCTGCCTCAGACGCGAGAGTTACCTGCTGTGGAGTTGCGGCAACCGCAGGCATGGACGCTACAGGCGCAACGGCTACAGGCGCCGGTTGCTGCGGAGCCGGCCGGCCGCGATGCAGGAACCAATATCCGCCCCCAGCCGCAGCAACGGCAACCACCACAAGCGCAATCAACGCAAAGATCAGCGCGCTGCCCTTTTTCGCGGATTGAGCCGGTTTTGGCGGCTTGGCCGGCTTCGCGGGCTTGGGTGGCTTGGCCAAGATTGCAGCCGGCGCAGGCATTGGCGGAGGAGTTGCCGCCGGCGGCTGAACCGTTGTCGCCACAACCGGCGTCGCGATAGTCTTCGGCCGCAGGCTAACCGGGAGCATGGTGTCTTCCGATCCGCCTCCCGTTGCCGTGGCTTGTGGAGTGGCCGTCTGCATGGCTCCGCCCCTCGCGTAGGCGCGGACCTCGGCAAGGGCCTGAGCAAGTTCCTCGCCGGTTTGAAAGCGGTCGTAGGGACTCTTCGCCAGGCACTTGAGAATCACTGCCTGCAACGGGCCGGGGATGGCGGGATTTAGTTTTGCCGGCGGAACCGGCTCAGTGTGGACGATCTTATAGGACACCGCCGTCATGGTCTCGCCGGGAAATGGCTGCTCCCCCGTGGACATCCAATAGAGGATCACACCGAGCGAAAACAGGTCGGTCCGGCCATCGATAGGCGCGCCGGTAAACTGTTCGGGCGGCATGAAGGCAGGCGTTCCCAGAAGCTGGCCGCTGGTGGTGGCCTCGCCCGCGGTGAGCTTGGCCACGCCAAAATCCGTAATCTTCGGCCGCTCTTCCCCGTACACCTGGCGCGAAGTCAGAAGGATGTTCGCGGGCTTGATATCGCGGTGAACCACGCCGTGGCTGTGCGCGTACCCGAGGGCTTCGGCTATCTTCTGTCCTATCTCACAGACGCGATCGAGCGACGACCGCTCGCCCTTCTTCATTGCGTCGGCGAGAGTTTGGCCATCGACAAATTCCATCACCAGAAAAGGCATGCCCTCGTCTTCGCCAACGTCGAAGACGGGCACAATCCCCGGATGAGCCAGCGCCCCCGCCGCGCGCGCCTCGCGATAGAAGCGCTGGCGAAATTCGTTGGCCTGCTCGCTGGCCAAAGCCGCTGTAAGAATGGTTTTAATAGCGACGATGCGATCCATAACGGGATCGCGCGCGCGAAATACACTGCCCATGGCGCCGCGACCCTGCTCATCGATAATCTCGTAGCGCGCAATCTTCTTGGGAATTGACATAGCTGGATGCGTAACACTCTAGCACACGGATGGACGTTCTCGAAACAGTTGCTTCGCACATCTTGTGCTCAGTCACGGAAGATTGGAACCACACCGAAAACGTCCCAAGTGTCAGAACTGGCCGCTTGAACTTACCAGTCGGCCAATGTCCCATCCAGCTTTCTGTTAATCGGCAGATATGCGCGTTGATACGGATACTTTGCCGCCAGCGGCTCGTCTAACTCCACACCCAAACCCGGCGCGTCGCCCGGAGCCATTGTGCCATCCTTGAAGCTGTAATGATGCGGAAACACCGCGTCCGTCTCATCCGTGTGCGGCATCAGCTCCTGTATTCCGAAGTTATGAATCGCAATGTCGAAATGCAGAGCCGCGGCCATGGTTACGGGAGACAGATCGGTTGCCCCATGGAATCCTGTGCGCACGTGATATAGGTCGGCAAAATCCCCAACCTTCTTGAGGTTAGTGAACCCTCCCCCGTGCACAATCGTCATGCGCAGATAGTCGATCCATTGGTTGCGAATCAGGTCATGCGCATCCCAAATTGAATTGAAGACCTCGCCCACGGCAATCGGCGTTGTGGTATGTTCGCGAATGATCTTGAAGCCCTCTTGCAACTCGGCCGGCGTCGGGTCTTCCAGCCAGAAAAGGTGAAACGGCTCCAGCTCTTTCCCCAGCCGTGCAGCTTCAATGGGCGTCAATCTGTGATGGCAGTCGTGCAATAGTTGTAACTCATCGCCAAAAACCTCGCGCACCCGCGCAAACAGCTTGGGAACATGACGTAGATAGAGTTCACTTGACCACGCGTGCTC
>CAZSVJ010000269.1:0-4650 GCA_964610185.1 uncultured Occallatibacter sp. | reverse complement strand
TATTGAACTCCTGGGCTAACTGGAAGGCGTGCTTGGCCAGATAGGCGGGCTCGGAAGTTGTTATGCACTGCTCAAGCACCAGCCTGCGCCGCCCGGCGCGCAGCCACAGCGCCCAGATGTCTTCGGCGACTAGATAGTCCGTCAGAGCAACGGGGTCTAACTCAGCAAACTTCGCTAACACTGCTTCGGGAGTCATCCCTGCTTTACGGAAGATGTTGCGGGCGCGGACCACGGCGTATTGAATGTAGGGGCCAGTCTCGCCCTCAAAGCTGAGCGCATCCTTGAAGTCGAAGGCGATCACCGAGTTGCGCGTGAACTTCAGCATGAAGTAGCGGAGAGCGCCGATAGCGATCTGTTCGGCAATGCGCTGACGGCCGGCCTCGGCCTCGGCGCCTCCGGTCTGGCGCGCGTCCACCTCGGCGCGCGTGGCAGCTATGAGTTTATCGATGAGATCGTCGGCTTTCACGCCGAAGCCCTTTCGCCCGCTAACTTCAATGTAAGGACGGGCCAGGTCTTCCGGAGAAACATCGTAGCCTAGCTCAACCGCGCAGCGCGGCGTCAGCGCAACCATCTCATAACTGAAGTGTGTGTAGCGATGTGCCTGTTCGGTGTAGCCCATTCCGCGCAGGGCTTGAATAACATTGGCCTGGGGATCGGACTGCCGCGCATCGATGACGTTGTAAATTGCCTGCGCTCCGCCAAAGTGCGGATGGTGCTCGTCGCCATGTTCGGCGGATATCCAGCACTCATGATCGGCGTAAGCGAAGAACGGCTTGTAACCGAAGTCCTTGCCTAACAGGCCGAATTTCCATAAGTGGTATGCAATGTCCTTGCCCACATAAGTTACCGTTCCGTTGGAGCGGACGATAACCTTTGCGTCCTCATCTAAAGCGCCCTCGGCAACGTCGGCACCGGGGCGAGTCATCACCCAGCATCCCTTGTTTTTGCCTTCAGTCTCAAAGTAAAGCACGCCCTTTTGCTTCAACTGCTCAAACGCAGCTTCCCAAAACTTCAGGTGCAGAATCTCGCTCTCGCGGGGTAGAAAATCGTACTCGATGTCGAGTCGCAGCATGGTTTCAAGATGGCGGCGCAAGACCGCTGTCGATATGAGATCGGCTATCTCGGCGGTCTCATTGCAACCATGCTCGATCTCGTGCAGGGTTGCGTGACGCAGATTCTTCCGCGCGGCGATTTCCTCATCGCTGCCCTGCTCATACCACTGTGAAGTGCGCGCATAGAGGTCCCAGCAGTAATAGTCGATGCGCTCGCCTTTTTGCTTCAGTTCTTCGAGCAGTTGGCGCACTTGAGCCGCCGACCGGCCTTCAAGATGCAGGAAACCCACCACCACATCCGCAACCTGCACACCGGTGTTGTCGATGTAGTTCTGCACGTCGACTTTTTGCCTGGCGGCGCGCAGCAGGCGAACAAATGTATCGCCAAGAATCGCGTTGCGCAAATGACCGATATGCGCAGCCTTGTTGGGATTGATGCTGGTGTGCTCAACGAGAGCGTGGTCGCCGCTTGAAACGCGCGCCAGACCTTCTCCGCTCGCAATAAGCTGCACGCCTGCACCGCGATCGAGGCGGGCATTGATATAACCCGCGCCCGCAACTTCGAAGCCGGCGAAGCCATCGAGCGAATCCAGCGCAGCTACGATCTCCTGGGCAATGATCTTGGGAGCTTTGCGGAGCTTACGTGCGAGTTCAAATGCAATTGGGGTGGCCAGTTCGCCAAATTGCAGATCGGGCGGAATCTCCAGCGGAATGTTTTCGATCTGGAGGCTGTACTTCTCTTTCAGAACACTACGGAGACGGGTGCCGAGCCTTTTTTGTAGTTCTAAGTACACGTCGATTTGCCTCGGAAAACCTTGATTTTCAAGGGTGATTCTACCACCTGCGGAGGGGCGGACTAAGAGCCTCGCGGTGCGACGAAATTAGGACCTTGGGAAAAGGGCCAATTGGGGTGGCGAAGCCGGGGGGCTTCCCACCCATTCCGGTCGCCGCGGCGACCGCGGAATGGATGGGGCACCCAGCTTTTTTGCTAGGGGCCATGCCTTCCGACATGCCGTAAGATGGAAACTGGATTGCTCCATGATTCCCGCTTGCAAGCAGGGGAAGAACCGAACGCAATGTCCCGCCTATGACGAACTCCGATCCCAGCTCAGGCCGTTTCTATCTGACCACGCCGATCTACTACGTGAACGCGCGGCCGCACCTGGGGCACGCTTACTCGACCATCGTTTGCGATGCGATTGCGCGGCGGAAACGGGCGCTGGGCATCGACACATGGTTCCTCACCGGCACGGACGAGCACGGGCAAAAAATTGCGCGGTCAGCCGAGTTGGCCGGGCGCACGCCAGCCGAGTTTGCCACCGCAATTTCGGCGGAGTTTCGCGGGTTGTGGGACCGGCTGGGGCTGACGTACGACGATTTTATTCGGACGACTGAAGAACGCCACAAGCGCGGCGTGCAGAAACTGTTTGCCACATTGCGCGACAAGGAATTCATCTACAAGGGTTCGTATACCGGCCAGTACTGCGTCTCCGATGAGGCCTATGTGGACGGCCCTCCCGGCACGCCCTGCCCGGATTGCGGGCGCATCACGGAGACGGTCAGCGAGGAGAACTATTTCTTCAAGCTGTCGGCCTTCGAGCGCAAGCTGCTGGAGTTTTACGACGCCAATCCAGGCTTCATGGGGCCGGAATCGACGCGGCGCGAGGTGATTTCTTTTGTCCGCGGAGGGTTGAAGGACCTGTCGGTGAGCCGGACCAGTTTTTCCTGGGGCATTCCCGTTCCCGGCGATGAAAAGCACGTGGTTTATGTATGGCTTGACGCGCTGGCCAACTATATTACGGCGCTCGGATACGGGTCCGACGATCCTCAAGATCAGGCGCGTTTCGCGAAGTTCTGGCCGGCGGATATGCACCTGATCGGCAAAGAGATCAGCCGCTTCCACTGCGTCTACTGGCCTGCGTTCCTTATGGCTGCCGGCATTCCCACGCCGCGATCGGTAATGGCTAATGGTTGGCTGCTGTTCGATCAGGGCAAGATGTCGAAGTCGCGCGGCAACATTGTGCGCGCCGAGACGGTGCAGGAGGTTCTGGGCGCCGATGCGCTGCGGTATTTTCTGCTGCGCGAAATTCCCTTCGGCCAGGACGGCAGCTTTTCCTTCGATGCACTCGTCCAGCGCTACAACGGCGACCTGGCCAACGGCTACGGCAACCTGGTAAGCCGAGTAGTCAACATGGTGCATAAGTATTTTGACGGGGTTGTGCCGGCGACTGGTGCTGAGACCCCTGCGGAAGCCGCACTGCGCAACGACGCAGTGACCGCCATCGCCGCGTTCGGTCCTGCCTTCGATGAGTTGAACTTTTCAGAAGCGCTCAAGAGCCTGTGGCTGCTGGTGGCGGAGACCGATGGCTACCTTACCGCCAATGCGCCGTGGAAAAAGCCCGCGGATCGCTCTGAAGCCGACCACTCCGCGCTACAGGCCCGCGTGCTGGCAACAGCCGCCGAAGCCATTCGCATCATCACTGCGCTGGCTTATCCCATCCTGCCGGAGTCAGCTGCGAAGGTCTGGCTGCAACTCGGACAGGGCGAGATCGCTGACGCGGCAAAGGATTCATTCTTGACAGAACTCACATGGGGCGGATTGAAGGCCGGAACGAAGTTTGGCGAGCCGGCGCCGCTATTTCCCCGCGCGGAAAAGGATGAAGTCGAACGTATGCAGAATATTGAAGACCAGAACAACAAGACCGTCATTGAAGCTGCCGGCGGAAATTCCTTGCCGGATGTAGCTTTGAAAGGCACGACCGGGGAACCCTCTGGGTCGCGTGCCGATATTGCTAGGAAACAGACCGGGGCTTCAGCCCCTGAGGGAAGTCTTTTGATCGTTCCACAGCCGGCCTCCACGCCAATCGCAGCAGTCACGCCAGCCACCACTTCAGCCTTGTCACCAGCACCGAAGGCGCCAGCCGCAACTCCTGTTCCGACATCGGTTCCACAGACGCCTGTCGCCGCCGCAACTCCCGATCCGTCTGCCACACCGCAGGTGGAGCACATCACCATCGACGACGTGCTCAAAGTCGATCTCCGCGTAGCGCAGATACTGGTGGCCGAGCGCGTGCCTAAGGCCGACAAGCTGCTGCGCCTCGAGGTCGATCTGGGCTACGAGAAGCGGCAGATTCTGGCGGGGATTGCGCAGTATTACGAGCCGGAAAAGCTGGTTGGGCGGAAGATCATTATTGTGGCGAACCTGGCTCCGCGAAAGATGCGGGGGCTGGAGTCGAATGGGATGCTGCTGGCGGCTTCGCTGGAGGGCGGTGCGCCGGTGCTGGCGGGGTTTCTGGAAGATTGCCCGCTGGGGGCGCGCCTGAAATAGCCACCTGCGGTGGGGCGGACGCCTCCGGCTCTTGGATCGAACTTTTTTGGTCTCCCACCCATCGAGCAAGAAGGCGCTCGATGGATGGGGCACACGGCCACCTGCGGTGGGGCAGACGCCGTTGGCTCTTGGATCGAACTTTGTGGGTCTCCCGCCCGGCATTTTGCGGGGGGTTGGATACCCCCTCCGGACCATGCTTTACAGGAGCCTAGGAAGCCTCAATGCTGATTGATTCCCATGCACACCTGGACAACGAGCGCTACGCGGAGG
>CAZSVJ010000268.1:0-4664 GCA_964610185.1 uncultured Occallatibacter sp. | reverse complement strand
ACGCGCCAAGTGATCAGCAGCAAGAGAAAAAAAGATAGGGCCGTTGCGACGGAGGCGAGTATAGCGGTGGCATAGTTCCCCGGCAGATGCAAAACCCCAATCAGGCGGGCTCTGGCGGCTTCGCGCGCAAAAGGCAAAACGAAAAGAATAGGCACCAGCGTTCTGGAAATCCTGCAGCTCATCCCGCTTCCCAGAAAGATGGAAAAGACGCTGTCCTTAGATCGTCGAAGAAGCGAAACCAGGGTCACCAGGAATAGGCAGAGCAGCGCCGGCGGAGAAGCGCGGTAAACCGCCGGCTGGCCGAAGATGCTTATGGCGCTGAAAACGTACTCCGACACCAGCATCAGCACCAATAAACAGAGGGCGAAGATCACCACATCCGCGATGCGAACGGCCAGGCGTTTCTGCGCCCGGATGAGGATCGTCGAAAAGCCCAGCAGCGTGATTGCGGCCGCAATCTGAGTCGAGAGCATTTTTTGAAGCGGCGCAGCGCCGCGATCGACGGAAATCAGAAAATCGACGCCGGAGAGAATTTCAAATGCATTCCCGATGAGGACCGCCGCGCCCAGCAGCGTCATGAGGATGGCGAACACCAGGCTGAGCCAGTACATTCGCCTGGAATGGTTTGCTTCAGAGAACTCAAGGCTGGCTGCGCTCAATAGAAAAGCGATCGCAGTGCTCACGTTCATAAGTTGTCGGCCGCCGGGCAAAGTGCTACTCAGCGCGGGGATGAACCGCCCGCACAGAGCCAGCACGGCGATTGCCGCTGTCACGATCAGGCAGCCGCGTTTGAACGCCTGAAGCTTTGTCAGCAGCGCTGGGTCGGGTTCGTTGCGGGACAGAGCCGCTAGGTACTCAGGCATGTTTGAGCCGCAGAGGAATTGCGAAAACGGAGGGAGCCTTTTCGAGTTCAGGTTGCATTGTAAACTGCCGGGGAAGAGGAGGAAGCCAATCATTGGCATGGCCGGCAGCGTGCTGTGTGGAGGCGGAGCTAGAATTGCTTGTTGAAAAGTAAACGGTTCAACCCCTATCTTGATACACTCTCGACTGGCCGCACCGTAGAATCGGTGGCGTCCTCAATTTCAATCCAATGACACCTACGCCTCCGATTTCTACGATCAACGATCTTTTTCGTCGCGTGTCGGCGGCAGCCAATCCGCGCGCCGTGCTCTGGCAGGACGATTTTGGCCAGTGGCAACCGATTTCCTCCGACCAGTTTTACCAGCGGGTCCGCGCTCTGGGGGAGGCATTTCTCAGTTGGGGCGTGCAAAAGGGCGACCGCATCGCCCTGATTGGCGAGAACCGCTGGGAGTGGGCTGTCACCGACTTCGCCGCGTTGGCCATCGGCGCTGTCGACGTGCCCATTTATCCCACGCTGACAGGCGAGCAGGTGGCCGTGCTGGTGCGCGATGCGGGCTGCAGGATTGCCGTGGTCTCAACCCGCGAGCAATTCGACAAGCTGTGCGCCGTTCGCGGCCAGACCGAGCTGGAACGGATCGTGATGATGGATTCTCCTGGGGTGGATTCAGAGGAGACGCCTGACGGAGCTATTGCCTTTAAGAAGCTGATGGCCGGGGCCGATGAGCGCGGCAGTCAGCGCGATCCGGTCTTCGATGCGCTGGCGCGTGGTGCGGAGCCGAAGGACCTGGCCACGCTGATCTACACTTCCGGAACCACCGGCGAGCCCAAGGGCGTTGCGTTGACGCACGGCAATATTGCCGCCAACCAGAATGTTGCCGGCGTGGACTTCGGGTTTGATTCCACCGACTCCTGCATCTCTTTTCTGCCTCTTTCGCACATCACCGCGCGCGCGCTCGATTACGTGATGTACAACCACGGGGCGCAGGTAGCCTATTGCTCGAAGTTCGATAAGCTGCCCAAGGCCATGCGCGAAGTCAGGCCCACGGTGCTTGTGGGAGTGCCGCGCGTGTACGAAAAAATTCGCCAGGAAGTGGAGCGGCAATCATCGCTCTCGCCGGTGAAGAAGCGCATCCTGGCCTGGGCCATTGGCCTTGGGTCCGTTCATCGCGAGACCGTGTACGACGGCCGCAAGCCCCCGTCGCCGATGTGGAAGCTGGCGGCAAAGCTCGTTTACTCCAAAGTGAGCGAGGCATTCGGCGGCCGGGTGAAAATCTTCGTCTCCGGCGGCGCGCCTTTGGGCATCGACACCGCGATCTGGTTCGCCTCCGCCGGGATTGCCCTCTGGGAGGGTTACGGCTTGACCGAAACGTCGCCGGTCATCTCGCTCAATACGCCGCTCAAACATCGCCTGGGCTCTGCGGGCTTTCCTCTCGCCAACGTGGAGCTGAAATTTGCCGAAGATGGAGAATTATTGGTTCGCGGGCCGTCGGTCTTCTCAGGCTACTGGCACAAGCCCGAGGCCAATTCAGAATGCTTTGACGCGGAGGGATGGTTCCGCACCGGCGATATCGCTCACCTTGACGCGGACGGATTTCTCTTTATCACCGACCGCAAGAAGGAATTGCTCAAGACCTCGGGCGGCAAGCTGGTGGCGCCGCAGCCGATTGAGAACAAGCTCAAGAACAACGTGCTGGTGGCGCAGGCCGCGCTAGTCGGAGACAAGCACAAGTTTATCTCCGCGCTGCTCTCGCCCAACTTTGCGGCGCTGGAAGCGTGGGCCCTGCGTCACGGCATCGAGCAAAAATCCCGTACCGAACTGGTGGCCGACAGCCGCGTGCTCGCGCTTTACGGAGAGATTGTCCGCGAGGTGAACAGCGGCCTGGCCAACTTTGAAACCCTGAAGCGATTCCGCGTGGTGGCGGATGAGTGGACGCTCGAGTCGGGCGAACTGACCCCTTCAATGAAGCTCAAGCGCCGCGTAATTACGGCACGATACGCGGCGGTAATTGAGCAGCTCTACGCGGACGAAGCAACCTCACGAGGCGAATAGGCGAAGCCAGCTTGCCGCGGATCTCCGCGCGCGCGCTCCAGATGCGCCGCAGTCCGCGAAAAAATGGCGCGCCCCAAGCGCCCACGCCCAGTATGCTGCCGAAGACGATAATTGCGTCGATGCTGAGTCGTCCCTCGTGCGACCAATAGGCGTTGGGATCGAGGTTGAGCCAGAGCGCGAATTCGTCCAGCGTCAGCGCCGCGCCCGCCCCGTAGCTCACAGACATCAGGCGGCTCAAGAAGATGGACAGCGGTGTGTGCGTCCGCCCCACGTCCAGCAGCCAGCCATAACCGACCAGCAACAAAATGAGAATGCCCCACACCAGATGATGAATATGATGGCCGCGCACTGTGACCCATTGGAATGGCCCCACGCCGTGCGTGATCATGCTTACCAGAACCCGGACGCCGACAAAGGTGAGCAGGAAGGAGACCGAGGCGACAAACATTCGCTGCCGGGGCCGGTCGGGGATGGTGGCCCGGATGATGAATCCCAGCCGGGTCAAATGCAGCATCAAAAGCAACAGGAGGATGACCGTGCCGGCAAAGGCCAGCAGCAACAGCGCACCGGGCGAAGGCATACCTTATTGAACCACCGCCGCGCGCCAATCTACCAATGAAACGCGATTTTTCGAGCAAACCTTCGAGGAACGTGAGCGTGGTCACGATTTTGCTTTACAGCGACGGGTTACACTAGACAAGGCGTCGAGAACGGGCCATTTATTCGGTCTGTGTTACGGCTAAGGGAGTTCCTCCCGGCTCGGCCATCAATGCCGCGCCTTCGATCAGGAGATTTTGCGATGCGAGTTGCTTTATTGACCGGCGGCGGCGACTGCCCCGGACTGAATGCGGTGATTTATGCGGCTGTAAAAAAGGGAATCAATCACTACGGCGATGAGTTCATCGGCTTTCTCAACGGCTGGCGCGGCGTGCTCGACAACAATTGGATTCCGCTGACGCTGGAAAGCACCGATGGCATCCAGTTGAAGGGCGGCACCATTCTGCACTCGTCGCGAACCAACGTGAAGAAGATTCCCGGCGGCATCGACAAGGTCCAGGAAGTTCTGAAACTTAATAAAATCGACGCGCTGATCGCGCTTGGCGGCGACGACACGCAGTCGGTGACTCTGTTCCTGAGCGAGCATGGCGTGCCCAGCGTGGGCGTGCCCAAGACCATCGACAACGACATCAACGGGACCGACCAGACCTTCGGCTTCGACACTGCCGTGATGATCGCCACCGAGGCCATCGACCGCATCCATACCACAGCCGATTCGCATAACCGAGTTGTCGTCGTCGAGGTAATGGGCCGCGATGCCGGCTGGATCGCCTATGCCTCGGGCGTTGCCGGCGGCGCGCATGTGATCCTGGTTCCAGAGAAAGAGATCGACATCGACCATGTTTGCGCGCTGCTTAAATACAACTACGATCACGGCAAGCACTACGGCGTTGTGGTGGTGGCCGAGGGCTGCCATCTGCCCGAGGTGGGTCAGGTGATCGACGAAGGGGCCAAGCTGGATTCATTCGGTCACGCGCGGCTTTCCGGCATCGGCGAGGCGCTGGCCGAGCTGATCGAGAAGAAGACCGGCTACGAGACCCGCTCCGTGAACCTGGGCCACACCCAGCGCGGCGGCGTTCCCACGGCCTTCGACCGAGTCCTCGGCCAGCGTTACGGGCTTCATGCCATCGACATGGTGCACGACAAGAAGTGGGGCCGGATCGCCGTCCTGCACGGCACCGACATCACCGACATC
>CAZSVJ010000267.1:0-4685 GCA_964610185.1 uncultured Occallatibacter sp. | reverse complement strand
TCGAGTGCGCGTCGCCGATGTTGATGTCGTATACCGTGAGCGAGTAGAGGTTGACCGATTCGATCACCGCCTGCAGCGATGTGTCGTTGCGCACCGCCTCGGCTTCAAGATTGCGCAACTGCGCCGGATTGTTAGGATCGACGGTTTGGTCCTTGAGCCCGCTTTCTAGGGCCTTGCGCAAGGCAAACTGAATCTGATCCGCAACCATGCGATTCGTGTCGTAAGTTTGCTGCACCGCCGATTGCAGAAGTTGCGTTACGTAGACAAGCGAAAGAATTCCCGAGATGAGAAACACCAGGATCGTGATAGCCAGAACGAGTTTGGTCTTAAGGCGCATCGATCAACTCAGCTGCTCCTCACGAGCGCGCCCGTATTCTTTGAGCTTGTTGTGCAGCGTCTTCAAGCTCACACCCAGAATCTCCGCGGCGCGAGTCTTGTTCTGTCCCGTGGCTTCGAGCGTGCTCAGAATGAGAAGCCGCTCGGCCTCGTCCACGGTCGTGCCCACGCGCACCGGCACCATGCCGGCATCCGGCGCCCGTGCAGCCGGAATCTTGTTCATGCCGAACCCCGGCGGCAGGTGGCCAACATCCAGCGGCGCGCCGTCCGAGCACAGAATCACCGCTCGCTCAACGGTGTTGCGCAGTTCGCGGGCGTTGCCCGGCCAGTCATAGGCCAGCATCCGCTCAATCATCGACGGAGCCACGCCGGAAACACTGCGTCCGTGCTTGTCATTCATCTCGCTCAGCATTGCCTCGACCATTGCGGGCAAATCTTCAAGATGTTTGCGCAGCGGCGGCATGGAGATATTGAATACGTTGAGCCGGTAATAGAGGTCGGCGCGCAAGTGTCCATCGGCGACTGCCTCTCTTGGGGCGCGATTTGTTGCGGCCAATACCCGCACATCGATTTCTTGCTCTGTGCGCGCTCCCAGTCTGCGCAGTTTGCGTTCCTCCAGCACGCGCAGCAACTTGGCCTGCGTCGCGGAAGGCATCTCGCCCACCTCATCCAGCAGCAGGGTTCCTCCGTTGGCCAGCTCGAAGCAGCCGATTCGCCGTTCCACCGCGCCCGTGAAGGCGCCCTTCTCGTGGCCGAAGATTTCGCTCTCGATCAGCGTCTCCGGAATGGCCGCGCAGTTCACCGCGACGAACGGCTTCATCTTGCGCGGGCTCAGATCGTGCAGCGTGCGCGCCACCAGTTCTTTGCCGGTACCGCTTTCGCCAGTGATGAGCACGGAAACATTCGATGGAGCGACCCGCTCGACCAATGCAAAGATCTCTTGCATCGATCGGGAGTTGCCCACCAGCGCGCCTAACACTCCGCTTTCGCGCAACCTCCGCCGCGCTACTTCCAGCTCGATCTGCGTCTCCCGCTGCCGTGTTGCGTTCACCAGGATGGTGCGCAGCCGCGTGGCGTCGATCGGCTTTTGCAGAAAGTCGTAGGCGCCCAACTTCATCGCTTCCACGGCCAGGTCGACGGACCCCATCGCCGTGAGCACCACCACCGCAAGATTTTCCTTGAGCGCCGATCCCTCCTCGGTAAGCTTTGTCAAAAGCCCAATGCCGTCCATGCGCGGCATCTTCAGGTCGGTGACCACAATGGCCGGATCCCAGGCCAGCGCCTTTTCCCAGCCTTCAATGCCGTCGCGCGCAGTCTCAGTGCGATATCCCCATCCGGAGATCAGCTCCGCAAGCCCCATCAGCGCATGGGGCTCGTCTTCGACAATCAGCACCTTTACAGAGCTCTCCATCTGTCCGCCCATCCCGTACTCTACTTTCTATCACGCACGTCCGTGGAAGAGCCTCGGCACTTAATAGAGGCTACGGAGAAACTCTGCCGCCAGCAACAGTTTTGAAAGGGCACGACTTTCCGCCGCGGCGGATGCCACAAACGCGACAGAATAAACGGCGGGCTTTAGCCCCCGAGGCATGCTCCTTGCCAATCCTGACTCAAATCAGGCCTTTTTCTGTAGCTTCTATCGCCCTTGCGCCCATCTATTCTTTCGGCGCAAGCGAAAGAATGTGCGCATCGCCGTAAAGCTTGCGCAGGGCTTCATCCCGCGCGGCGGTAGCCGGCTGAGCCCCTGCCATAAACCAGGCCCAGCCATTGCGGCCCGCGAAGGCCTCGGGCGATGGAAGATCGCCTGTCAGCTCGACACCAATGGCCTTTCCGCCCGCAGCTTGCTCCAGAAAGCGGCCGCCCGCGAATCGCGTATTGGGCTGGCTCACTCGAATCTGAAGCGCGTCCGTGTAGAGCGAGCCAGGGAAAAAGTCACTCAACGACCCAGCGCCGCCCGGCCGGAAGTCAGGCGGGTCGGTTTCCCAAACCCATACCAGATTTTGCAATCCGTCATGATTCATTAGCCGGTCGAAAAGTTGGCGGTAAAGTTCCGCCGAGCCGTGAACCCCCTTGCGCCCAGCCCACCAGAAATCCTTCCCGTTCGATTCGGGATAAGGATTCCAAAGCACCGCGATTCCAGCTTTCTCAAGCTCTTTGAGCGTCTCCGCCGCCTCGTCGACCTGCGCGCGCCAGAGTTGATTCAGCGTGCTGCCGGGCGTGAGCAGTTCGTTCCACTCGAAGTCGGTCAGCTTGTCTCCGGGGCTGGCAGGCGCATTGTCTGTAGGCTGCGGAGCAAGCCACACGAGGCTGACCACAGCCCCACTCGCGTGCGCGTGGATAAGCTCTTGCAAAAGTTCGCGACGATCATCTGTCGTAGCAGGATTCACCGCGCCATGATCCCCGCCTCGAAGCGTTGCGCCATAAATCGCCGGGGTTTTTCCCGTCGCCCGCAACACTTCAGCAGTCGATGCTCCCGACAAGGCGGTTGCATTTCCTGGCAACGCCGGATCATTCGCCTGGCCGCTCAGCACCGCCTGTCCTGAAGCGGCTTGCAGCCTCGCCAGCAGCGCCTTTGCCTCATCGGTTGGTTCCGGGCTCACCGGATCGGCCTCCATCGCGCCGTTGGTCCGCTCCGCCGTTGCCTTTCTGATCGCCTCCATCGGCCCGGCCAGACGCGGATCGTCACGATTCAGCGCCCTCGGCGAGTGGTAGATCGCATTGGCTGCTTCAAGCGTGTTACCGGTCCGGATAAATTCGCTCCATGTCATGAAGTAGGTCCAGCGCGGCTGCTGTTCAAGCGTATCGGGACTCGGCATTCCGCCCACTTCAGCCAGAGCAATCGGCTTGCCCGCGGCCAGGTCGAGCATGTCGTTGTAGTAGCTCTGCTTGAATTCACCGTAAATATCCATCGTCACCAGGTCGGCGAATTGCGCGCCTGGATAGTATTCGCCGATCGATCCGGCATTGACGCTGGGCGCATTCACATTCCAAACCCACACCAGATTATCGAGATGATGAACGTTGACGAAGCGGTCGTAGATCATTCGGTAGAGCGCCGCGGAACCATCCTTGCCCGCTCGCCCGCCCCACCAGAACCAGTTGCCATTCATCTCGTGGTAGGCGCGGAACAGCACCGGAACATGCGCATCGCGCAGTTGCCGAAGGTACCCAGCAACCACATCCACCTGAGCGCGCCAGCGGTTATTCAGCGGACTGCCGGGGGTCAGCAGTTCCTTCCACTCGTAATCCGTCAAGTGACCTTGCACACTATCGCGGAACGTGACCGGCTCGTCGTCCGTGGGCCTCACTTCATGCCATGTCAGCGCAATGACCGCCCCGTTGCGGTACTGCCGCTCGACTTCCTCGATCATCGCCGGACGCGAAAGCACTGAGTCCTTGTCGTCGCCGGCCGAGAAGCCAAAGTCCTGCCCGAACAGCCCCGGATACTTTGCGGTCAGGTCGTAAGCCAGGTCCGTCCAGCGCGAGCCCTCGTTGGGATAATTGTGTTGCCCGGTGATAGTCGCCTTGCCGGAGATGGAATCCAGGTAAGCGAGAAGCGCGCGCGCCTCGGGCGTTGCATGAGGATTCACCGGCTCCAGCATCGGCTGATGAATTGACTGAGCCGAGACGCAGCCAATCAGCGCAGCAGCCAGAATTCCAGTCGCAACTCGCATCATCCGCAATGTGTTCATCTTGATCATCCAGACCAAACCTCTCGCGGTGCGAATTATAAATTGCCTGGCGACTATGCGTGTTTCGTCAGTCGCGAGCCTACCGCTTGCTCTACCCGGCCTTCTCAGTCAATTCAGCCCAGCGTGCGTAAAGCGCGTCGCTCTCATGCTGCGCTCGATCCAGTTCGGCCAGCGCTTCTTCGAGAGCCGCCGCATTGGTTGCAATCTCCGGATGCTCCACGCGAGCATGCGCCGCGGCCAGGCGCGCGTCGGACTCTTCCACGCGCTGCTCAATTGCCGCAAACTCCCGCGCTTCAAGGTAGGGGAGCTTTTTTTTTGCGGAGTTAGCGGGGTTAGCGGAGCTAGCCGGGGCTTGCTGACGGGGGCCGGAGCCGTCTGGGCGGCGGGTCTGATTTTGCTGCGCGAGTCCATCCTTTTCGGATTCGTTCTGCTCTTCAATCCAATCTTCCCACTGCGCATAGTCCGCAAAGCGCCCCGTATTGCCTCTACCATCGAGCCCAAGCACGGTCGAAGAGACGCGGTTCAGCAAGTAGCGATCGTGCGTCACCAGCACCAGCGCGCCGGGAAAGTCGAGCAGATTCTCTTCCAGAATTTCCAGCGTGGGAATGTCCAGATCGTTGGTCGGCTCGTCGAGCAGCAGCACGTCTGCCGGCTCCA
>CAZSVJ010000266.1:0-4685 GCA_964610185.1 uncultured Occallatibacter sp. | reverse complement strand
CGCTGCTCAATTGTACGCCCGCTTAAGCTCCATTACCAAGGGGATTCGATTCACCCGCCCCCGCCACGATAAGCTAAAGGAAAGCAGCTAAAAGCCAAAGGCCAAGAAATGTCCAACTACAAATACTCGACCCTCGCCGTTCACGCCGGCCAGCATCCCGATCCCCTCACCGGCGCCGTCAACGTCCCCGTTTATCTCTCTTCGACCTTCGAGCTCACCGGCATCGGCACCGACAAAGGCTGGGATTACTCGCGCGCCGGCAATCCCACCCGCGACCGCCTTGAAGAGGCTCTTGCCGCGCTCGAGGGCGGCTTCAGCGGTCATGCGTTCACCAGCGGAATGGCAGCCATCGCAGGTCTAGTGGCCATGCTGCGCACCGGCGACCACCTGATCTGCTCGAACCAAGTTTATGCGGGCACAGTCCGCTTCTTCGACCGCATCGTGCGCGGCTACGGCATCGACATCGAATACGTGGATACCAGCAACCTCGATGCCGTTGCCGCCGCCATCCGGCCTTCCACCAAGCTGGTGCACATCGAATCGCCCAGCAATCCGCTAATGGTCTTGACCGACATTGCCGGGGTCAGCGAGATTGCCCACGCGCGCGGCATCGAAGTCAGCGTGGACAATACCTTCCTCTCGCCGGCCTTGCAAAGCCCGCTCGCTCTCGGCGCGGATATCGTCATGCATTCCACCACAAAATATTTGAACGGCCACTCCGACGGACTCGGCGGCGCGCTGATCGGGTCCACACCTGAGCACAAGGAACGCTTCGGCCTTGTGCAGAAGGCCGCCGGCGGGGTTCTTTCGCCCTTCGAATGTTTCCTGGTCTTGCGCGGCATCCGCACCCTACCCTTGCGCATCAAGCAGCACGAAGAGAACGGTCGCGCCGTGGCCGAGTACCTCTCCACGCATCCCAAGGTCAGCCGCCTTGCCTATCCCGGCCTCAAGAGCCATCCGCAGCACGCACTGGCCGTGAAGCAGCAGAAAGGCTTCGGCTCCATGCTCAGCTTCGATCTTGGATCGCGCGAAGCTGCCGGCCGATTTCTTGCCGCCATCAAACTCTTCATCAGCGCCGAGTCGCTGGGCGGTGTCGAATCGCTGGCCTCCCATTCAGCCACCACCACCCACGCCGCGCTCAGCGACGAAGAGCGCGAGTCGCTTGGCATCACGCAAGGCATCATCCGTCTCTCCGTAGGCATTGAGGACAAAGAAGACCTGATCGCGGACCTCGACCAGGCGCTGGCCGCTGTGTAAGGCGGCTTATTCTTCAGCTGTGGCCAAACCGCGATCGAGCAAGAAGAGTGGCAACCGGACGGCAAACTCGCGGAACAACTCGTCGTACTCCCGATAGGGCATGTACAGCATGCCATTCAGGTCACTAGCCGTCGTGATTCGTTCGCGCTTCCCGCCAATCATGATCGTTCGCTTGTCCTCGTAATTGAAGTAGAAGTGCGGCTTTCCCATGGCGATCGCAGCTCCAATTTCGATCAGCGTGTTGGGCCGTGTCTCCGTCTCTCGATCGTCGAAGACTGCGAAATCGCACTTGCGAAGTCGATCCAGAATGACCTGAAATACAGGCCCGTTCGGGCTGTCCGAGTCGGAGTAACGTGCTTGAATCCCGTAGCCTGTGAAGAGTGTCGCTAAGTTATGCCGCAGGTTCGGCGTGACTGCCTCATTGAACCGATGGCCTACAAAGGCTTGAAGCTTGTGGCTAGGGCGGACCGAACGCGTCACCGTCAGTATGCTGATGAGCTCAGCACTGCGAACTGACCGAAGACGGACGAGACTGAAGACATTTCCTGCAAGCTGGGGAGTAGCACCGTCCAAAATCATGCGCGCAAATGCGCTGTAGAACCCGCGTGTCTCTACGCGCTTCCGCTGCCGCTTGCCCATTCCCTGATACTGATGCAGAAGATCGCAGACCGACCTGACTTGCTTTGCGATCTGAGCTTCCGCATTCATTGTTTTGGCAGATCGCCAACGGCAATAGGCGCTACGAAGCCGCGAGTTCTACAAGCTCGCGTGCTTTTGCGGGAGTGATCCCTTCCTCGATGAGATTCTTTTCGAGGCTCTGTTTCCAGTGACGGGAGGGGATGCGAGCAACGCGCTCACGAATGGGCAGAAGTATGCTCTCAACTTCTTCAAGAGACGAAAAGGTGACGGCATTCGTAGCTGTCCGGCTTGCCGGCTTCTCCGTCTTTGGAATCGCCGAAACACGAATGCTGCTCTTCCGTTTCATCTGTCCCTCCAATCTCAGAATACACCGAAATGTGCTCTCACGCTGACCCAACACTGCGTCCCTTCAGTGCCCCACCGGCGCCGGTGTCACTTTCGCCGGCCGGCGCATCAAGAACGGCAACGGCACCAGTACCGCCGTCAGCGCCACCATCACCCAGATCACATCCACATACGACAACAGGCGCGCCTGCACCTGCGCCATTCCGTAAATCTGCGCGCCTGCGCGTTGCATGGCGTCGGGCATGGCGTTGCCGCGTTGCATCCACGCCCCGGTCAAGCCGGAACGATACGCCTCAAACGGCCCATTGCCGCTCACCGTGTGCGCGCCCAGCATGGCCAGATGCTTTTGCGTGAGCCTAGCCAACAGTGTGGTCACAAAGCTGATGCCCACGCTGCCGCCGAGGTTGCGCATCAACGCTGAAAACCCGCTCACCTCGTTGTACTTCTCCTGCGGAATCCCCGCGTAGCACAGCGTGTTGATAGGAATGAAAAGGAACGGCAGCCCCAGCGCGATCACCACACGCCAGCTCACAGCAACGTGGAAGGGAATGTTCAGATTCACTTCGGTCATGCGATACAGCCCAAATGTCGTGATGGTGAATCCCATCGCCACCAGCCAGCGCGGATCGAACTTAGGCGCAAGAAATCCCGCCACCGGAAACAAAACCATCAGCGCTATTCCGCCGCTCGAAACAGCCATCCCCGCCTGCTCCGCGGAGTAGCCCATGATCTCCTGTAAAAATTGCGGGATCAGCACCGTGGATGAATAGAGCGATACTCCCACCATAAACATGACGAACATAGTTGTCCCCACGTTGCGCCGCGTGAGCAGCCGCAGATCCAGAATCGGATGCTCGACGCGAAGCTGCCGGAACACGAAAATCACCAGCGCAATCGAAGCAATTACCGTGCAAGTAATGATGAAGCGCGAGCTGAACCAGTCGTCTTCCTGGCCCTTGTCGAGCAACACCTGTAGCGCCCCGATGCCGACCACCAGCAGTCCCAGGCCCCAGTAATCCACGCTCTCGCGCCGCTTCTTGATCTCAGCCAGATACGGCGGGTCCTCGACCACGCGATTGGTTAGATAGAGCGACAGAATGCCCACCGGAATGTTGATGAAAAAGATCCAGCGCCAACTGTAGTTGTCCACAATCCAGCCGCCCACGGTGGGCCCCAGCACCGGCGCCAGCACCACGGCCATGCCATAAACCGCAAACGCCATACTCCGCTTCTGCGGCGGAAACGTATCGGCCAAAATCGATTGCTCGCTCGGCTGCAACCCTCCGCCCGCTGCCCCTTGCAACACGCGAAAGAAGACCAGTATGCCCAGCGTTGGAGCCATCCCGCACAACAGCGAAGCCGTCGTGAACAGCAACACGCAGGTCATGTAAAACCGCTTGCGCCCCATGCGGTTTGCAATCCATCCGCTGATGGGCAGCACCACCGCATTGGCCACCAGGTAGCTGGTCAGCACCCAGGTCGCTTCATCGCGGCTGGCCGAGAGCGACCCGCCGATATGCTGCATGGCCACGTTGGCGATCGACGTGTCCAGCGCCTCCATAAACGTCGCAAGCGTAACCGTAATAGCAATAACCCAAGGGTTGGCGCGAGGCCTCCATGTGTCATGAAACGAAGTTGTCACAGCGGATGCCAGGGGCTTGATCCTTTTTTTCGGCGCGCGGGGCAACCGTCGATTCAGTGTGGCGCTTCCCTTTCAGAGTAAAGGATTCGCGCTCAGGCTCAAAGCCGGAGCAGCGTTTGGAGTGTGTCCAAACAATTTCACGATTGATTTCGAGCGCCTGCAAATCCCAATTTGCCGCGTGAACCGCTCCGCGGGACGCCCGGCTTCCTTGAGGCGGCGCATTCAGGCTTTGCGGGCACTCTTCACTTCTTGACTTCGCCTGGCTTGAAATTTGCGGCTGGGGGGTGGGAAAGAACCTTTCTTGCCTGTAACAGGACCGTTTCGGTGGCAGGATCGCTTCCGGCGCGTGGTTCAATTTTCGCTATCGTGGGTTCGAGGCTATTGAGTTTCGCATTCGCCTCAGGGTCGGACGGATCGTCTTGAACCTGCTGGACCGCCTTCGAGATCTCGACAACTCCGTTCTGATATTGGATTGTCTGAATCGAAGGATATCCGATCATCACGATCGGAACGAACAGGGCCGGGATCAACGCGGCATAGGGCTTGTCTTTGAAGACATTGCGGAGCAGGGCAATCAGCAGGGCAAGAAACAGCACGACGCCCAAAACCATGAGCACGATTTCATATGCGTAGAGTCCGGCAAACAGGTTCATAGGTTTCCCCCTGACGCGAATTTCGAAGCAAAACCAAAACCAATCGGCCCCATGAGCTGCTGACAGCAAAAGAGAAATTGCAGGATGTTTCAGTATGTTTTCCGGTTTTCGCGAGGATACACCTTGGATCACCCGGCTCGCAATGTTTC
>CAZSVJ010000265.1:0-4756 GCA_964610185.1 uncultured Occallatibacter sp. | reverse complement strand
AGGTGATGGTGATCAGCCAGTGGGGCAAGATCATCCGCATCGACACCAAGACCGTACGCGCCGCAGGCCGCGCCACGCAAGGCGTGCGCCTGTTGAATTTGGAACCGGAGGATAAGGTCGCCGCGGCCGTGATCATTCCGCCGGAAGAGCTGAAGGACGACGAGCCTACACTGCTGTAGGGGGGCTGCGCGTCGTGGAGGCAACTCGGACCCTAGCCGAAGGCCGCGATGCTTATGCGGGAACGCACCATCTTGTGGACGCTAGAAATGTCTTTCGGTCGGTCGTGTACGGTATGTTATCTATCTCAATTTGGACAGGATCAGATACGGGGAGGTACGCGAACCCTGTCTGGTTGGGTTGCATTGGGCTACGGGTCTCGTTCAAACGCATTTGCTCGGCAACAACGAACAGCTTCCGTAGAGGCACAGTTCCTTGCCCTGTTCCGATATGTTCAAGAATCTCGATCATTGGTTCACCTCAATGTAAGCGTGACACATCTCAATTCTGCTCAACAACAACAATCGACACGACGACGGAAAACTGGGCCGGGCACCCCAGGTCTAGCCCGTGCGATCTGGAAGTTCAGTAGATTAGCAATCAATCGGTTTCAGAAAGATGAACCCGTCGGATCGTTTTATCGACCGGCTTGCTCGGATCGCGAACAACGCCTATCTTCGCCCACGCCGCCTCACTCAACTCGAAGCTCAGGCTCAACCGCTCGCCAACTGAGAGATTTCTCCAGTTGCGGACCCTCTCCGCCAGGTGCTCCGGCACATAGTTGTAGTCAAACTTCGATTCATCGATCTCGCTCATATGCTCCAGTCCTCGACGATCAGGCCGTTTACCCTTTCGAATTCACGGGTATTGGCAGTCACCAGGATCAAGTTCCTGCAAAAGGCTTGTCCAGCGATCAGCGTGTCATATTCACCGATGCGCTGGCCTTGGCGTTCGAGTTCGGCGCGAATCTCTCCGGCGGCTTGAGAATCTTGCTCGGAATAGTCGAGCACAGCTACAGCGTTAGCTAGAAATGTAGCTAGCCGGTTAGCATTTTGAGGGGCGCGGCCGCTCTTCGCCACTCCGTACCAAAGCTCATGCGCAACGATTGAAGACGTTGCGGGGATCGCCGCACGGCTTGTGGCATGAATGTAGCGCCGGCGAACCTGGCCGGACGTTCCATTGATCAGTGCGATGCAAACGTTTGTGTCCAGCAGATAGTTCACTTGAAGTACTCACGGATCGGCGCAAGGTTCTGTTTGCGGCCGTCAGGAAAGATCGGGTCGCCTCCCATTGCATCCATGCGCGCAAACATTGCTTCCGCTGATTCTTTCTCGACCGGCGGCACAGGCTCAATTAATACGCCCGCGCCCATGCGGGTCACGCGTACCTGGTCGCCCTCGAAGCGGAACTCCTTGGGAAGACGCACAGCCTGGCTGCGGCCATTCCAGAACAGCTTGGCATTCACCTGCTTCGGGCTCATTTCAGCTTTTGCGGTCATGCGCACCTCCGAGGAGTATATAACGAAAGTATATACCAATTGATCGGGTGGCGGCGTGCTTCTTCTCCGGTCGGCTCAGAGCTTCTTCAGGTTTCCCTCGATGTATTTGACATATTCGTCCCGCCGCTCCCCTTCGAGCTTGTTGGCGGCGGCGATGGCCGCGTTGTATGCGGCGCGGGCCTCGTCTTTCTTGCCGGTGGCCGCGGCCACGTCTCCCAGCGCCATCTGCGCATAGAGATTGTCAGGCGAGAGCTTGACGCCCTCCTCGGCCAGGGCCAAGGCTTCCTGCGGCTGCCTAGCCTGCAGCTTGCTCCAGGCTAAGAAGGCGCGGCTCACACCGCCCGCGGCCTCCATGGGTACATCTCCGCGGTAGACCATGACGCCGTAGCCGATCTCTTCATCCGGCTTGCGCGCCTGAAATCCGCGGTAAGGGTTCAGCTCCCGGCTTGGCCACAGAGCGCCGCTCAATTCGCTCGCGCTCAGCAGCACCGCTCCATGGACGACCGGCGGCACCGCTTCACTGCCGGGCGCGCCGCCATTCAGCGCCATCCCGTTGGGCAACACGTGGCAGTGGACACCATAGGACTCCGGCATAACGAGCGGACGCACGATGTAGGCGAACCAGCACTCCTCGCCCGGATGCTTGTCCTCCCAATCCTTCACCTGATAGAGCTGCTGGCCCCAGTCCACATTGGAGTCGCCCAGGACCTTGTACGTGTTCGCAGGGCCGCCCCATGCTTCATTTGCATAGGCTAGCGGGGATGGAAGAACACAAAGCGCGGAGACGACATGGGCGACGAGGAGAATCGAGCAAGCCCATTTCCATCCGCGCGAGAGGGGCGCCAGCGCGGCCACGCCCGCGCCAGCAATCACCGCCGCCAGCGCGTACAGAGGCAGCACGTGGCGCACCCCGATGTTCAGCCCGTTGATTCCGGCCGTTGCCAGGTAGGCGACCCAGACAAACAGTACGTAGACCAATGCGCGGGAGTGATTCGGACCCTTGCCCAGTTTGCCGGTAACGATTGCGAATCCCGCCAGCAGAACCAGGCCGATGAACCCCAGCGTTGTCTTGATCGAAATAGTGACGGGGAAGTACCACCACACCCCGTGCGGGTACCAGGTACCGAGAATAAATGTGTTGAAGTACTTGGCAAATACACGAATATCGACCATCCCCATCAGGTACGACTCGGGGAGAATGTGCAGACGCGCCATCCACCAGATCGAGCCGCGATCGAAAGGTTTCAGATCCTGCGAGTACTGCGCCAGGGAAGGGATCAACTGGAGCCCAGCCGGCCGGGCCGCATAACGAAAGCCATAAAAGGCCCACAACACTCCCACAGCCAGCAAAACTATCGCGGCAAGGGATCCGCCTAATCGCATCGCAGTGCGAAGCCGCGTGCCTTTTTCCGCAACGGCAACCTCCCAGCCCGCAAGCACCACGAGCATTGGCCCCAGCACGACTCCCGAGTGCTTGGTGGCCAGCAAAAGTCCAAACACGAAGCCGGCAATGGCCAAGCGCAAGAGGGTGGGTTGCTTCACAAAGCGGAAGAATGCCCAGATCGTCGCCAGAAAGAAGAGGGCGGCTCCGACATCGGTAGTTACCAGGCCGGAGTGCGCCAGTATGTTGGGATCGAAGACTACCAGCGCCAGGGCAACCAGCGCCGCGGTCGTGCCGAACCACTCGCGCGTTGCAAAAAAGACGACCAGCGAGAGCGCAACCGCCAGCAGCGCCGCGGCCATCCTCATGCGAAAGACCAGCCGCTGGCTTCCACCGTCGTTGTGTGCGAGCCACGCCTGGCCACCCAAATATGCTTCGCCCTTGAAGAAGATTCCCTTCAGCGGAGGCACCCAAAGCTTCTCTCCCAGCACCGGCAGCGTGGCCAGCAGCTTCACCAGCGGCGGATGTTCGGGATTCAGGCCATAGTCGCCGTTCTTCCACATCCGATAGCCGGCGTACATGTGATCGTCCTCATCGAAGGTCAGCGACTCCCGATGGATCACCACCACGATCTGCAATACCTGAACGGCTATCAGCGCAATCACCGCGGCGATCACCCAGGCCTTAGTCTTGAGCAAGCGGAAGTTACCTCAGTTCCGGGATGGTATCAGAGCCGCGGTATTTCCGCGAAGGAATTTTTGGGTCAATTTGGGTGCGTTTGGCCCGAGTTTGGCGATTGGTTTGCTCTCCAAGTTACTGACAGTCGCGTTCAATTATCGGACGCAGACGTATCTGGCGAGGTACTCGGAAGCGAGGGCAGTTGAGGCTACACTTAAGAAGCTCTGGATTCTCCGCACACTCCTTTATGTTGCGGACCGCAATTACTCTACTTGTGATGGCTGTGCTTTCGACAGGCTCGGCCAACGCTTCGCCTCTTGCGAAGGCGAAGACGCACCGGAGCGCTCAGGCGGCGGTGAGCACCCGCGCATCCAAAAAATCCGCAAAAAAGACCCACAATGCCGCCGCCGTCAAGGACGGACACGCGGCCGGTCGTGCAGCTGGACACAAAGCCAAGCGCAGGAATGCACGTGGGCGCGCGGGCAAGCAGCGGACTTCGGCCAGGACTGCCTCGCTGCATGGGAGAAGGATGGCGACGCGGTCTCCGCTTGTCGGATCGCACGAATCTTTGGCCCGCCAAAACGATAAAACCGAAGACGACAACCTCGAACGGATCGAGGACGAAGACGATCTGGCCGACCGCATCGCGCGCAAGGTGCTGGTTCCCGTTCCGGCCTCGGCGGCGCTGACCGTCAATGGGGACCTGCCGGAGAATCACCGCTACTGCCGCCCCTGGACCGCGCTATTTCTAGCCGACCTGGCAAAGCTGCATGAGGCGCTGTTTCATAAGCCAATCGAAGTGAGCTCTGCGGTGCGGACAGTCGAGTACCAGAAGCAGCTCATGGAGAGAAACGGCAATGCAGCGGCTGCCGAGGGCGACGTGGTGAGCCCGCATTTGACCGGCGCAACCGTGGACGTTGCCAAGCAGGGCCTAAGCACGCGGGAGATGGGCTGGATGCGGAGCTGGCTGCTGCCTCTGCAAAAGGCGGGCATGATCGATGTGGAGGAGGAGTTCCACCAGTCCTGCTTCCACATTACCGTGTATAAGGCCTACGTTTCGCCGCTGCCGGAGGTCGCGAATGGGCAAGCGAAGGCTGCGCCGGCCAGGTCGAGCCGGCGCCACAGCGCGCCCGGCCTCAGTGCGCCTGGGCAGGACAAGGCGACTCACGACACCAAGCCGCAGACGCCGGTAGCGGCCAGCT
>CAZSVJ010000264.1:0-4766 GCA_964610185.1 uncultured Occallatibacter sp. | reverse complement strand
TGGCCCAGCATCTTGGCCGCGGTCTGTAGCGCCGAGAGCTGCCGGTCGGTATTGAAGACATTGAATTCGCTGTCGTCCTGGCCGAAGGCCGCTCCCGTGTCCGCGCTGCTCGCGTCGTCGATGGTCTCGTCGTTTCCCTGACCTTGACCCACAATCATTGTCTCCAGGACGCTGAGCAGCTTGTTGCGATCGCTGGTGAAGTCCTGGTAAATATCGACAGCGCCACCTTCGTAACTGAAAATTGAAACCAGATCGACACTGGTCATCTGGGTGCGAATGAACTTCTCCGCCGCCGATAAGGCGCGCAATTGGTCAGCCGGGTACATTGCGGACATATCGAAATAGAGAGCAAGCAGCCGGCGATTCTTATACCGGTCGTTCTCTACCGTTTCAGGCGCAATCTGCGTATGCGTCAGCCGTTTGTAGATCTTTATATCTTCGCTGCCTGGCTTCGACGTCGGGAGCGGCTGCGCAAGCGCAGTGAGCGCTTGATGCTCGCAAAACTTTATCGTCTGAGGTACGCCATCCTCGGTGAGCGTAAAGTCCTTGGCAGTAAGTCCCTCAATTGGCTTCCCATCCTTATCCCGCACTGCGACCGCTTCGACTACAAGTTGCACTTTTACAGTTAAGGTAAAGTTATCTCCGCCGCCGGCCGGCTTGTTCTGCCCAATCTGCTGCGCGCTTGAAAAAGCGCTGGCCGCGATGATAACTATCAAAAGTCCCGAAAGGCTTCGCATCTCAGAACCTCAGCCTTATCGTAGTCTGCAAGCTGCGCATGGGATTGGCGGCAGCGGGCAACCCGAATTGTGTGCTGTTGACGGTCGTAAACCATCCCGTGAAGGCGCCGTGATTCAGCATGTTCGTCGCGTCCACGCGGGCAGTCAGATTGAGCTTGGTATTCAAGCGGAAGGTCCGTTCGAGCGAGCTATTCAGGCTGAACTGGCCGGGGCCGGTAATCGAGTCTCTCCCCGCCGTCCCCCATTGGCCAGTCAGAGGCGCTGTATAAGCTGCCACGTTCAAGTGCGCTGCCGCACCGGAGAGATAGATAGGCGCCCCCGTAGGATTCGGTCGAATCGTGCCCGTGAATCCAGTGCCTGGAACCGCAGCCAGATAACTCGGTGTCTCCGGCAGGCCAGTGCCATAAGCAATCGTGCTAAGTACGGTCCACTCCTTCAGCAGCCTGCCGCTCCACCCTCTCATCAAATCTCCGCCGCCTAGCCCCTCGCCGCTCGTGTATTGAGCCTGCGCGTTAAACAGGTGACGCTGATCGAATGTTGACAGCGCGCGCTCAGCCCGCGGATTAAGCCAGTTTTGTGCAATCGCCGCTGTGGCAGGTGTTGAGCCTTGGTCGCTAGCGGTTACCTGACCCTGGCCGCCCAATGTAGCGTCATCGTCCACCGACTTCGAATAGGTGTAAACCAGCGATGCCGTGAACCCGCTGCGCAGCCTTCGCCGCACTTGCACCTGCCCTGATTCGCGTGTCGAGTTACCACCTGAGGTTCGATAATCGAAGCCCACCGGGCAGGATGGGCAACTACTGGTTGCACCGATCGGGTAAGTATTGGGCAGTATCTGCTGCGCTCCATGCGTGCCTTTGACGCCTGCGTACGTTGCCGTGATTTGCAGCGCACCCGGCAAATCGCGCTGCACGGATAACTGCCAGTTCTGTGAGTAACCAATACGCAAGTCTGGATCGACGGCAAATGTGTCGGCGGTAACGAAGGAGCATGGGTTGAATCCGCTGGCCAGAGTAAGTGGGCATGTCGCGCTATTCTGCACGCTAAGACTGGTCGAGAGCGGCGCCTGTTGTGCGAGCTGGGGCACAAATGCCTGATAGACAGAGGTGTCGTCGTATACGCCATAGGCGGCTTTAACCAAGACGGTGGAAGCCGGAATAGGTCGCCACGCAACGCCGATACGCGGTTCGAAGCCGCGCAAGTCAGGACGGACTAGCGAGCTGGGATAATGCATGCCTGTCAGCGGACCGATAGGATCGCTACCCAGCACAGCAGCGGCAGCTGCGAAGTTAGGCGCGATGTCGAGATTGACCAGCCGCCCTTTGAGCTCAGTCATCGAACCGCCGTAGTCCCAGCGCATGCCGGCGTTGATGGTGAGGTTGGACAAGATGCGCCAGTCGTCATTTGCATAAGCATCGAACACCGGCTGGCGGAAATACTTATCCGCATTGCCGAATGCAATCGAGCTTGTATCTGGTATGCCCAGCAGAAAATCGGCCAGGTCTGACCCGCTGCTGGTGGTGTTACCTGTCGTTCCCGCGGTGGCCGCGCCCGTGAATGTGAATGCTCCACGCGGATTCTGTTCAAAGAAATCGTTGTACTGCTGTTTGCGGAAATCGACGCCCACCGTGACGTTGTGATGGCCGCGATAAATGGCAGCCGACCCCGAAAATGCATCTGTGCGGTTGCGATTGAAAAGACTGTTTGCGTCACTTAGACCGTAAATGCCGCTCGAAAAACTCAGCGACGGCGGACCCCAATCAGCCGGGTCCTGATCGCCGCCGTCGATGCCCGCCGCGCCCGCGATATTCTCGCGGTTTTCAAACTCCGGCACGATCCGCGTTCTCAGCCGGCTGAATTCGTAAGTCGCATGCACAAACAGATGCTGGCTGAAACGGTGTCCCCAGTTGACATTTGTATTGATGCCCAACGTGTCGGTCGTATCCACAAAGCCGAACAGATTCTCGTTTCCAGCCCTTATGCTCTGTAGGTTGAAGGCGCCATAAAGCTGGTCCTTGCGCCCGAGGGTCTTGTTGAGCCGCGTTTGTACTAAGTCCTGATGGCTGCTATTCAGCACGGGTACTTGGTAGTTATAAGTCGAGATTCCAGCTATGTTAGGCAATGGGTAGAGCGCCAGCAGCGCCTTCGCCTGTGTACTCACCATGACTTGATTTCCGGTAAACGGCAACCCTGTTGCAGGATTGTAAATCGTGATCGGCTGGCCCAGCGCGTTCAGAAGTCCTGATAGATCCCCGGTGCGTTCCGCCTCGGTAGGCACCAATCCGGGCAGAATTGCCGCACTATGATCGCGAGTCCACTGGTAACCCACAAAAAAGTTCGGCCCGCGCGGCATCACATGCGGAATCTTGACCGGTCCGCCCAGCGAAACGATGCCGGTGATGCGGTCGTACATACTCTTTGGCGATTCGAGTCCGCTCAGCGAATAAGGCCGTGCATCCAGAGCGGAGTTATTCAGAATCGCCGCAAACCCGCCCGTGTACAAGCTCTTGCTGTTCGGCCTCCGGTTTCCAAATGCTTGGTCGAGCGAGTATTGGCTCGTCGCCGCATTGTTGACGCTGCCATTCACCAGAAGGCCGTCCGCGGACTGCTGGCTTTGCTCATCTTGCGGCTTCGGCGTCTCTGCAGTCGCGGCGCCAGCGCCCGCTCCTTCAGCCATTTTTGCCGGTGCGGGCGGAACTAACGTTGGCGGCAAATTCGGCGGCGCTTGCGTTAGCTTGGTACGCGCCAATAGTTGGTCCAGCGGCAGCAGTGTCAACTCCCATTGGCCCGCGGCCATGTTAGGCGCGACAGTTACTTCCGCATGGATTGTCGAGAAGCACTGCATTTCGATTTCGATCTTCCACGCGCCATCTGCAAGATCGGGAAAATCGTAGAGTCCGCCCTGATCGGAGACGGTGATAACCTTTTTCTCGCCTTGGGTTGCAGTTATAGTAACTCCAGGAACAGGCAGGCCGCCGAATGTAACTTGGCCGTGATACTCCGAAGCCGCAGCCACGCATGAGGCGCAGAGAATCGCAAGAATGCAGAGGAGCGAGTTTTTGGCAAAGCGCCGCGACATCCGGTGACCCCAACCTGAAGTTAGTTTTCTGAAGGTCTCTCGATATGATCGATCACAAGAGCCTTCACCTTGGTCCTTGTCGATTCAAGCTTCAAGCCGAGTTGCTCTTGCAGCGCCGTGATGATCGAACCTCCCGGCGATTCCTGCGCACCTGCGCTTGCCGCGCCCTGACTCGCGGCAGTCCCATTCAACGTTGCGTTGCGCGCTTCATCCGGCGTCCAGCTCAGCGTAAAGTCATAACTACCCGGAAGACCGGTTTCATCAATGACAACGCGCTCGCCCATGTCATCCCTGCCCGATAACCATTCAGTAAAAAAGGCCATTGGTACCGCCCCTGCCTTCAATTCCCCTCTTGACCCTCCTGAAAGTGTTGGCCTTCGCTGCGTCTGTGGATCCGGAGGTATCAACGCGAGAGCTGGTTTCGGCCCGTTCTTCGCCACCACCAATGCATAAGCCGGTAACTCCTTCGTTATCCGGCTAACTTCGAGCTTGAATCGTTCCACAAGCAGTGACCGCACCATCAATCGATATTGTTCCAACCACTGCTCCGAAGCGAGTTTCTTCATTGCCTCGCTTTGCGAATCCGCAATCTTCGCGTCTATATCGAACTTGTCCGACCCTATCCAGCGTGGCTCTTTGGGAAGCTGGTCATCCGATTTGATGTCGTAGGCGAACCGTATCAGCGCAATCACCGTCCCGTTTTCCACTCTGAATCGGTTGGGCGCGATCATGAAGTTGAGAAGGCCATTGTCGGCCTTGCTCGGCCTGATCGATGCCACCTCGAACGCAGGCAACTGGACCGCATCGCCCTGTGCCGACGCTGTCGCAGCGGTCGCTTGGCCCATTGCGCATTGTGCAACCACGGCCACAAGCGCTGCCGCGCCCCACCACGTGCCTCTGCCGCTCTTCACTCTGCTCATGAATCTCTAGGAGCCTTGGTTAGAGCGTGT
>CAZSVJ010000263.1:0-4769 GCA_964610185.1 uncultured Occallatibacter sp. | reverse complement strand
TAGCCCCTGAGGGACGTTTTCGCGGGGCAAGAGCATTTATGAGATGGGTTCTAGGAATCTCACGCCCGAATCGGACGTCCCTGTTTGTGAATGAGCCGCTCGACCTCGGCTGGAACCCGCACCGGCGTATCCTCCGCGGGAAAATCGGGCGCGGCAGCCGCAGCCTGAGCCCGCAGCGCAGCCAGGCTCTCAGCCGCAAGCATCTGCCGATCGAACACCAGCCCAAACTGCCGCGCCGCCTGGTGCGCAATTGCCTCCAGGTCCGGCAACTCTTCAGGACGCTCCACCTCAAGCTCCAGACTGGTGACAGCATGGTCGGGAATGCCGCAGGGAACGATCAATGCGAAGTCCCGCAAGTCGGTGGTCACGTTGAACGCGAAACCGTGGGATGTAATTCCCCGTGCAACATGAATTCCGATCGCCCCGATTTTTCGCTCTTGACCAGGCTCGCCGCACCATACTCCGGTCAGCCCCGAAACCCTTCCCGCATGCACGCCAAATTCGCCGCAAAGCCGGATCAGCGCTTCTTCCATCAGCCGCACAAAATCTACCGGGCCCATTCGTCCGCCGCTACGGTTGTGCAGGGCGCGCAGGTCGAATATCGGGTAGCCCACCAACTGCCCCGGCCCGTGATAGGTCACATCGCCGCCGCGATTGATCTCGTGCACCGTGACGCCGCGCCGCGCCAGGACCTCATCCGTAGCCAGTACGTTTTCCCTGCGCGCATTGCGGCCGAGCGTGAGCACCGGCGGATGCTCCAGCAGCAGCAGCACATTTTCGACGCGGCCCTGAGAGCGCAACTCTGCCATCTCGGCCTGTAGCCGCAATCCCTCGTCGTAGTCCACTCTGCCGAGATAGAGGTACTGGATCATCGCTACGTTGATTGTAGCCAGCTACCCTCAGTGTTCATTGAGTCAGCGTTTATTCGCGACACTTTCATTCTTCAAGCCGCGCCGCAAACAGCCTTGCAAACACGATGCGATGCTCCCAGGCAACCAGCAGCCAAAGCAGCGTTGCAAAGGCGCCCATGCCAATCCCGCTGGGGTTCATCAGAATGTGAAAGAGAAGGATGTTGAACAGCACGGGAGCCAGCAGCGTGAGCCCCAGCCCTACAAACCGGTTGACCAAGAACAGAATCCCCGAGACAACCATGATCGCGCCCACCACGTAAAAGTAGTGCGCGGCAAACAGGGCAGCCGTAAACTGGCCGGCCAACCCTGCCGGCATGGGCCCCATGGGAATGAAGTGCAGAAACATATTCGAACCGAAGACCAGGAACATCAGTCCCAGCAGGTACCGGGCAATCATCGTAACAATCTTCATGGTGTTTCTCCTTGAATTGAGTGAAATCTGGGATGAAGCCGGTAGCCGATTGATGATCGCGCGGGAGTGGGGGATACTCTCCGCTGTGAAATGGATGGTTCCGCTTATCAAGTCGATTCAAAGGATTGGAGAATCGATGGAAGATTGACGCCTGTCTTCCTCGACTCAGCCGTCAGCGGCTCACCTTGAGCACCCATGCCGGCTGGCGCATCAGGTCGTCGGAAAGTTGGGGCAGCTCGATCCGGACGCCGCTGCCTTCGGGCTCGAAATTCACCGTAGCCGCCGATCCCAAAAGGGAAACTGCTTTCACTCCGCTCACGTCTTTCAACATAAAGGTTCGTCCCGGCCAGCGCGGCAAAATCGCAAATAGATCGTTCCCTTTAGCGGTAAAGAAGGCCTCAATTGCAGCCTTGCCCGGCTCCGGAGCGCCCGCCAGCTTTGACACGTCATATGCAGTCTGGAACTCGCTGTTGTACTCCACACGGGGCAAATCGCCCTCGCTCCATTGCCGCGAGACCTTCCATTGTTTTGTGCCGTAGATGGCGTCGCCGTTCACCTTCAGCCACGCGCCCATCTCGTGCAACCGGTCCTGCATGACTACGGGGATCGTCCCATCCGCCGCCGGCCCAATGTCGAGCAGCAGGTTGCCGCCGCGGCTTACAATGTCCACCAGCATGATCACCAGTTCGCGGCCCGTGTGGTAATCCTCAAGCCGTTCGGCGCGATTATAGCCGTAGCTGAAACCCATGCCGCGGCTCTCTTCCCACGGGTGGTCGAGGCCGCTCATCCCCGGTGTGTATTCCGTGGTCCAATAGCCGCCGTGCTTGTGGCGCGTATCGCTGCCCCAGCGGTCGTTGACGACCACATCGTCCTTGACCGGGGAATCGTTGAAGAGCCACGCCAGCAACTCCGGACTGTGCCAGTCGCTCGATGGCAGCTCCCACTCGCCGTCGCTGAAGATGATGGACGGCTTGTAGCGCGTGACCAGGTCCTTGAACTGCGGAAACATGTGGTCGTGAATGTAGCGCGGCTTGTCTGTCAGCCACAGCGGGTTGTACCACTCGTAGAGCGAATAGTAGTAGCCCATCTTCAGCCCCTTGCGCCGCACCGCATCGCTCAGGTCGCCTAATAAATCTCGTTTCGGTCCGGCCTCAACCGCATTCCATGGCCTTCCCCACGTTGCGGAAGCCTCCTTGCTCGGCCACAACGCGAAGCCCTCATGATGCTTCGACGTCAGCACCACATACTTTGCGCCGGAGCCAGCCAGAATGCTTGCCCATTGATCGGGATCGAAGAGCTGTGCGCGAAACTGCGGCGCAAAGTTCGGGTAGGCGTAATCCGCGCCGTACATCTTCTGGTGATATGCCCAGGTTCCTGTCTCAACCCCATTGGCCTTTGGGTTGTCGCGGCCTTCGGTCATCTGGTGCCAGTACCACTCCGCGTAGGCCAGCTTGCCGGGAATCACTGGCGCGTATGCCGGTACGGAATAGACGCCCCAATGAATGAATATTCCAAACTTGGCGTCGGAGAACCAGGCAGGCGTGGGCCGCTTGTCCACCGACTCCCATGTAGGCTGATAAGTCTGCGCGGACAAATAGGTGTGCGCGGACAGGGGCGTCAACACCAGAAGAAAAAATAGTAGCCGCTTCATTCAGGCCTCCTTCAGTCGAACAGAAATGATCGCACAGAATGGTTGGGATTGTTTATTGCATGGCCTCGATGATTCCTGCCCCAAGCGCGGAATTCGCAGTAAACTAGAACTCAGGGGAGGAAACCATGGCAACCCAAATTGCTCGCGTCGGGGGCGCGGTCACCGTGGAGATTCCCGAGGACCTGCTGCGAAAGGCGAATCTTGCCGTCGGCGACCCGGTCGAGTGGGTCTTGACATCGACCGGAGCTCTGGCCCTGCGTGGGCCGTACACTGCGGATGAGTCTGACGTGGAAGAAGGCTACGAGGAGTGGAAGCTGGCGGAGATCCAGGCAGGCCTTGCTGAGTTCGAGGCGGGCAAATGGGTTCCGGGCGAGAAGGTTCTTGAGTGGGCGCAAAGCCTGGGCACTGAGCATGAGCTTCCGCCGCCCCTATGAGAGCCCGCTTCAGCGAGCGCTCGATCCGCAGCCTGACGTCGATTTGGGACCATATTGCGAAGGACAGTCCCGAGGCCGCGTCGCGAGTGGTCGGCAAAATCGTTGAAGCCGCGCTACGGCTGGAGCGGTTCCCAATGAGCGGCCGGGCAGGAAGAATTCGAGGGACAAGAGAGCTGGTCATTCCCGGTTTGCCTTACATCATCCCCTATCGCGTCGTGGACGATGTGATCCTGATTCTCTCCGTCGTTCACACCAGCCGCAAATGGCCAAAGAAGCTATAGACTTGTTTTCAAGCGAGGAAGAGAATCCGCCATGCGACCGTCTGAGGTTTTGCCAAAGCATCGAGACACCATCCGCCAGCTTGTTTTAGAAGCAGGCATGGCGAATCCACGCGTCTTTGGGTCGGTGCTGCACGGAGAAGACGAGGAAGGCAGCGACTTGGACCTGCTGGTTGACCCCGCACCGAGAACCAGCTTGCTGGATGTAGTTCGTGTGCAGCGGATGATCGAGACTCTTGTGCAGGTACGCGTGGACCTCTTGACACCCGGCGATCTGCCGCCAAAGTTCAGAGATCGTGTGGTCGCCGAGGCGTTGCCGTTATGACGCAGGAGATCAATAAGTCCGATTTGCGAGCGCCGGACTATTGCCAGCATTTGCTTCAGGCCTGCGACAGAATCCTACAGTACACCTCAGGGATAACGCATGACCGGTTCATTGGGGATACGTTGGTTCAGGACGCGGTACTGCGCAATGTTGAGATTCTTGGCGAAGCGACGAGAAACCTCATGGAATGCCTTCCGAACTTACAGTCCATCTACCCCGACGTCCCTTGGATCGATATTTATGCGATGCGGAATCGCGTCGCGCACGGCTACTTTTTTATCAATCTCGAACTCGTATGGACAGTTGCGACTTTGAATATTCCCGAACTTCGGCAACAGATCGCGACAGTGCTCGGGGAAATGCAAGGGGACGGTTAAGACGAAAATCGCAGGATCGCTTCTTGCCCGATTTTTGTTTTCGAGGAATGGTGACGGACGAGCAAGAGCCATCCGTCCGACAACTGGTAAACCCGCAACTGCGGTAAACTAACACTGGCAGGAGGACCGGGCGGTCGCTGCCGGGAGGTTCGCTACGGCGGATCAACCGGGGGAGGAAAGTCCGAACTCCGCAGGGCAGTGTGCCGGATAACGTCCGGGACGTGGGCCTCAAAACCCATGGACGGCCAGTGCCACAGAAAAGATACCGCCTCGGCTACCCCTCGGCTTGTCTTTCGAGACAAGGCAGGGCTTCCGGAAGGGCTCTTCAGGTACGCCTGGACGGCCAGTCCCGCCGGGGTAAGGGTGAAATGGTGCGGTAAG
>CAZSVJ010000262.1:0-4804 GCA_964610185.1 uncultured Occallatibacter sp. | reverse complement strand
TGTTGGCGGCGATCGGAATCTTCGGCGTGATGGCCAACCTGGTGGGCGAGCGAACACGCGAGATCGGCGTCAGGCTGGCTCTGGGAGCGCGCCGGGAAGATGTGCTCGGCATGATCCTGCGCCGGGCATCGCGGCTTACCGGCATTGGGGTCTGTGTCGGCCTGGTGATGGCATACGCACTGGCACATGGGGTAGCGAATCTGCTGGTCGGCGTGCGTGCCGACGATCCTTTGGTCTTTGCGGCTATCACCGCGACCATCGTCGCCATCGCTATGCTGGCAAGCTGGATTCCAGCTCGCCAGGCGGCTCGAATCGATCCCATGGTGGCCCTGCGCGACGAGTAGAGCATTTCCGGCTTTAGAGAAACAATCTGGGTGCACCATCCATCGCGCTGTCCCCGCGGCGACCGATGGGTGGGATGGCATCATGAACACATCACAGAGACTTTGAATTCCTCCAGCCACGGAACTCCGCAACAGGCTGCCGCGTAGAGTATCTTTCCATCAGTAGAATTCTGTGCCAGCTATTCTGCATCAATTCGGAGGAGGCTCCATGGATCCGGAAGTCTCGGAAGCCCAGCCGCGAGCAACGGCAGCGCCGTCCGCCGGGGCAGGCGCCAATGGAGCCGGCGCGGTCGAGCCCTTGAATTTGAGCCCGCACGCAAAGAAGCCCCGCGACATGCACTGGGTTCTCATCAGCAGCGGAGGACTGCGGGCCGGCTGGTCCGTGCTGATTGCCGTCATCGTGTACCGCCTTTTGAGCCCGATTCTGGGAACGCTGGCGGTTGGGATTTACCCCGGCCTCGAGAACTTTGACTTTACGCCCGGAGCGGCGCTCTTTCAGGAGCTGGTTCCGCTGCTGGCGATGGTTGCGGCGGGCGTCGTCGTGTCGCGCATTGAGCAGCGCAGCATCCTCGACTACAACCTCAGGGGGCCGCGACCTCCAACGCGGTTTATCTCGGGCTTGGCTGCGGGGTTTGCGGGGCTCTCGGCGCTGGTGGGCGCGCTGGCCTGGGGCGGTTGGCTGCATTTTGGACCCATCGCGCTTTCCGGAGCGGAGATCCTCAAATTCGGCGCGCTTTGGGCCGTTGTGTTTCTCCTGGTGGGTTGCGTGGAAGAGGGCCTTTTTCGCTGCTTCCTTCAGTTCACGCTGACGCGTGGCATCAACTTCTGGTGGGCGCTTGGAGTCGTCGGCATTGTTTGCATCGACTTGTTTCTGCGGTCAAAAGGAAATCCGGGCATCATCGCATTTATCTGGATGGACACGCCGAGGATGCTCAAGGGCAACAGCGTATGGGGCGTCTACGCCACAGCCTTCTTGGGATCGGTTCCATGCCTGTTGCTTTACGTGAAGAAGATTGAGGGCTCCAACTTTTGGCAGGCGGCCTGGGTTACCTCCACGCTGTTTGGGTTCGTGCATACCACCAACGGCGGTGAAAACTGGATCGGGATCTTTGCGGCGGCGGCCATCGGCTTCGTCTTCTGCGTCAGCGTCCGCGTCACTGGTTCGGCGTGGTGGGCCATCGGTTGCCACGCCGCGTGGGACTGGGCGGAGACTTTCTTCTACGGCGCTGCCGACAGCGGCTTGCCCGCACAAGGCCACTACCTGACAACCGGTCCGGCTGGCCCAGCGCTCTGGAGCGGCGGCACAGACGGTCCAGAGGGAAGCGTGCTGGTGCTGGGCGTCATTTTGCTCCTGATGGTGGCGCTGCTGGTCATCTACGGGTCCGGAAAGCCCAGAAGACCCGGTGCATCGAACCCCGAGCCGGTTGCTGGATAGCTCGGCTTCTTCGCGTCGCAACGGAGTTATCCTGTAGATCACCGATGCCTAACTGCGACTCTCCGGAAATACCCGCTCAATTGCCGGCAAACGATCCTGTGATTGCGCCTCACAAACACCGCCGCTGGCTGCATATTCTGCTTTGGACGGCAGGCGGTTTGCTGGTGCCCGCGCTGCTGGCCGCGCTTGCCGGTGTTGTCTGGCTGCGCGCGGCAGAGAAAGCGGCGATGCCGACGCTCGACGGTGATCTGCATCTTGCAGGCTTGTCTGCACTCGTAACTGTCCGCCGCGATGCGCACGGCGTGCCCCACATCGACGCAGCCACACAGGATGACCTTTTCGTCGCGCAGGGCTATGTGACCGCGCAAGATCGGCTGTGGCAGATGGACATGTTTCGGCGTCACGCCAAGGGCGAACTGGCGGAGATCCTCGGCCCGTCGCTCGTGTGGCACGATAAGACCCAGCGGGTTTTGCAATTCACAAATACTGCCCGGCGAATTTACTTCAATTTGGCCCCCGTCGACCGCGCGCGTCTCGACGACTATGCTCGCGGCGTGAACTTTTTCATCGCGCAACACCAGAACTCGCTCCCGGCCGAGTTCAAGCTGCTCGCTTATCGCCCCCAGCCTTGGACGGGCGCGGACTCAGTCGTCATCGGCCTGATGATGGTACAGGACCTCGACACGCATTGGTATACGAAGCTGTCGCGAGAGCGGATTTCGCGCGATTTGCACGATGAGAAGCTTGAAGCCGACCTCTACCCGGTCGGCTCATGGCGCGATCATCCGCCCACCGGCGAGGTCATCGATTGGAGCAAGCCGCATCCCGCGCCGCCGGGAACGAACGAGGACGAGGACGATGACAACACGCAGGCCAATGCCGCAAAACCGATGGTTCTCGAAGGGCATGTAAATTTTCGCCGCAAAGGCAAAGGCCCGTCGCTGGGGCTCCCGGCATTGAAAGGGCACGTCTTTAGACGTGCCGATACCGAGCCAATAGAGAGCGCGGGCTTTAGTCCCCGAGGGAATTCCAATGACTTAGTAAACATTCCCTCAGGGGCTAAAGCTCGCGCTTGTTTGGCTGCATCTTCGGCACCCTTCGGCTCCGCTCAGGGCAGGCTATTGAAGTCGTGCCCTTTCAAAGATGAGGTTGCGTCTGGTCAAGACCTGCGTGCCCTGCATGCATTGCTCGGCCTGCCCACATGCGAAGGCTGCACGCTGGGCTCCAATAACTGGGTCATCGCCGGAAACCACACCGCCAGCGGAAAGCCGCTGCTCTCGAACGATATGCATCTAGGCCTCACCGAGCCCAACATTTGGTTCATGGCCGATCTGAGCGCGCCGGGGTTTCACACAGCCGGAGTGACGCTGCCCGGAATGCCGTTTGTTATTGCGGGCCACAACGAGCACGTGGCCTGGGGATTCACCGCCCTCTACGCGGACGTGCAGGACCTATACATCGAGAAGTTGGATGGCAAGGGCAACTTTCAGGACATCGACACCGATTGGAAGCCGCTCGCTGTTGACCATGAAGTTATCAAAGTGCGTGGAGGGAAAGATGTGATCCTCGATGTTCAATCAACAACTCACGGGCCGCTATTGAATCCTCTGCTTACGAAGGAGCCCCGGCCGATCTCACTGAAGTGGACGCTCTACGACCCTACGCTCAATGCGATTCCGCTCTACCAGGTCAATACCGCCTCCAATTGGACGGAGTTTTCCGCCGCACTCGCCGCATGGTGCTGGCCAACACAGAATGTGGTTTACTCCGACGATCAGGGCCACATCGCTTATCACGCGGTGGGGAGGGTTCCGATAAGAATGATGCGATCCGACAAACCTCTTCCCCACGACACCATGAATCTCCGATTCGAGTGGGGCGATTTTTTCTTCTTCAGCGGTAAAAGGAACTCCCCCTATATCCCCTTCGACCAGATGCCCAGCGCCGTCGATCCACCTTCTGGCTTTCTCGCCACTGCGAACTCCCGCGTCACCACTGACAAATCTCCCTACCCGCTGACGCTCGATTGGGCCGCGCCCTATCGCACGGAACGCATCTACAAAATGCTGCAAGGCCGCGACCACCTCAAGCCCGCCGACATGCTTGCCGTGCAGAACGACGTCTACAGCGAGGTGGATCAGGAGCTGGGCCATCGCTTTGCTTACGCCATCGACCACACGCCCGGCGCGGACGATCGGCTGAAGAAGGCCGCCGACCTGATGCGCAGTTGGGATGGGCGGCTGACCGCCGACTCCGCCGCCGCATCGATTGTGACCCAGACGCGCAAGGCCCTCTGGCCGCTGATCCTCGAACCCAAGCTGGGCAAGGACTCTGGCGACTATCAGTGGTCCGAGTCGAGCTTTGCCGAGGAAGAGATCGTCATGCACGCCAACCCCGCCTGGCTTCCGCCGGCCTACAAGAACTGGGACGCGCTGCTTACCGAGGCCGTCCGCCAGGGGATGAAAGACGGCAAAGCTCCCTCCGATGTGGCTCAATGGACCTACGGAAGCTGGCATGTGCTCGACATCGAGCATCCGCTGGCCCAGTTTCTGCCGATTGTGGGCCGCATGGCCGGCACCGGACCCCAGCCCTTCAGTGGCGACACAACTACAGTGAAGCAAGCCGACGGCATCCACGGCCCATCGCAGCGATTCACCATCGACTGGAGCAATATCGACGGCGCAACCGAGAACATCACACTCGGCGAAAGCAGCGACCCGTTCAGCCCTTACTTCCGCGACCAGTGGAACGACTGGTACGCAGGCACGACCTTTGCGCTCCCTTTCACAACGGCAGCGGTAGCCGCGCAGACAAGGCACACGCTGCGGCTGCTGCCATGAATCTGTCTCCATCCAATAATTCTGGGGTGCCCCAGGTCTCGTCCGCCGCGGCGGAGAGACCTGGGAGAAAATCGCCCTGGATGCGTTTCCTCGGCCCAGCCGTTATCTTGCTGGCTGCTACAGCCGCTCTCACTCCGCAGTTCATCCGCGGCAACTCCTGCGGCCACGACTTCGACTTCCATCTG
>CAZSVJ010000261.1:0-4810 GCA_964610185.1 uncultured Occallatibacter sp. | reverse complement strand
ATGGTAAACATCTCTCCGGAGATCATGTGCCAGGGCATGCGGGCGGACTTCAACCTAGTTGACCGGCTGAGCCAGAAGGTTCTCGAGAGGGTGCGCAAGGCGACCCGCATTCGCGCCACTACCGCCGCGGGAACCGATATTACCGCCGAGATGAATCCCGGCTACAAGTGGTTCAAAACTTCAGGCATCATTTCGCCGGAGAAGTGGGGCAACCTGCCGGGAGGCGAGTGTTTTACCTCCCCCGGCGAGGTGAACGGCACGTTTGTGGTTGATGGCGTGGTGGGCGACTGGCTTTGCGCCCGCTACGGGCTGCTGGCGGCGACGCCTCTGACCATCGAGATCGCGGGTAACCGCACCGTCAGCTGTTCGAGCGTGAATAAGCGGCTCGAAGAGGATTTCTGGGCCTACACGCACACCGACGAGAACTCCGACCGCGTGGGCGAGTTCGCCATCGGCACCAACCTGGGCGTGGAGCGCGTGATCGGCAACATTCTGCAGGACGAAAAGATTCCCGGCATCCACATTGCGTTCGGCAATCCCTATGGCGAGCACACCGGCGCGCCTTGGCGCTCAGGCACCCACATCGATGTTGTAGGGCTGGGCTTCAACATTTGGCTTGAGTCCGGGGCCGGCTCCGACCGAACCACGGAGCAGATCATGCGCGAGGGAAGATTCTTGATCGCCGCGTAGTAAACGATCTCAATCCAGGATGCAGAGTGCTTGCCGCGCCGGGCTGTGGTCGGTCGCGAGGATTAGCATCCGCCGATCCAGCGTCAACAACCTTCCTTTTCGATGAATTGCCAGGCCAAGCAGGTAAGCGTCTGTCATCTGTTTAAAACCGCGCATTCGCGATATCGTCTCGCTGCATGCGGCGGAGACGGGTAGTTCGTCGGCCCAGAACTCATGGCTTGGATTCTGTTTAAGTGTCTCGGCCAGCCAATGAATGGCTTCGGCGGGGCGCGGCGCATCCGGGGAGAATCTTGGGTTGGAGATGGTCCTCACAAATCCAGCCTGCGTGATTGGGCAGGTTGCCCAGCCGTCTCGCTCATGGCTGGCGATCCAGGTTCTGACCTTCCGGTGGAAGACGTGTCGCTCCCAGAAGCGGGCGACCAAGACGTTGACGTCCAGCAGCCAGACACTCACTCGCTTTCGTCCTCGATTTTGAGCGAGTGCTCCAAAGTGACGATCTCCTTATCATCGCCGGACGGAAACACGAAGAAATTTCCATCTTTACGAACCTGAGTGCTCTGTTTTATCGCGCGTTTTACAAGGAGCGAGGCCGCCTCTCCCAAGGTGAGTGAGCGCGCCGCCGCATACTCTTTCATTTGTTCCAACGCATCTTCGCTCATGTTAAGGGTTGTTCTCATGTGTCGGCCTGCGAATGCACATCAACAGTCTAGCATGATGCGCATTCTTGAAAATAGCATCAAAATAAAATATCGATGCGCACGAGAGAGTTACGCTAGTTCTTGCAGCCAGCCGGCTTCCGGCGCATCTAACCTGTTGAGATGACGACTACATCCGATCCAACCCTTCGCATACTTGGCAATTCCGACCTTCACCTTACCGCCATCGGCTTCGGCGCATGGGCCATAGGCGGCTCCAACTGGGAATTCTCCTGGGGACCTCAGGACGACAACGAATCCGTTGCCGCCATTCATCGCGCACTCGATCTTGGAGTCAACTGGATCGACACGGCGGCCATTTACGGGTTGGGCCACTCGGAAGAGATCGTTGGTCAGGCTGTGAAGAGCCACTCCGGTGCCAAGCCGCTGATCTTTACCAAGTGCTCCATGCGCTGGCACGCTGACCGCTCCATTTACCGCTCTCTCAAGGCCAACTCGCTCGCCGAGGAGTTGGAGGGCTCGCTTCGCCGGCTGGGAGTGGAGACCATCGATCTCTACCAGATTCATTGGCCGGATCCGGACAGTGAGCTCGAAGAAGGTTGGGAAGCGCTGGCCCGGCTTCGAGAGCAGGGCAAGATACGCTGGATCGGTGTCTCGAATTTTTCCATTGCGCAAATGAAGCGCGCGCAGAAGATTGCGCCTATCACCAGTCTGCAGCCGCCATACTCCATGCTGCGGCGGACTGTTGAGGTGGAGATTCTGCCCTTTGCGCTGGCCAACGGAATCGGGGTGATCAACTACTCGCCTATGCTGTCCGGGCTGCTGGCTGGAACGATGACTGCCGAGCGGATCGCAGCGTTACCGGCCGAAGACTGGCGGCGGAAGAACGTCGAATTCAAAGAGCCTCGGCTTAGCCGGAACCTGCGCCTCGTTGAGCTGCTGCGTGAGATCGGCAGCGGCCATGGCGTAAACCCCGGCGTGGTGGCCGTGGCTTGGACGCTGCGCAACCCTGCGCTGACTGCGGCAATCGTGGGTGGGCGCAGTGGCAAGCAGGTTGAGGGATTGGCCCCAGCGCTGACCTTCAAGCTCAGCGGCGAAGAATACGAACGGATCAACGCGTTCCTTGCGGCCAACGCGGCCTGAAGCGTCGGCCCATCCAATCAAAAACCCCGGCCATGGCCGGGGTTCTTGATTTCCAAGCGAGGTTCGAATTACATGGCCGCCACAAAATTGGGGACCATGCCGGGCTCGCTGACCTGTAGGAAAGTCGTCAACTGCGCGGCCATGTTCGCGTAAGTTGATGCGGCGCGGAAGGCATTGACGCGAATGCCTTCGTTGGCCTTGGTCAGCGCGTACTGAAGCAGGGCACTGAAGACGCACACCCGAATCTTCATGGCGTCGCTGCGCAGGGTCTCCAGCAGCACACGGTCGACGGTGTCTGAATTTCTGACGGCGTAGTCGGCCATCTCCATCATGACCTGGGCGTTCTCATACATCGCCCACAGACCCCGCACGCCATCGAGGCGCTGCCATGCATCTTCCGCAGTCACATTCAGCGACTCTTGCCACAGGGAATGATCGCCGAGCTCGCGGGCGCTCCATTCAGGGCGCAGGCGGGCCAGGAGCGAGCTCCATGATTGTGTGTTGCGGCGGCGCATGCGTCCGCGCAGGTATCCGAGATAAAGGCCGACGGCCACGATCAGTACGATCTGAATCAGAGGAAGTATCATCGTTGATCCTTAAAGCGCAATTTGAAAACGCAATTTGGAAACTCAATTTGATAACTGCCCGCAATGGTCGAATAACTCCTCCGACGATTGCGGCATGAACAATTAATAGCAGAGTAATTTGTATCTGTGTACAGAAATATTGCAGCTTTGACCTATAAGTTGCAGACTTATTCCACTTATAGGTCAGAGGATCCAGAGGCACTCTTAAAGAGCCTTGAAATAAGTCGACGTTTTGAAAGGGCACGGCTTTAGACGTGCCTGCCTTTAGGCCCTGAGGGAGCTTGCTCTTACCAACTTGCATTCCCGCGGCGGCTAAAGCCGTATACCCGGTTGGTCGCTCTGCGGCACGTCTAAGGCCGTGCCCTTTCAAAGCAAGGAGATCTTGCGCTTGCCGCGGCGAGCATTGCACCCCGCAAACAAAATCCCCGGCCATGGCCGGGGATTTTGCTCTCAGATCGAGATAGACAACTACATTGCCGCGACAAAATTGGGAACCATACCGGCTGCATTTTCCTGCAGCAACTGGGTCATCCTGGCGGCCATTCCTGTATACATCTGAGCGGCGCGGAAGGCATTGATACGCACCCCTTCGCTGGCCTGCGTGAAGCCGTACTGGGCCAATGCCATCAGCACGCAAACGCGAATATGCATGGCATCGCTGCGCAGGGTCTCGACGAGCAAGCGGTCCACGGTCTCGCTGTTCTTGGAGGCGTAGTCGGCCATCTCCAGCATGACACGCGCGTTCTGATGCATGACCCAGAGGCCCTTCGGGCCCTCCATCCGCTGCCAGGCATCTTCGGGCGTCGCGCTCAATCCCTCTTGCCAGAGGAAGTGGTCGCTGAGCTGGTGGGCGCTCCAATCGGGCCGCAGACGGGCCATGAGTGAGTCCCAGGATTGCGAGTTTTTGCGCTTCAGCGAGGCGCGCCACCTAATAAGGTAAAGCGCAACGCTGAGAACCGAGGCGATCTGAATGAAAAGTAGCATGGTCTTAGATCCTCAATCCGGAACCTGTAACCCCGACCTCAGCTACAGGAAACCGGCGAACCTTTGCCTTACCCTTTTACTTGTAGCAGAGATTTCATTTCTTGTGGGGACAAAAATCGCTGAAATACCACAGAAGTTGTAGATTAGGCGCTTAAATCCGGGACGAGGAGGGCCAGAAATGGGCCCGCGAAGTCGCGAAGCAAAGGTAAATTCGGCGGCGCGGCGGCCGCTTGTTAATTAAGTTATAAACAAAAAACGCGCGAATTGGCCCGAAAACCCGTGTTCTCTTGCCCGCGGGATTGGAAGGGAAGGTGCAACGGTAGTTACGGCCTTAGTCTCTGCGGTCCCTGGACTTGTCGGCGGCGGATTCCGCCAGGGCGATGCGGGTGCTTCTGGCGGTTCCAGCCATGGCCAGCAACAGGCTCTGCATCTGAGGGGTAAATTCGCGGCGCTCGGCCTCTTTGGTGGCGAAGCAAACGCCCCAATAGGCCAGGGAACACACGTAGCTTGCCGCGTCCGCTTGATCGAGAAGAAGATGGTATTGCGGCCCAGAGGCATGGCTGGAATGACTCATCCATACAGCCAGGCTGACCAGGGAATAGAATCCGAGACCTGTGGCAATCTGAAGTTCGCGATCCCGCCAGCCGATCGAGAGCAGCTGACTGCATCCAGCGAGGAGCAGAAAGAACAAAATCCGCAGGATTGCAAAGGTCTCCTGCGTGTGAACGATCAGCCGGTATGAAAGCGGGT
>CAZSVJ010000260.1:0-4815 GCA_964610185.1 uncultured Occallatibacter sp. | reverse complement strand
CTGTGAATTACAAGTACCTTGTGTAGTTCTCACGCAGACACTTTAGCCCCTGAGGGAACGGGCGCCCAACGATGCGACTTGATCGGAGGCTGCCGAACAGCCGCAAATAGCCAACCATCCAGCAATGGTTGGCTGAAACAAAATCGTAGAGAGTTGGAAGCTGTGGGTAAACCCAAGATTCGCGTTTTGATTGTCGACGATTCCGCCGTGGTTCGCCAGACCCTCACTGAAATTCTCAATTCCGATCCGGAGATTGAGGTGATCGGCACCGCGGGCGACCCCTTTGTGGCCGCGGAACGCATCGCCGAGGAAGTGCCGGATGTGATTACCCTGGACATCGAGATGCCGCGCATGGATGGGCTGACCTTCCTCAAGAAGATCATGTCTCAGCATCCCATCCCGGTCGTTATCTGCTCAAGCCTCGCCGAAGAAGGCGCGCAAAGCACCTTCAAGGCTCTCGAATACGGCGCGGTCGACATCATCACCAAGCCTCGCCTGGGCACCAAGCAGTTTCTTGAGGACGCGCGGATTACGCTGTGCAATGCCGTCAAGGGCGCGGCTGAGGCCAAGGTGCGGGTTCTTCGCCCCAGCCAAACGGTTGAGCCCAAGCTTACCGCCGACGCGATTCTCTCTCCCGCCACCCATGCCATGGCCGAGACCACTGAGAAAGTAGTGGCCATCGGCGCATCCACCGGTGGCACGGAAGCCCTGAAGACACTGCTCGAAACGCTCCCTTCCGATACTCCTGGAATCGTGATCGTGCAGCATATGCCGGAGTTGTTCACGCGCGCCTTTGCCAACCGGCTCGACGGCCTGTGCAGCATCACCGTGAAAGAAGCTGAGACCAACGACACTATCATTCGCGGACGCGCGCTCATTGCACCGGGAAACCATCACATGCTGCTCAAGCGCAGCGGTGCCCGCTATTACGTTGAGATCAAGGACGGGCCGCTGGTTTGCCGCCATCGGCCTTCGGTCGATGTACTGTTCCGTTCCGCCGCCCGCTATGCCGGGCGCAATGTAGTGGGTGTGATCCTTACCGGAATGGGCGATGACGGCGCGCGGGGAATGCTGGAGATGAAGCAGGCGGGGGCCGTGAACATCGCCCAGGACGAGGCCACTTGCGTAGTCTTCGGAATGCCCAAGGAAGCCATTAAATTCGGCGGCGTTGACAAGATACTGCCGCTGCAATCCATAGCCGGCGCCATCCTGGCTTGCGCGCGGTGATGCCGTCGGGGTTCTCCGCTGGGTGACCCCTCGCATGGCCCCGAATAGAGGCGGGTGGGTTCCAAAAAACTTTTCCCCGCGCTCCGCAGCTAACGGCAGGCCTCGCTCGGCCGGTCGAGCTTGTCGTTGGTTCTGGCGCGGTTGTCGTGCTCCAGTACGGCCCCGGTGGTCAGCACCAGCCTTCCCGCCTGGCTTAGCAGCGGATCGATGGCGTAGTTTGTCCCGACCGGCTTCCCGTCCACGGTTCGCGCGCAGTACCAATCCGTTCCATCGGAGTCGCCGTTGGTGTACCACCGCCCGCAGCCGATGGTCGCCGAATCGGAATCCGGGATGCACTCGAACCACAGAAACAGCGGCTGGAAATCGCCTCGGCCTGAGCCCGCAATCGCAATGGCGTCGTCGGGAATTTTGGGCGAGCGTCGGGTTGCGTTGGCGTGGGCCAGGATCGGCTTGTGCACCGCGGCGATGCAGCCGTTCTCCTTGAATCCCTCATACAAAGAGCCGCGCGTGAGCTTGATTGACGGACGGTCCGCCAGGTGTACAGAGATGAAGTATTTGCCGGCCTTGATCTCAGCCTCTTTGCCGGATAAGTCGTCGGTGCCGCCTGATTTCATCTCATGCAGGTAGCCTTTCTGCTCTCCAACCAAGAAGTCATCGCCCAGGCGGAAGCAGAAGGCGCTGGCCGGCGAATCGAGCGCGAAACAGGCGTCCTGGCAAGGAATGTACTGTGCTGCTTCGACCAGCGTCGCCGGTTCGAAGTCCTTTGCGGATCGGGCGTATGCGCAGAGAGCGCAAGTCGTCAAAGCTACAGTGGCGATCAGAATGGGCGTGATGAATTTGCTTCGTTCCGGCTTGGCAAAGGTGTTGAGCCGCGAGAACAGGGAATGAATTGCCATGCGAATAAGCTACAACCAGCGGGCCGCTTCGACAAATTGTTTGGCCTTCAGAGGGCCCTCGATCCGCTTCATTCCGCGCAAGGGCCAGTGAGCGCTGCTGTTATCCTTGCTTTGTGATTCTGCTTTCGCGAGCGAAAGGATTTCTGGGGATGGCGTTGCTGCTGGCGGTTCTTCTTGCGGCCTGCCGCAAAGAGGAGCAGGCCGTGGTCGGCGCGGCCCAGCATGCGGTCAGCGCGGAACAACAAGCTCAGGTCGCGGCGCAGGCCACAGCCACAGTGCGCGACAAGCAGCGCGCCGCGCTGGCGCTGATTCCGCTGCCCACCAAGAGCCTGTATGTGGATGTGCACGAGCCTGGCGCATGGGCCAATCCATTTCTCTCAGTCGATGCCGACCGGCTTACCCTTCGCATCACCATGGCCGACGCCAACCCTAGCACTCTGGGTCAAGGAACGATGCTGCGCCCGGAAGCTGCCCGCCGTCAGGAGATCCAGTTGCGCCCCGGCGACCTAGCCGAAGCATTGATTGCGCTGCCCGCCGGCGCCTGGCGATATGGCCGCGTGATTGCCGTGGCCGAGTCTCCTCTTGCCAACAGCAAAGATCGCCCCAAGGTTCGCCGCAATATCGAAGCCGCCATCCAGCAGTTGAATGACCTGGGCGTCGTGGTTGAAGAGTGGCCCACGCGGTAAGACTCTCCGCCGTGCGCCTCCTGAAATCGGCTACCATTAGCGCGTGAATACCACGCCCTTTTCTATCTTGACGAACCAGACTCCGCTAGACCACGAGCGGTTTGCCGCGCAGCGAGAGTTAGAGTCCCTTCTCAAGACCACCTTGCGCGGCGACGTCCGCTTTGACCTTGGCTCCCGCGCAATGTACGCCGCCGACTCCTCGAATTATCGCCAACTCCCCATCGGTGTCGTGCTGCCGAAAGACGCTGCCGACGTGGAAGCCGCGCTGGCTGCCTGCCGCAAGACCGGGGCCGCGGTGCTGCCGCGCGGAGCCGGCACCAGCCTGGCCGGCCAATGCGCCAATGTAGCGGTGGTCTTCGATTACTCACGCTATATGCATGGGCTCAACTCCATTGATCCGGCCGCAAAGTTGGCGCGCGTCCAGCCCGGCATCGTTCTCGACCGCCTTCGCGAAGCCGCTGAGGTTCACCATCTGACCTATGCGCCCGATCCCGCGACGCATAGCCGCTGCACTCTGGGCGGCATGATCGGCAACAACAGTTGCGGCGTTCATGGCCTGCTCGGCGGCAAGGTGGTCGATAACGTCGAATCGCTCGATATTGTTCTCTACGACGGCACCCGCATGACCGTTGGCCGCACCAGTCCCGAGGAACTCGAAGCCGCGATTCGAGCAGGCGGCCGCGTTGGCAAAATTTACGCGGGTCTGGCTCGCCTGCGCGACCGCTATGCCAGCCTCATCCGGGAGCAGTTTCCGCGTATTCCCCGCCGCGTCTCCGGCTACAACCTCGACGATCTGCTCCCCGAGAATGGCTTTCATGTAGCTCGTGCGTTGGTGGGGAGCGAAGGCACGTGCGCCAATATCGTCTCCGCCACGCTCAACTTGACCGCCAGTCCGCCGTTTCGCGTGCTCACCGCGCTGGCCTTCGACGACGCATTCATTGCTGCCGATGCTGTTCCGCGCGCGCTCGAACATGGCCCCATCGGACTTGAAGGCTTCGATGTCATGCTCATCGACTTTATGCGCCGCAAGCGTCTCGCAGTCGACGATATTGCCCTGCTGCCGCCCGGCGTGGGCTTTCTGCTGGTCGAGATGGGCGCGTGGGACGCAGCGGAAGCTGAGGCCAAGGCAGAATCCCTGGTGCGCGCGGCGCAGAGCTGGCCTCATGCGCCGACGGCGCGCATTTATTCGCCTGAGCAGGCGGCTCGCGTCTGGTATGTGCGCGAGTCCGCCCTGGGCGCCATGGTTTTTGTTCCCGGCGAGCCTGACCGGTTTGAGGGCTGGGAAGACGCTGCCGTTCCGCCCAGCCAACTCGGCGCTTATCTGCGCGGCATCTCCGCGCTGATGGCCCAGTACGGCTACAGCAGCCCGCTTTACGGCCACTATGGTCAGGGCTGCGTGCACATGCGCATCAACTTCGACTTCCGCACCGAGCCGGGCCTGCGCAGATTCCGCGAGTTCATTGAACGCGCCGCCGATCTGGTGCTCAGCTTTGGCGGGTCGCTCAGCGGCGAACACGGCGACGGCCAATCTCGCGCCGCGCTGCTGCCGAAAATGTTTGGGCCGGAGCTGATGGGCGCATTCCGCGAGTTCAAGGCGCTCTGGGATCCGGACAATCGCATGAATCCCGGCAAGCTAGTGGATGCGGTTCGCGTCTACGATCCTATCGAGAATCTTCGCCACGGAATTGCCGAAACCGGCGAATCGCATGAGGCGCTTGAAGCACATTTCGCGTTCGCCTCCGATGGCGGCTCGATGGAGCGCGCCACCGAGCGCTGCGTCGGCGTAGGCGCTTGCCGCAAGGCCGATGGCGGCGTCATGTGTCCAAGCTACCGGGCAACAGGCGAGGAGAAGCACTCGACACGTGGCCGCGCGCGGCTGCTTTGGGAGATGCTTGCCGGAGCATTGCGCGAAGAAGGCTTCCAGAGCGAAGCTGTCCACGAGGCTCTCGATCTGTGCCTGAGTTGCAAGGCATGCAAGACGGAGTGCCCGGTGCAGGTGGACATGG
>CAZSVJ010000259.1:0-4817 GCA_964610185.1 uncultured Occallatibacter sp. | reverse complement strand
GCGGGTCCTTGCGCTTCTCCAGCCGCGAAATCTGCATCTGGCCGATGCCCAGAGCCGCCGCAACCGTTGCCTGGCTGATCTTGCGCCCCTTACGCAGTTCGGCCAGGGTCATGCGCCGCTCCACTTTGGCGATCAGCTTTCTTCCTTTCGCTTCAATTGCCTTCTGCCGTTCTATTGGCAACGTGGCAATCCAGTCATCAACAGAAATCATTCCACGCATCGTAGCCGCTCCTCTTAATTAAAGGTCGTCAAGGTGTTCCTTGTATCGCTTGTCAGCCTTGTCGATCAGCCGTCTGTAGAATTTCGTTTCGCTCACGCCCGATTTGTCCGCAGCCACAAGCAGAATCGCGTTTCGCCGCGGGTCAAAGGCAAAGGCGACCCGCCAAACTCCCCCATCCGCTCTGAAGCGAAGTTCCTTCATGTTCGCGTACTTCGATCCATTCAGCGTGTCTACCTCGGACCGTCCCAAGGATGGACCGAACTTCCGAAGTGGCGCGAGGGCGGCGGCCAGTCCGTCCTGTACCGCATCTGACAGCTCATTGACCTCTGCCTCGAACTTCGGATGGAAATAGGCGGACCAACTCACTCAATAATTATGCCACATGGAGCATTATGCGCAATAGGGCATGAAACTGTTTTATGAGCATGCGCGGATTATTTTGAGGACGGTTGCAGTTCCCTCACCGCCGCACGCGCCCGTGCAACAAAATCCCGCACCTTGAACGGATCCTTGCGGCCGGGCGCGGCTTCCACACCGGAAACCACATCGACTCCCGACGGCCGCAGCGTAGCGATCGCCTCGGCAACATTGGCCGGATTCAATCCGCCTGCCACAATGCGTTTGCAGCCTGTCGCGCCCTGGGAAAAGATGGCTCCCGCCGCAGCCCAGTCGAAGGCCACGCCCGTGCCGCCAACCGCAGTGGCCGTGCGTGAGTCCACCAGCACCGCGTCCACGTGCGGGTCGCGGTCATGCTGCGCAATCTCCGCAATGATTCTTTCCACCGGATCGGCGTCAAAATGCAACACACGTAAAACTCGCAGCTCAGGTCCGAGCCGCTGGTGCAGTTTCGCCGGCATCTGTGGCCCAGCGGCCGAATGCAGTTGCACGCCCGTCAGCCCGCACACTCGCACGGCCTCGTAAACCTCATCGAGCGGAGCATCCACAAAAACGCCGATCTTCTCTACCGGCGAGGCCAAATGCTTCACAATGGAAGCCACTTCCGGCACTGTCACCTGGCGCGGACTGGGCGCAAACACAAATCCCACCGCATCGGCGCCCGCCTTCACGGCGAGGCGCGCATCCTCAAGCGAGGTGTTGCCGCAGATTTTGATCCAGAGGCTCATGGCGTTGCAGTAACTCCTGCCAGCAACGCCGCCAGCGCCATGCCGGGATCTGCCTGCCGCATCAGGCTCTCGCCGATCAGAAATGCGTCAAACCCCGCCGTCCGCAGCCGGGCAATATCGTCGCCGGTTGCAATGCCGCTCTCCGCCACCCGAACCACGCCGGACGGGATACGTTGCACCAGCTCAAGCGATGTTTCCAACCTGACTTCAAAGGTTTTCAAATTGCGGTTGTTCACTCCAATGGCATCCGCGCAGGCTTCGCCCAGTGTATCCAGCACCCTGTCAAGCTCTTCAGTTGTATGCACCTCGACCAGCACATCCAACTCAAGCTCCCGCGCCGCAAGCGCCAAACGCGCCAATTCAGCATCGTTCAACGCAGCGGCAATCAGCAGGATCGCATCCGCCCGGTGCGCGCGAGCCTCCAACATCTGGTACTCGTCGACCATGAAGTCCTTGCGCAGGCAGGGAAGAGAAACCGCCGCTGAAGCCAATTCCAAATTGCGCAGGCTGCCTTGAAAGTAAGGTTCGTCGGTCAGCACCGAAAGCGCTGCCGCACCACCCCATTCATACCTCCGAGCCAGCCAGGCTGCGTCAAAATCGGCGCGGATGATCCCCTTCGAGGGCGAGGCCTTCTTGATCTCCGCAATCACCGCCGGCCCAACCGCCGACTGCCTTCGCAAAGCCGCTGCCCATCCGCGCGGCCGATGAGATGCTGCAAGGCGCTCCAGTTCGGCCAGCGGCACATGCGCCTTCGCGGCATCCACCGCGCACCGGGTCGTGGCCAATATTTTGTCAAGGTGCGTAACCATACTGTGGATCGAGTATAAAACGAACGGCTACATGAGCCCTGAGCGATTAGCGAGCAAGACCGCTTTGCCGACGAATCGGTTGTGCTAACGACCACGGAGCCACTGCGGCTTCCGCCTATATCACAAACTGAGCGCGTCAAAACTATTCCCTGGCTCTATGACGACTAATGACGCGATTTGTCGTGTCTTGGCGGGAAGGAAATCTCCCATTTTGGGCTAACATCCCTCTTTAAATAAAACTCTACCTTTGCTTAATCGACAGCATGGTAGCATCAGGTTTCCGAGGGGCCTACTCGATGCGTGTCTTGTTCCTGAATCCACCGTCTCATTCGCTCTATTCGCGTGATCGGCGGAGTTCGGCGGTGACAAAAAGTGGAACGCTCGACTATTTAAATTTGGCTTGCAACCGCGGCTGGTCTTGCAATGAGGAATGGCCGCGAAGCCGACTTAAGTAACGCACCCGCGGCTAATGAGGAGTGGATGCGGTCATCGACCGCATCGAAGCCAAAAAGCGGAACCACATTCACATCGAGGATTAAGGAGCATGGCTTACCAGGGGTGGTCTTCACAACAGCGTCGCGACTTTGCCGAACATTACGCACGAACAGTTGGCGGGATTCTGCGCCCGCGCCCAACGGAGTTTCTATCTCGCTCCTTCTCGCCCGATAGACAAGCTGAAACCAGCGATAGCGGATCGCCACGAGCTGTAGGGCAATTTGAAAGGCTTCGTAAGCCTGTCCAAATATCTTCCGATGGACAGCCTTCACAATGATTCCGCAGCCCCAGCCCTTGTGAAGACGCAGGCTGCAACTGCCTGACCGATTTTTGTTCGCCGGAAACCGTCCCAGCTCCCTACAAGTTCGCGGCGCGACGATGGCGTTTGCGTAGAAGATTCAGTTTTCGCCGCTCCAGCCTCCCGCGATGCACATCTTCGGTCATGGGTCGTCTTACCAGCCGGCGTTACCCGGCAGCGCCCGCTTCGCATACAATAATTGCGGATTGCATCCAACAAGAGTGTAAGTTCCAAGCCATTTCTCTGGAAGATCCGCTCTCGAAGCCGCGAGGGAGCGAACGAAACTTCCTCTGAAACCACTGCGTCCATTTAAACGTAAACGGGCAGCATCGCCTCTGTCCGGCGGGTCGGCATTTGGCCCCCCTTTTTGGCGTTCATACCATTGAATACGACGGGAAACGAAATCATGTCCACAGAAGGCCTTCCAGAGTCACAGCTGTCCACAATCGGCGATTCTCAACGCCCGCCCGGCGGCCACAGCGTGTTGCTCCGCATCGTGGGCGCGGTTGTCGTGGTCTGCGTGATTATTGCGGCGTGGCGGATCTACCAGAATCAGAAGCAGGCTGCGGCGAACAGCGTGAGTCAGGCCGCGGCATTGATGAGCCGGCCCGTTCCCGTGCAGGTGACACCCGTCCAGCAGCAGCCCATGCCCATCTTTCTCACCGCTTTGGGCACGGTCACGCCGTACATGAGCGTCACGGTAAAAGCGCGGGTCAGCGGCGAGCTGGAGCCGGTCAAGTTCACCGAAGGCCAGGAGGTGAGGCAGGGCCAGACCATCATGGTCATCGACCCCAGGCCCTACCAGGCCGCTCTCGATCAGGCCAAGGGCGCGCTGGCCCACGATCAAGCCCTGCTCAGAAACGCGCAGGCGGAGTATGCGCGTTACAAAGCGCTGTACGATGCCGGCGTCACGTCCAAGGAGGCTCTGGACGCCGACGAGGCGAGCCAGGGCCAATACATGGGCGCCATCCAGTCCGATAAGGCAGCCATTGAGACCGCCCAGTTGCAGCTCGACTGGTGCCAGATCCATTCGCCGATCAACGGCCGCATCGGCCTGCGCCTGGTTGACCCCGGCAACATTATCACCGCCAACACCACCAATCTGGTGATCATCAACCAGTTTCAGCCCATCGCCGTCTACTTCACTTTGCCTGAGAATCTGCTTCCCGAGGTGCTCGAGAAATTGCGCTCTCAAAGGCGCTTGCCGGTCGATGCCTATGATCGCGACGACGTGAAAAAGCTCGCCGGCGGCGTGCTGCTTACCGCCGACAACCAGATCGACACCACAACGGGAACCGACAAGCTCAAGGCGGTCTTCGACAACGGCGACTCGTCTTTGTTTCCCAACCAGTTCGTGAACATCCACCTGGTGCTTGAAAACCGGCCGGATGCGCTTGTAGTGCCATCCGCGGCAATTCAATCCGGCGTGCAGGGAACGTATGTGTGGGTCATCGATACGGATGCAAAAGGCGCCGCGGTAGCCAGAATTCAGCCCGTAAAAGTGGCCTTGGCCGAGGGGCAGCTAACCATTTTGGACAGCGGCCTGCAAAAGGGACAGAACATAGTTGTCGATGGCGCCGACCGCCTCCGTTCCGGGCAGCCAGTGATCGCCTCGACCGCCCATCCGCGGACCGGCCCGGGCTCGGGTCAGGCATCGGGCCACGGCGGCGGTCCGTTCGGCAGCCACGCCGGGGACAAGGCCGGCGACAAGCATGACAAGAGGGCACAGCAGTGAGCCTCAGTCCTTCGCGGCCCTTTATCCTGCGCCCGGTCGCCACGTCGCTGCTCATGGCGGCGATTCTGCTGGCTGGCTTCGTGGGCTACTTGCAGTTGCCGGTCTCCGCGCTTCCCGAGGTAGATTACCCGATCAT
>CAZSVJ010000258.1:0-4957 GCA_964610185.1 uncultured Occallatibacter sp. | reverse complement strand
CGGGCGCGTGATGAGTTACTACACCATGGCCTTCATGGGCATGGCGCCCTTCGGCGCATTACTAGCTGGAACCATGGCGAATGGAGTGGGCGCGCCCGTGCCCGGACCTCTATCGCCGATGTGGTGGCGCCTGGCGGCCGGAGCGATTGCTCATGGCATCGGTGCTCCCTGGACAGTGATCGTCAATGGAATCGCGCTCGTGCTGGGCGCAGCGTGGTTTACGACTAAGCTGCCGAAACTGCGCCGCCAGATCCGTCCAATCTATCAGGAGATGGGGATCGTGCCGCCTGAACATAGCATTCAACAATGAGCTATCTTTGACGCGATCCGCGATTTGCTATAGGCCGATCTGTGTGCTGCCGCATAGATGAACTTTGACGCCCAACTCCGCAAGCATCGCAGCCTTGGTCGCGAGCGCCTTGTCGGCAATCTCCGCTGAAGGCGCGTAAGCAATGTTGACATGATTTGCGCGGTGGCGAGCCATCATCTGATTCTGACTTACACCGTGCAAGACGGCGTGAACGATGGGCCACTGCGTCGTCGTCTCGCGCCAGCGGCGCTCCGTTTCGGCTGCGGGCAAACTCACCACCGTGCCTCGGCCCAGATCCGCGTGAAGCGCGCCACCCTCAACAAACACGCGGCTCCAGACGATCTCGCCCGGCTTGCCGATGCCCTTCAACGAACCGCCGCCAAGCGGAAAATACATGGCCGGCTGACGCTCGCTGATTGCCCCTGCATAGCCGCCGACAAAATGATTTGCAGGCGCGGCTCCCGAAATTTGCAGCAGCCAGACAAACGCGTCGATGCCTTGTCCCTTGTAGTGCTCTCCCCAACGAACATCGTGCAGCGTCGTCGATGGGTCGAGGCCGAGTGCGCTCCAGCAGCGATTCGTAATCAGCGCATCCACGCCGGCGCATTCGTCTACCTCGTTGAAGTGCGGCACGGGGCCACCCGCGTAAAGCTCTTCGCTTGTCCCTTCCGCGAATACCGGAGGGCGATCCGCATTGTTCAGCATTCCCTCGGCCAGATCCGACGCCGGGGTCATGTCTTTCAATCCCTGCTGATATTGAATGCCGATCGCATCGCAGCCGAATTCTTTGGCGATCCTAACGGCCGCGATATACATTTTGCATTGCTCGATAACCTGGTCGAGCGTCAGCTCAGCTAGAGTATCTTTGCCCAAATCGAACTTCACACCTTTTGTAACTAACCATTGATAGACGGCTTCAGCTTCCGCCTGAGTTACTGTTCGCATCTTAGCCACGAGAGCCGATTGACTTAGCCGCTCTTTGTAAATTCCAGCCGGGTTGAGTAACTCGTCATCGATGATGGCGTTGTACATGCCCATGCAGCCTTCATCGAAGATACCGATGATTTCTTTGCGATGCCGGAGCTCGCTGGCTAGTGATGCACCCTTCTCGGCGCAGTCGGCCGGCAGCTTGGACGGATCGAGCGAATGCACATGGGATTGATCGTGGCTGATCTTACCGTCGCGCAGCCATTCCTGAAGCGCGCTGAGAAAATAATCGTCCGCAAAGTCCTTGCTCCAGATCGACGAAAACTTCTTGCCCGCTTTTATGAGCGATCCATTCAGATTGAGCAGGCCGACCAATCCCGGCCATTGCCCCGACCAATTGGCCACCGTAAGAATTGGCCCTTGATGGCTGCGCAGACCGGGTAGCACATGATGACTGTACTGCCACGCAGCGGTTGCAAAAACCAGCCTGGCCTCGGGGTGGATGTTCATGAAGACATCCATGCCCATGCGCTGCGAAGAGATGAATCCATGCTTCTGCGCCTCGCTATATGCGTGGGCGCGCACAAGTTTAATGCCCTGCTGCGCGAATGCCGCGGTCAGCTTCTCTTCCATATCTCGCTGCGCCGGCCAACACGCCTGGTTGGCTGAAAACCGCAGGTCACCGCTCGTGATCAGCAATACCTCATCTGCCGCCGGTTTGCTCTGTCGCACTGTCATTTGATTCCTTCCTTGCAACCGCGCCGTCCACCGCAACAGAGAAATATACACTCATTGGCCAACTTAGACCCACTCGCCCTGCCGCATCAGAGGCTCGGCAACATCCGCGGCGGTAATGCCGTCGATGTCAAGCTTGCCCGACCCGATCATCCAGTCCACGTGGATCAGGCTGTCGTTGGCGCCCTTGGCCGCAAGCTGCTCTGGTGTCAGCTTGTCTCCATCGCGCACACAAGATGAGTAGGCCTGACCCAACGCGATATGCGACGCGGCGTTCTCATCGAACAGCGTGTTCAGAAAGAGCATGCCGCTGGCCGCAATCGGAGAGGACTGCGGAACTAGCGCCACCTCGCCCAATCGGCGCGCGCCGTCGTCGGTGTCGATCAGCTTTTTCAGCACTTCCTCGCCTCTGCTTGCGTGCGCCTCGACGATCCGTCCCTTTTCAAACCGCACCTGAATTCCTTCAATCATCGTACCCTGGTGCGAGAGCGGCTTGGTGGCCGTCACTGTGCCATCCGCGCGGTCTTTGTGCGGCGTGGTGAACACTTCTTCCGTGGGCATATTGGGGATGCAATAGAGACCGTTTCCCGAAGTCGTCCCACCGCCGAGCCAGAGATGGTCGTCTGCAAGGCCGAGGCGAAAATCGGTTCCCGGCCCACGATATTGCAGCGCCGCGTAGCGCTTTTCATTCAATTGCGCCGCGCGCTTGTGCAGGTCGGCATCGTGCGACTTCCAGGCGGCGATTGGATCGTCGGTGTTGACCCGCGTCGTTTTGAAGATCGCATCCCACAGTTTGGCCAATGCCGCGTCCGGCGCATCTTCGGGAAACATCGACGCGGCCCACGCCGGAGTGGCGCTTGCCACAATGGTCCAGTTAATCTCGTGGCGTGTAATCAGCTCGAGAGCCGGCCGGTATACCTGCGAAACAGCCCGGTTTGCCCGCCCTACCTTATTAGGATCTTCATTCGAAAGCAGCGCCGGATTTCCTCCGGTGATTGCGAGCCGCGCCGCGCCGCTTTTGAAGGCAGCGGCCATTCCGTCGTACAACCACTTGGCTGCGTGGTCAAAGCTTTCGTCGGGCGCGAAGTGGTAGCGCATCAGCGCCGCTTCATCGTCGCTGTAAAGAGTGGTCACCAGCGAAGCGCCGGCGCGGTAGGCCTGCTCCGTGATGCGCCGCGCCAGCGGCAGCGAGTCCAGCGACGCGGTCATTACGAGTTCCTGACCTGCGCGCAGGCCGAGACCCACGCGTACCGCAACTTCGGCAAGCAAGTCCAGTTTCTGATCGTGCGTGCGCTTGTCAGCCGTCACCGCAGCTACACCCATTTGTTGTTGTCCTTGGATTTCTTTGACTGTCTCGATAGCAAATTCGTGGTGGGCGGTCAGGGACTCGAACCCCGGACTTCCTGCTTGTAAGGCAGGCGCTCTAACCAACTGAGCTAACCGCCCACGCTTGGCTGCAAGCCGATTGCGGCCTTTTGAAATGATACCAGCGCAGCCACACGCCCCGCGATTCCAAACCATTGAACAAGCGGAGCAGCCGGGGTTGATACACTCAGCCGGTGAGACGACTCATCGTCAATGCCGACGACTTCGGGCTGACGCATGGCGTAAACCAGGCTATTGCGGAGTTGCATCGCGCGGGCGTGTTGACCAGCGCTTCGTTGATGGCGCGCGAAAAGGCAACCGATGAGGCAATCGAGATTGCGCTGTCAACGCCGTCTCTGGGCGTTGGGTGCCATGTGGTTCTGGTGGATGGAGAGCCGGTGCTGCCGGGAGGTTTTCAGCTGACAATGCGCGCTTTTCTGCGCCGCGTGATTACCGGGCGAATCGATTCGGCAGCAATTGAAGCGGAGGCCGCGACGCAGATTGACTTGCTGCAGCGTTGCGGCCTTACCCTTACTCACATCGATAGCCACAAACATACACATATGTTTCCGGCCGCGCTCCGGCCCGTGCTGCGCGCGGCGCGAAAAGCGGGCATTCATGCGGTGCGCAATCCCTTCGAGCCGGCCTGGAGCCAGCACGCCACGCCTTCCGCTCCCTGGTTTCGCCGGAATGCAGTGAGGCTGCTGCGGCGGCTGGAGCCAACTTTCCGCCGTATTGCAGCTGAGGAAGGCTTTTCGACAACCGACGGCAACCTTGGCATATCGGCCACCGGATCGCTTGATTCAAAAACGCTCAGTTCCCTTCTGAACAAATTGCAACCGGGCACGTGGGAGCTCGTGACCCATCCTGGCTACAACGACAGCGATCTGGCCAAGGCGGGAACGCGGTTGCTGGCATCGCGTAACGTCGAACGAGAGGCGCTGCTTGCGCTCCGGCAGCGGGATGAAATAAAGCTGATTAGCTTTGCTGAACTCACCGCAGGTTGAACTTCTCGTGGGTGTATCTCGAAATGAGTTAACATCGAGTGCGATGATTCCCGCTTAAGAACGACGCGGCATTTCCTGAGCCCGTAGAAAGTCGGATACAGCTTGAGCATCCATCTAATCTGGAAAATCCTGTTGTGGGGCTGGCCGGCATCAGAACTCCTGTTGGCCATCACCACGCACACGCGCAAGAGCGGAGGAAGCCTGCGGGACCGCGGATCGCTGTTTGTGCTTTGGGGAACGATCATCTGTTCGATGACGGCTGCGGGATGGATGCCCGTTTGGGCGCCGGGAGCGTCGTTTGTTATTCCACGTTGGCTCGGCTACGCCGCGATGTCGGTGATGATCGCGGGCCTTATTGTCCGGTGGACAGCGATCTTGTCGCTGGGAAAGGCATTCAGTGTCAATGTGGCCATTCGCGATGGGCAGACGCTCTACCATTCGGGCCTCTATAGCGTTGTTCGCCACCCATCCTATTCGGGGATGCTGATTTGCTTTGCTGCGATCGCGGTCGTTCAGCAGAATTGGATTTCGGCCGGGCTGGTTTTAATATTCCCGACCGCGGCGCTGCTCTATAGAATTCATGTGGAAGAGAGAGCATTGAATGAAGCATTCG
>CAZSVJ010000257.1:0-5009 GCA_964610185.1 uncultured Occallatibacter sp. | reverse complement strand
TTGACGCGCATGATCCAGCTTGCGGACTTATGGGCATATTCATTACGCCGCTATGTGGAAAATGGCGAGACAGAATTGTTTTCTATTCTTTTCAGCAGAGGACGAACGATGATCGGCAATACCCAATATCCGATTGCTCGCTCCAGTGTTCACCATTTAACTGATACAAGCTGCCCGTGTTTGATCTGCGAGAAGAAGTACACTTTGGAAAAGTGATTCGATGAATGTGCCCGATCAGGACCGTTACTGGATGCAGCGCGCGCTGGAGCTGGCCCGGCGCGGAATCGGGGTCACGTCGCCCAACCCTGCTGTGGGCTGCGTGATTCTGGATAAGGCAGGCCAGGTAGCCGGCGAGGGATGGCACGAGTACGACTTGCTGGATCACGCTGAGGTGGTTGCGCTTAAAGTTGCAGCCCGACACGCGGGCGAGCGCCTGCGCGGCGGGACGGCCTACGTAACGCTGGAACCATGCAACCACACAGGGCGCACGGGGCCGTGTTCGGAAGCGCTCATCGCGGCGGGTTTGGGCCGCGTTGTGGCAGCTACCATCGACCCCAATCCAGCCGTTGCCGGGCATGGGCTTGACCGGCTGCGTGAGGCAGGCATTGAGGTTACGGTGGGCGTTTGCCAGACGGAGGCGCGGCGTATCAACGAGGGATTTGCGCGCTGGAGCCAACACAAGAGGCCGCTGGTGTTGATGAAGGTGGCTATGACGCTGGATGGCCGAATCGGACCGCCGGCTAGTCAGCATGTGCCGCAACAGCCTTACTGGATCACCAGCGAGATTGCCAGGGCGGCTGTGCAACCCTTGCGGTGGCAAGCGGATGCGGCGCTCACCGGCGTGGATACGGTGCTCGCCGATGACCCCTTGCTGACGGACCGGAGCGGGCTGAGGCGGCGCAGGCCGCTGATGCGTGTGGTCCTGGACTCGGCCCTCCGCATGCCGCTCGAATCGAAGATGGTGACGACGGCCAACAACGACCTCCTAATCTTTACTGTTTCAAACGACTCACTGCGCATTGATCAGCTGCGTCGGCGCGGCGCGCGCGTGGAAGTACTACCTGCTGAAGCGGGGCGAGTCCCACTCGGTAAAGTGCTGGATCAATTGGGTGAAGAGGGCATTCTGACGGTGCTCACCGAAACGGGAACCCGCCTGAACACGGCCCTGCTCGAAGGCGGAATGGTGGACCGCATTCATCTGTTCGTTTCGCCGCAGATCATGGGTTCTGATGCTATTCCCGCGTTTCGTGGAATGACGCATCCGATTCAAATGGCCGAAGTTGAGGTTGAGCGCTACGGGAACGATCTGGGGCTTTGCTCGCTGCTGCGAAATCCATGGCCGGAGGAATAAAAGGGCATATGTTTACTGGAATCATCGAACAGACGGGAACGCTGGTCGGCCTGAAGGAGACCAGCGGCGTGCGGCGGCTGACGGTTGAGGCGACGGGCCTGGCTGGGCGGCTGCGCGAGGGAGACTCGCTTGGTGTTTCCGGCGTGTGCCTGACGGCGCTCGATGTGAACCCGACGCTTTTTCACGCCGATCTGGCTCAGGAAACTCTGGACCGGACTTCTCTGGGGTCGCTCAAGCCTGGAGCAAAAGTCAACCTGGAGCTGCCGACGGCTGCGGGAAGTCCAATGGGCGGGCATATTGTGCAGGGGCACGTGGATGGAACGGGCACGATGACCGCGCTTGACCCGGTCATTTCGCCCCTGGACGCGGCATTCGATAAACAGACTACTGATTGGACGCTGAAAGTGCGGGTTCCTGAAAATGTGCGCGCGTGGATGGTGCACAAGGGCTCGGTGGCGGTTGAAGGAATCAGCCTGACAATTGCGGACTTCGACGGAGAGACCATTACGATTGCGATTCTGCCGTTGACCTATTGGAGAACGAATCTACACACGCTCTCGGTTGGCGCTCTCATGAACATCGAGGCGGATGTCTTGGTGAAGCTTGCCCATGCGCAGATGATGGCCGAGAAGAAGTCTGGGTTGCAGCTGACTGAGGCTTGGCTGGTGGCTAGCGGGTATTGAAGGATCATTTCTGCTATACTTCAACCAGTCGAATTGACTGGTCAATTTATGCAAACGATTCAGGCATCGGAAGCGAAAACCAAGTTTCTCCGCATCCTCGACGATGTGGAGAACGGGGCGAGCGTCATCGTCACCCGCCACGGCAAGCCCGTGGCACGGATCGTCCCTGAAGCAGCGGTGGACCGAGAACGAGTTCAACGGGCAACGGAGGGGATGCGCGCACTACGGAAACGCATCGGAAAGCTCAGTCTGGAAGAGATCCTTTCCGCGCGCGATGAGGGACGCGCCTAATGGCATTTGTCCTCGACGCCTCGATTCCGGCGGTATGGGCTTTGGCCGATGAGTCGTCTCCTGTAGCAGAGTTGGCCCAAAGGCGGTTGAACGATGAGATCGCCATGGCGCCATCTTTGCTGTGGTACGAAATTCGTAACCTTCTGGTCGTGAATGAACGGCGGAAACGGTTGACGGTTGAGGACTCCACACAATTCTTGCAATTGCTCTCTTTCTATCCAATTCAAGTCGATCCAGTCGAGGATGAACAAGCGACTCTTCGGTTCGCACGGCAATACCGGCTATCGTTTTACGATGCTGCGTATTTAGCCGTTGCGCACCGAAACAACATCCCGCTTGCTACTCTCGACAAAGACCTGAGAGCGGCCGCTATCGAAGCAGGCATTCCACTTTTGGCATAGGATTTCACTTCCAACCACTATCTCTTGATCTAACTCAATCCTGCTTCACGGTTTCGCTGGGAGCTTTGGTGGCTCGGTAACATACTCGTCGCCGGTGCGGGCTAATAACAAGGCGCGGCGATCAGTTAATAACTTAAGTTGATTTGTAACTTCGATAAACTCCTTCTGCTGCTCGGCAGTTAGAGGCGTTGTAACTCCATTCGCATTACTCAGTTTGTTCAGCTCGTCGAGCCGAGCTTGCAGCCGTGGTATCTCCCGATCGATCAGTATGGGGCGAATGATCGTGGTCTTCGCCTGGCCGCGGGCTAACTCGTTGCGGTTGTTTTCGCCCCAGACGGGGAGAATTCCGACGTGACCCAGCTCGACGCGAATGCCCGCCGGTCCATAGTCCTTGCGGACGGCGGAGAAGAGCCCGATCATCGAGTCGCGAGGGTCGCCGTCCTTGTCGGGCATGAGGCCGTCGACGTAAGTGCGCGATTGGTTCGATAAGAAATTTCCCAGCGAATAGAAGATAACGGTGTTGCGGCCGTCCTGGGTCGTGTAGGTCTCCACTGGCTGTAACACATGGGGATGGTGGCCGACGATGACGCCGGCTCCGGCGTCGAGCATCTTGTGCGCGGTCTCTACGTCTTCAGGCCGCGGAGCGGGCGCGTACTCGATGCCCCAGTGAATGGAGACCACCAGAAAATCGCACTTCATTCGTGCTTGTTTGATGGCTTCGAGGACCGCTGTCTCGTCCGCTCCGGGCGCGCCGCCGGACTCGTTGGGATAAGGGAAAAAGTTCACATGCGGCTGGTCGGCTTTATCGGGGTTGCGGTTGCCGTTGAGCCAGCGAGTCATGCCCAGCCAGCCTACCTTGATGCCGTTTGCTTCGGTGATGACGGGCTGCCAGCCATCGGCGGCTGTGTCGCCGGAGCCGGCAAAGATCATACCCTCATCGCGCAAATGCTCGCGGGTCTCGTTGAATCCGGGCCAGCCCTGGTCCATGACGTGGTTGTTGGCGAAGGAGACAATCTTGATGCCGCTTGCCTTGAGCGCTTCGATCAACGCGATGGACGCGTCGAACATGAACGGCTTGGAACCGTGCGAATGCGCCGGGGCGACCGGGGTTTCCATGTTGACGAAGCCGAAGTCGGCGCGATGGAAGACATCGTTCACGTCGCTGAAGAGCGCGGCCCAGCCTGGTTCGTGGGTTGGGTCGCCGTCGCCTGCCGCGGCTGCCGCGGCGCGAACGGGTTCGTGCGGAATCACATCGCCGGCCACGGCAAAGCTGACCTGGGCAAGTTCGTGCGGATACGGAACGACGACGGCTGCCGGACGGCTGTCATGCGAAGCCGCGAGCAGGCCAGCGGCGAATGCTGCCACGGCCAGTAGCATCGCACCGCCAGCCAGACGCCAGCGTTTGCGCAAATTCGGCATGAGTCTTGCGCCGAATCCTAAGCTGGATAACCTGATGTGAGTGGTCCAACCCATTGGTTGCGCCAAAATTGTTCCCCCATATCCCTAGGCGCATTCAGAATACAGTGTTTATGGATCGTCAATTCGTGCTAGTTGCGCTGTTTTTTTACGCGTCTGGATCGCGATTTGGTCCCCCTCGCTGCTTTTAGCTCCTTGGTTTGTGTGTGCGGAGGTGATTCGATACCCGGGGGGTTAGGGGTGTGAGGGTAATTCATTTCTGGTAGCGGGGGGCGGGATGGAGAAATATCTGACACTCGCTACGAGGGGCGGCGTGGCCCCGGCTAGGCGGCATTCAAGATCTGCACGATCTGTGCCTGATGTACGTCGGTATCTTCTGTGGTCCGCGGGCGAGCGAAGTGATGGGTTTGCAGTGGAAATCATGGACGGGAACCACTCTCGTTCCGCACGGCACTGCATTCGAAGGGCAGTTTTATCCCGACCGCTTTAAGACGCGTTCGAGCCGGGCACCCATCGGAGTTCCTGAACAAGTTCGGCCAATCATTGAGGAGTGGAAAAAGGCCTGTGCGGACCCTTCACCGGAGGCTTTAATGTTTCCGACGTTCGGACGGGGGGAGCGAACTGGTCAGGCGGTCCTGCGGTGGAGTCTCGACCAGAGAATCCGCCGCCACGCTGATGGATGTTTCGAGGCTCTTCAGTGTGCGCAAGATGAGGCCGATTTCGGCTCCGGGTTTCCCTTGCTCGACTTCGACAAGCCACTTCCGGCTCGTGCCGGTCTTCTTGGCCAGAGAAATCTGATCCATTCCGAGCCTGGTTCGGCGCTCCCGGATGAAGGCCCCCAGATCGGTAGCGGTTCGGATACGCATC
>CAZSVJ010000256.1:0-5039 GCA_964610185.1 uncultured Occallatibacter sp. | reverse complement strand
AAGTACTTGGTCATGGCCGCCTCGCGCACATACGGCTGTCCGGCGTCTTTCATGCGGGCTGCGTTGTAGACCATCAGCTTGGCCGCTTCAATTTCCGTCGCCATCTCGGCTAGGGTGAACTGCACAGCCTGAAATTCCGCGATAGGCTTGCCAAACTGGCGGCGTTCGCGGGCATAGCGAGCCGCATGGCCCCACGCGCCCTCGGCCAAGCCGAGCATCTGCGCGCCAATCCCGATGCGGCCTTCGTTCAGTGTTTCGATGGCGATCTTGTAGCCCTTGCCCGGCTCGCCCAGCAGGTTTTCTTCAGGAATCTCGCAGCCATCCAGGATGAGTTCACAAGTGCTGCTGGCGCGGATGCCAAGCTTGTCTTCCTTGCGGCCGACCTTGAATCCTTTTGTCCCTGCCTCAATCAGGAACGCGGTGATGCCGCGATAGCCGGCTGAGGGATCGAGCGTGGCGAAGACAATAAACAGTCCAGCCTCGCGCGCGTTCGAGATCCACAGCTTGCGGCCGCTTAAACGAAATCCACCCGGCACTTTCTCGGCACGCGTCTGCAACGCGAATGCATCCGACCCCGATCCGGCCTCGCTCAACGCATACGCGCCCACCGTGCCCGCAGCCAGCTTGGGCAGCCAATGCCGTTGCTGTGCCTCAGTTCCCCAGCGGCGCAGCGCGTTCACGACCAGCGTATTGTGTACGTCCACCAGCACGGCAACTGCGGGATCGACGGTAGAAATTGCTTCGATGGCCAGCACCGCGTCAAAGAAGCTGCCGCCGGCCCCGCCCAGTTCCTCGGGAATTTGAATGCCCATCAGCCCCAGGTCGAAGATGCGCTCGACCAGCCCCTCGGCGAGCCGTTGCTCATCGTCCATGGCGCGCACATGGGGGGCGATGGCCTCCTCGGCAAACTTGCGCACAGTCGAGTAGAAGAGGCTCTCTTCTTCTGAAAGCTGTGTGAGCGGAGCGGAAGTTGCGTCGGCCAACGAGGAATCTCCTCCAAGCCCCCAAGCTTTGGAGTGTATCAAATCAAACTGTAGGCGGGAGTTGACGGCTCAGCGTGAGGGGCGAACGCCTTTGCGCGTCCGCCCCTATTCAGCTCGGAGGTTACTGGATGACAAGCGTGAAGCTGGTGGTTGTGTGAATGCTTGCCGTGCTCGAGTCTTGCCCGGCAATCGTGATTGTGTAACTCCCCTTGAGTTGATCCGTGTTTGTCGTTGCGATGCTGGAGACGCTATTGCAGGCCGACATGGCCAACCCGACAGCGGCCAGAGCGATCAGCCCAGCTGTTGTGCGGAACTTCCGTGAGCTGCGCCCTAAGAATCCAGCGAGCAGCAGTCCGGCAAAGGCCGTCGCCGCGGGTAGAGGGTTAGCGCCATTGTTCTTCGCAGTGCCTATTCCGTGCATCCTGCCGAAAGCCTGTTGGCCGCCGCTGCGTGCCGCGCCAGTGGCCGAGCAGTTGGAAAGGCTGGTTTTGATCGTCAGTTGGGCGGATGCCGCGGCCGCCCCGGTGACTGTTACTGTTCCATCGTTGCTGCTGTTGGGGTTTGTAAATTGATAACATAGGCCCTGCAAGCCGCCGGACGCGGACAATGTCAGGAGGACCGTTCCCGTGTAGCCGCCCGCCGGTGTCACGGCGATGGTCTCACTGCCCGAGCCTCCTTGAGTAACGGTAAGAATAAGCGGTGTTGCCCCGAGCGAGAAGGTTCCAGGGCCGGAAATGACGCTTGCCACGTTCACAGACACTGTTCCGGTGGAAGCCGCATGAGTGGAATCGCCCGAATAAGCGGCGCTAATCTCATGCGTACCCGCTGTCGAGAAGGATGTGGCGTAAGCGGCTGTGCCGTTCGCTGCCAAAGAAATGGGCGTCAGCGGAGTTCCGCCGTCAATCGTCAACGACACAGTGCCGGTGGGAATGGTGTTGCCGCTGACGGATGCGACGGTGACGGTGAAGCTGTCAGAAACGTTGACAGTCGGAGCGGTGTTCGATGCGGTGATTGCGGTCGTTGTATCGATCAGCGCGGGCCCGGTGCTGGAGGGCCACGCGGCTGCCAGGTTGCCCACGTTTATGCTTCCCAGTCCGGTCACCTGGTCATAGCCAACACCGGCGGAAAAGCCACTCGTGCCGCTGCAATCAGCGGAACCGCCGGCGCAGTCGTTGTTGCCGCTGGTGATGTCGTGAAATGCCGAAGCATAAGCAGCGCCTGTGGCGGCCAATGTGTAGAGCGTTGGATTGATCAGGCCTTGTCCAGCGGTGTAATTCAGCTTTTGATTGATAAGGGCCATCACACCGGAGTAAACGGGCCCGCCAAAGCTGGTGCCACCGATCACGGTAAGTTCGCCGCTCGAAGCGTCGCGAAATCCGCTGGTGCAACTGTGAGTCTGGCCCTGCCCCCAGAACGTCTTGTCGCTGCTGCAAAAGAGATAACCGGGCAGGTCGGGTGAGGCATATACGGCGATATCCGGAACGTCGCGCTTGCCGTCGTTGGGAATGCCGGGAACTCCTGTTTGCCAGGATGGCTTGGTGAACAGCGTACTGGAGCCGCCGCCACTTGCGGATAGGCAATCGGCCTGGCCGCAGTTAGCGGCGTCCTCGTTCCATGCGACCTCGGGGAGATATTGGAGCGCCGAGCTGATCGTGTCCGAGCCGCTCTTGGCCACCCAATAGCCGCCGCCCGAGGTCAGATAGGCCGATGGAACCTGAGTGCCGCCCACGCCGGTGACATAGGGGCTACTGGCGGGGTAATCGGCGGCGAGCGTCTCTTGTTCAGAGAGCGGAGGATTTCCATTGCCCGCGCCGGCGAAGCAATCGGTGGAACCGTCGTCCCCTGAAGCGGCCAGGATCGTCTGTCCCTGGACTGCGGCCTGCTCGAAGGCGGCCTCAAGAGTTGTTTCCAAATTTGCGCCAGACCCGAGCGTGACGCCGGAAAGTTCGGCTTCGCACTGGCCATAACTCGAGCTGACGATGGGAGCGATCTTCTGATCGATCGCGTATTCAATTGCGTCGAAGGCTCCGTAGTTGAGGTTGTTGCCCGTATAAACAAATTGGATGGTCGCGCCCGGCGCGATGGCGCCCGACCATTCAAGATCCAGATCGGACTCGCCCTCATCTCCGTCGGCGTAAAATGTCGAAGTTCCGGTCCCCGGCATCAGCACCAGCGTAGGGTTTTTCACCGTGAGTCCCGCGGCGCCCTGGAAGTTTTGAATGTCGCTGAGCTCAACCGCCGACTGCCCGACAATGGCGATCGACTGGCCCGTGCCGTTGTAGCCGGCGCTGTAAACCGGCTTGATGTTGTACGCGGTCACAATGTCGCCGGGCGCAAAATAGACGTTCCCGGTCTGGCTCGAAGTGAAGGCGGGCGTGGGTCGCGCGTTTCTATTGACCACGGCATGCGAGTGGGGACGGAAATCGTCGAGGTTGCGTATGCCCAGAATGACGGGCGCAATGGCCGCAGGCACGCTCAAGTCCGTCGAGGCCGCAAAGTGCTGCACCCCATTGATCCTGTAATAGTGCATCTCCGTGGAGAAGGCGACTTCGACCTGGCTCACCGCGCCGGAGAAGCGGATCGCAGTCTTGCCGCGGGTCACCGAGTCGATCGAAAAGCCCTGCTGCTGGAGCCAACTCGCTACCTTGTCAAGATCGGACTGCGCCATTCCGAAGCGAGCCGCGAATTGGTCCGGAGTGAGCCACTGGTGATAAAGCGGCGAGGCGGGATCTTGCTGCGCGGCGATCAGCGCTTGCAGATCGGCCTGCTGAGCAGCCGAGCGGTTGAAGAAGATGCTGATGCCGTTCAGTTTTGTATCCGCGGGAACGCGGCCGGCGTCGAACTGGGCCCGCGCAAATTGGTGCAGCGAGCCTTTCAGAGTAGACGCTTCGCTGTTTGCGATAGCGGAGTTGATGCGAGGCGCTTGCGCACTAAGGCGCGGACCGGCGCTGGTTGCAATCAATGTGCTGGCGACAATCCAAATGCCGGCCCAAAGCCGATGTTGAAGGGACGAAGTAACCATTGTTTTCTATGCCCATCCTTGGAGACTCGGAGAAATGAACGATTGAAGGTTCTTGGTTTCGGTAAACTATCCTCTAGCTCTTCGATCGCGGTACAACCAAGGCACATGCGCCAGACGGCGGGCAGGGGAAAAAGAAGAGTCGCAACGACAATCCGCGCGCCCCAGCGTTCCAGGCGCGCCGGAAATCCGTCGAACTCTTCTCAAGCATAGACACGGGAAATAACGCAAAGTTGCGCCGGAGGGAATATTCCGCGCTGTGTGCGTGCCAAAACGGGACGGCTTTACACGTCCACCAGTTCCAGCGCAGCCGTTCCCTTGCGTGGCGGAAGATAGCCCGTCGCGCGCCAGGCAATGGCGAGATTCTCGCGGTCGAGAAGCTTGCGGATCTGGCTGCGGGCGTGGTCGGCCCAGGGGCCTCGGTTATCCAGTTTGCGATAGCATTGCCAGTGGCGAAGAGCCTGACGCCCCAAGCCCTTTCGCTCATAGGCCAACGCCAGGTTGTAGTGAGCATCGGCGTAGCGAGGCGCAAGCTCCACGGCCCGGCGGTATGCGGCAATGGATTCATCCATGCGCTCGAGTTCATCCAGCACGTTGCCCAGATCGAAGAACGCCAGCACATAGGTTGGATCGGCCACGGTTGCAAAGCGGTAGAGTTCCTCGGCGCGGCCATATTGGCGCAGATGAAAGAAAATTGTGCCGAGGTTAATGTAGGCCGCCGCGTACTGCGGATCGAAAGCAATCAGCTCTTCGTAAAGCGAGATCGCGCGCTGCTTTTCGCCGGCCTCCTCGGCCTGCACAGCGGCCACGAAGCGGTCTTGCACGCTGCGCTGCTTGGCCGACCCGAGCGATCGCAGCGAAGAGGCCTGGGAGCCGTCGGCCGATTCCTCAAGGTTTGCAGCCCGCTCAAAATCGAAGAGTAACTGGCGGCGAATTGGGTCCACGATGGCGCCATGATGGCGGAATGCAAGCCGCGTGCAGGTACGCACCAGGCTTGCCTCTAGAAGCGGGTTGGCCTTCCCCGCCACGGCCTTCAT
>CAZSVJ010000255.1:0-5148 GCA_964610185.1 uncultured Occallatibacter sp. | reverse complement strand
CGAGCGCGCCAAATACCTGCAGGAGTACTTCGGCAAGAGCTGGTGCAACCTCCACCTCTACGACCTCATGATCTCCTCCCACGAAGACGAGGATTCCACCGCGCGCATCATTCTCAACGCCATGAAGGAAGGGTGAGCAGTTGTCAGTGGTCAGTGATCAGTGGTCAGAGATCAGAGATCGGGTGCCCCAGGTCCCGGCTTTGAGACCTGGGATTCCGAACATCCTTCGCATGGTTTTCTTCAGCAGCCGCAGTTCCAACCGGACCGATCACTGATCACTGACAACTGTTCTTTCACTTCGTTTCCACGTCCCAGTCGAAGCTGATTCCCGCGATCAATTCGTTGAGCTTGTCCACGGCGACTTTCTTCTGCTGCTCCAGGTCCGCAGTCTGCTTGCGCGTGGCCTGCAACTGGTCTTCGGCGCGGTTCAACTCGTCGACAAAGCGCTTGGCCGCATCGTTGCCCTTCAGCGCGGTCAGGTTGTCGCGATCACGGGCTTCGTCCGCCGAGGCTGTCTGCTCGGCCTGCTTGGACTCGTTGATGCGGCGATCCAGATCGGCCAGGGCGGTCTGCGCGTCGATCACCAGCTTCAGCTTGTCGAGAGCCTCGGGGACGCGCTTCACCAAATCCAGCATGTAACTCGTCTGATCAGAGTTAGCGTTCAAGTAGACCTGCGTGTACTCCGGCCCACGCTCGCGCACATCGAGAGTCGCCGTCGAATGCGCGGCCACCGGGAGGCGAAAGCGATAGAGGTTGGGCGAGGTCTCATCGGCTTTCAAGCCGTCGTCCAGGCTCCAGTCGCCGCCGTGGCGCATATGCTCCAACAGAACCACGCGGTCTGCGTCCGCCGAGTTGCTCGCCGTGTACTTCATTGAGGCGACAACCATCTGTGTTTCGACGATTACGCCTTTGCCGATCCTTACATGGTGCAGCGTACGTTCGCTGTCATGGCCGGAGAGATGAACGCGGACCGCCTGATCCGCCGCGTAGGACAGCAGCCGCTTCTCGCCGGAATGGATGGGATCGAGCAGCCCCTCGCCGGCAAACTCACCGCTCTCAAAAATGGAGAAGCTGCCTGAGTCGAGTGTCAGCTTCGACTTGTTTTCCAGCCACAACGCGCGCAGCGCCTTGTTCTCCGACTGGCTCCAGAGCGTCACGTGCTCGGCGGGCAGATCCTGTTGCAGAATCGGAACCATCGCCGACTCGTTCTTGTGGATGGTCACCGGCTGCGTCAGCGCGAATTGAAAGAAGTCGTCGAACGCGTTGGTGGAAACGTCCCCCTCCTGAATGGCGTCCGAGGCGCGATAAACGCCGCCGCCGTAGCCGTTCCCCGTGCCTGAACCTACACTCCCACCAGAGCCCGATCCCATCCCTTCCATTCCCGCAACCCCAAACGCCGCTACGGCGCCCGCATTCACTGCAACCGATTGTGTGCTCATGCGAGCCATCGCCTTTGCCATGGGCGCGGCGACCGGAGCCATCTGCATGTCCGCCGCCTCATGCGTCTGCGGCGTCATTTGCGCCTCGGTTGCTATCGGAATCTCCTGCCGCCGCGTATAGATCGGCTGCGAGAGCGGCTGAATAAAGCTCTGCGGCGCGCCCGCCACCAGCGACAGTTGCACATTGTCCCAGTCCGCGCCCACCGTGTTATCCACCACTGCCCAGCCCTGCACCGTCGCCGATCCGTTGGCCGTTTGCGGAAAGACAATCCGGTAAGTCGACTTCCACACCGGAACCTCGCTGATGTAACTCACGCGCAACTGGCGTTGGCCCTGTCCCAACGCGTCGAGAGTCAGGTGCCGCAACCCGGTCGAGTGCGTCGAACTCAGCAATTCAAGATAGCGGTCAACCTGCCCTTCGAGGCTTGCGTCAAGAGGCCGCACGCTCAGTGTCGGTGTCAGTTCGATTACCCGCACCGCGCCCGACCCAGCCACCAGCGTCAGATAAAACTTGTCCACCGTCGTAGTGCCGTCCGCGCCCGACTTCTCCGTTCGCGACTCGATCGACAACAGCCGCCCTGTAATCGTTCCCCCTGGCCCGCCTGTCACTTCGACCCGCTGCCCCCGCAAAGCCGCAAACAGCTCCGTAGAAGTGGGGTCGTCGCTCATGCCCAGCGAAAGCGTCTTCAACTGCTCGGCCAGCGGCGTGGTCGAGTTGTAGTTGACCCCGGCAATCCGCCCGCCGCCTTCGTCGAGGACGGTCAGAGACTGCAACACATCGTTCAACTGCGGCGAGGTAAAGTCGATGGCCACATGCTGGTTGCCGCTCACCGTCCCGGCGTGCTCAAAGTAGCCCACACCGTTTTTGTAAAGCACAACCTTGCGCACCGGCAGGTCTTTAATCACCTGCGGTTGGGCTGACGGCGCGATGGACTTTGGGCCGGCCGGGGACTGCGCGGCAGTAGTGAGCGTGAACGCGGCAAGACAAACGGCAACAATCCGGCGCATGAACCCTCCTCGGATCAAAAACAGGAATGCTACTTCCTTGGACCCCGGCGGAGAGAAAATGGTTCCCGGAATATGCGCAAATCGCCGCTGTCCACAACCTTCGAACGCGGCAACGCGGAATTCTTGCACAGTCAATGTGCATTTATTTTGGGAGATGCGGGCTCATTCAGCCTCAAGCTGCGCCGGCAATCCTCTGCAACTGCCCGAGATGATTCAGGTCGTGGCCGGCCATCGTCTCGACAAGAGTCAGAAACGTCATCGTGCCCCGCTCGGGGTGAGTAACCGGCCTGCCCGCTGCTGCCGGCAGCGCCGCTGTAATCAGGCGAAGGTTCCAACTGCGCAGCGCCTTAAACGCAGTGAGAGCCTCGCCGGCGGGGATGCCGGAATATGTTGCGGCCCACTTATCCTGGTCGAAGGGCTGGATGACGGGAGCGTCCTCGGCCAGCGTCTGACGCAGGCGAAACGCGAAGACTACCTCGCAGTCGGCAAGGTGACAGACAATCTCCGCCGCGCTCCACTTACCGGGAGCCGGCACAACCAACGACTTCTCAGGCCCGAAAATCTCAATCAAACGGGGGATCTCAGCCGGTGTAGACCCGAGGATCGCCTCCAGCGGACGCCCATCCAGATAGCCTGCATAGGGATTCGCCGCACTCATCTTTTCCTCCTATGAATTCAGCACGACTTCGTTATTATCTCTCGGATTCACCCACGCAGCAGCTACCTATTCCGTATTCCCTATTCCCTATTTTCTGTTCCCCATTCCCTGTTCCCTGATCTTTTTAAAGATACTCCCTAACCATGCGCTCCCATGTAGGCCAGTCGTGCGAGTTATGCGCGTCCCATATGTAAAGCTTGTGCGGAATTCCCTTCGCACTTAGCACGCGATCGAGATTCTGGTTTTGGCCCAGGCATTGGTCGTCCCATCCCGTGGCCAGCACATAAGTGTTGCTCCGGAAGCGGTCGAAAAACCATGGGTCGCTCAGGTTAGGCAGATAATGAGTGGGCAAATTGAAGTAACAATCCTGATCGTAATAGCCGCCCAGGAAGTTAGATATGTCGAACGCGCCGGACATAGTGAGCATCCCAGTAAACACATCGGGATGGCGAAAGGCTATGTTAGCCGCATTATATCCGCCGAAGCTACAGCCAAGCGCCACCAGGTGCAAATCGCGATTCTTCTGGCGAACCAGCGGCACAGCCTCGTGAATCAGATAGTCCTCATACTGCACGTGACGCGCAATGCGCCAGCGCGGAGGAACGGCGCGGTTGTACCAGCTTTCCATATCGACTGAGTCAACGCAGTAAATCTGTAGCTGACCGGCGTCGATCCGGCCGGAGAGAGCCGCGATCATTCCACGGTTTTCAAACTCGAAGAACCTTCCGCCGGATGTGGGGAAGACAATCACGGGCAGGCCCGCGTGCCCGAAGACGAGCAGTTCCATCTCCCTGCCCAGGCGGCTGGAATGCCATTTGTGATACTCACGAACCATAATGAAAGCGCTCCCCGGAGCGTCATTGTGCCTACGCTATTCAGCAGACAATTGGAGAACCGCCAATTTCTTGTTAATGTAACAGCCTGGGCTAATTCTTAGCGCTTTCTTCGTGGCAGCCGATAGAAACTTGGGGGCCTCGGCAATTGAATCTGGAATCGCAACCGGCAGAGATGGATTCATCACAAGACGCGCCACCGGGCCTGCTCACGGCCGTGGAGGCAGCGCCGCATCCACGTCTGCGCCTCCATCGAGATTTCCGAAGCTCCTATCTTCCCGGCCAGCGCAACCTCATTGTCTACGTTCCGCCGGGCTACGACGAATACCCCACGCGCACTTACCCCGTTCTCTACCTTCAGGACGGGCAGAACCTCTTTGACGGTCGAACTTCATTCATCCGCGACCGCACCTGGGCCTTGCGCGAGCAGGCTGACGCGGCCATCGAGGCAGGCGAAGTGGAACCGCTGATCATTGTCGGCATTTACAACGGCGGCGATCGCCGTCTTGCAGAGTACACTCACGAGCGCGACCGGGAGCGGGGCGGCGGCGAGGCAGCCGAGTACGGACTCATGCTGACCCGCGAGATCGTGCCCTGGATCGCAGGGAAGTATCTCGTGCGGACCGGGCGGGAACACACCGGCCTGGGCGGGTCCTCGCTCGGTGGATTGGTCTCGCTCTATTTGGGCCTGCGTTACGCGACATTGTTTGGCAAGTTGGCCGTGCTCTCGCCCAGCGTCTGGTGGAACCACAAAAGCATTCTTGGCTACGTCAACGAATTTGCTCCGGGGATCTGGGAGCGTCCGCGCCTGTGGCTCGACGTGGGCGACAAAGAGGGCCGCCGCACCCTGCACGACGCCGAACAGCTCAACCGGCGGCTAAAAGCCAACGGCTGGCGCCAGGGCGAAAATCTCCACTTTGAACGTGTCCCCGGCGGAACTCACGATGAGAATAGTTGGGCCGCGCGGGTGCGGCCCATGCTGAGGTTTCTGTTTCCCGCCCGCTAGAAACTTGCCCCAGGGACCCATTTTCGGCGATACTTAGATGTTGAGTCTTGTGTGGCTGGGCGGGCCTGCCTGGCCGTTGATTGGCAGGGCGCGCCTTAGATCAAGCCGCCGCCGGCCGGGAAGAACCCCTGAGACCACAACAGAGCACTGGATTTTGAAAGGAACCGTATCGCCGTGGTGATGATTCGTTTGGCGCGCTTTGGC
>CAZSVJ010000254.1:0-5153 GCA_964610185.1 uncultured Occallatibacter sp. | reverse complement strand
TGTCCAGCGTATGGTCGCCATCCATGAGCACTTCAGGCTCAACGACAGGGACGAGGCCCGCCTCCTGGCTCAGCGCCGCATAGCGAGCCAGAGCATGTGCGTTGGCATGAATGCAACCCCAACTGGGAATGCCGTCGCCAATGGCGATGACTGCGCGCCATTTGGCAAACCGGGCGCCCATGCCGGCGTATTCAGCAAGGCGGTCGCGCAATCCATCCAGGCCTTCGGTCACTTTTTCACCGGGATGCAATGCCAACGCCTTGGCACCGGCATCCACTTTAATCCCAGGAATAATTCCCGCCTCGATGAGGACTTTGACAAATGGGGTGCCGTCGCTCTTTTGTTGACGGATCGTCTCGTCGTAGAGAATAGCGCCGCCGATGCACTCTCCTAGCTGTGGGGCGGTCACAATCAATTCCCGATAGGCTCTTCGCGATTCGACGGTCTGCGGAATGCCGAGCGCTGCAAAGCGTTTGTTGCAGGTTGGATTGCTCTCGTCCATCGCCAGCAGACCCTTATCGTCTGCAACCAGCGCATGTGCGGTATCTATGAGCGTCTGCGAATTCATTTCGGCCTGCTCCCTTCCTGTTCCGGTCTAGATTCCGGTCCGGCTTCCAGTGTTCCACGTATATAGGTTCAGATGCGACCTCGTGATATAAGGTCGCCGAGGGTAATATTCATGACAATGCGCCGGGGAGTCCGGTCAATTGAGAACAGGACTGCTGCTCGCTTCATCGGCGGCACGCAGAAACTGTCAGCGCGCAAAGTGAAAACCTTGGAAACCCCGCGGTGCGGCGGATGCATCTGACATATATGTAGCGCGGGGACTTCCGCGCACAAGCGAAAGGAAAGCCAAATGGAACTGGGCATGATCGGACTAAGTTGTCGCTTCGGCTCGTGCAACGAAGACAATTTCGCAGAAAAGGCGTTGCCGGCTCTTTGTGATCAACTCGGCGACCATGATGAAAAGCCTGCTGCAAGCAAGGCAGGCGCGTGATGGCCAAATCTCAGTCGGATGCGCTGGTAATCTTCGGCGTAACGGGCGATCTGGCCCACAAGATGATTTTCCCGGCACTCTATGCAATGGTAAAGAGCGGCGTACTCAAAGTTCCGGTTATCGGCGTCGCCTTTCCGAAGTGGAGTATGCAGCGTTTGCACAAGCGTGTGACCGACAGCATCGAGCGGGCTGGCGGAGTCGATAACAAACGCGCGCTTCAACATTTGCTCTCTCTGCTCAAGTATGTGAACGGGGATTACAAAGACAGCAATACTTTCTCAACTCTTAAAGAGGCGCTCGGCAACGCGCGGCGTCCGGCACATTACCTTGCTATTCCGCCTTCGCTTTTTGAAACGGTGATTCGAGGGCTTGGCGCCGCGAAGTTGGCCAATCATGCGCGTGTCATCGTGGAAAAGCCGTTCGGCCGCGACCTGGCCTCAGCGCGGCAACTGAATCAGGTCGCGCATTCGGTGTTTTCTGAGGACTCGATCTTCCGTATCGATCACTTCCTGGGAAAGGAAGCGATCATGAATATTCTTTACTTCCGTTTTGCCAACTCGTTTTTGGAGCCGATCTGGAACCGCAATTATGTGGCCAGCGTTCAGATAACACTATCCGAGGACTTCGGCGTGGGGAAGCGCGGCGCGTTTTACGAAACCGCCGGATGTCTGCGCGACGTAATACAAAACCACCTCTTTCAGGTGGTCGCGCTGCTTGCCATGGAGCCGCCCGCGGGCCGGGACTTCGGAGCCGTGCACAACGAGAAAGCCAAGGTCTTCAAGGCCATGCGCCCGCTAAGGCCCGATGATCTGGTGCGCGGGCAGTATGCCGGCTACCGACAGGAGCAGGACGTGGCGAAGCGCTCCGATGTTGAGACCTTCTGCGCCCTGCGGCTTTTCATCGATTCGTGGCGCTGGGATGGTGTGCCGTGGTATCTGCGCTCCGGCAAATTTCTTCCCGACACAGCGACCGAGATTCTAGTGGAGCTGAAGCCGCCGCCTCAAAAGCTCTTCGCCGACGCGGAGTCGCCGACCGGCCGGCCCAACTACATTCGCTTCCGGCTCTCGCCCAACTCGGCCGTAGCCCTTGCCGCTCGTGTCAAGCTCGCGGGAAAGGATTTTATTGGAGAGCAACGCGAGCTCTATTTGTCGGAAGAACGGCCTGGTGAGGAGCTTCCTTACGAGAGGCTTTTGGGCGACGCCATGGCAGGCAATGGCGCGCTCTTCACGCGTGAAGACGCGGTGGAAGCCGCTTGGGCAGTTGTCGATCCGGTGCTCAAAACCCACCACCGCGTTCGCCCTTACAAGCGACACACCTGGGGCCCGAAATCTGCCAATTCGATCATCGCCGCGCCCGGCGGCTGGCATAACCCCAGCAGCACGGTCTTATCGGAATAACAATCCGGGGCTGACGCATTTTTGTCCTGCCCAAAGCGGGGAAGCGGCGGCTTGAAGTGAAAATAGAGTTATGGACAAAGATCGCTCTCGCGATGACAATTGCCTTGAAGGCAACGTAGAGGGCAAATGATGAAGCTCTGGTCCAGGGGCCGCAGTGTCTGGCGAAATCCTTTCCGCAAGCGGCAAGTCGGAGGCCAGCTTGACGACAAAGTTCGCGCCGGCGTCGGCCTGGAGTTGTTTTGGCAAGACGCGCGCTTCGGCCTGCGCCAGTTGCGGCGGAATCCTGGATTTACGTTTGCCGCCGTCGCGGCTCTTGCGCTGGGCATTGGCGCCAACACCGCCATTTTCACCGTCGTCAACGCGGTTCTGCTCAAGCCTCTGACTTATCCCGATGCCGATCGCATGGTCCTGTTTCTACGCGCGTCTGCTCTGCTTGCCAGCAACCTGGTCAACGTGCGCGAGCTTCACGTTTACCAGCGGCAGACCAGCGTCTTCCAGGAGGTCGCCGCCTACGACATCGCCGGCCCCGGCTTCAATCTTACCGGCGACCGGCCCGAGCAGCTCCATGGCATTCACGTCACCGAGCCTTACTTTCGCCTTTATGGAGCGCCGGTGAGGCTGGGACGGACCTTCACACCGCAGGAAGACTTGCCCAATGGCGGCCAGGTGGTGATACTGAGCTACGGCCTCTGGCAGCGGCGGTTCGGCGGCGATCCATCGGTTATCGGACGCTCTCTCCAACTCGGCAACGAGCCGCACACCATTGTCGGAGTGCTTGATAAAGACTTCCTTTCCGATCCGGCCGCGGATATTTGGCTGCCGTTTCAGTTCGATCCTGCCAGCCGCGACTCAAACCACTTCTTTCGCGTGACCGCGCGGCTTAAACCTGGCGTGACGCTGGCGCAGGCCAACGCGCAATTGCAACTGGCCACAGCTCAATACCACCGCGACTACCCCCAGGCAGACACAAAGCAGCAATTTGCGGTTGGAATGCTGCGCGACAGCATCATCGGCGACGCGCGCAATTCGCTGCTTTTGATGTTGGGCGCGGTTGGCCTGGTGCTGCTCATTGCCTGCGCCAATGTTGCCAATCTGCTGCTGGCGCGGGCCACGGCACGGAGTCGCGAGTTTGCCATCCGCGCGGCCATGGGAGCCGGGCGTGGGCGTATCGTGCGCCAGTTGCTGGTTGAAAGCGTGCTGCTCTCGGTTACCGGCGGCATTCTTGGATTGGTTCTAGGCTTTGCCGGCGTGCGCGCATTGCTGGCCGTTAGTCCCGCGGGTTTGCCCCGCATCGGCGAAGACGGCTCGGCTGTTGCGGTGGATTTGCGCGTGCTGGGCTTCACGCTCGGTGTCTCCCTGCTCACGGGCATTTTGTTTGGACTTTTTCCTGCGCTCAGCGCCTCGCGCACTGACCTGATCTCCACGTTGAAAGAGAGCAGCAGCCGCTCCGGCGCCGGATTCCGCCACGGCAATGCCCGCTCACTGCTGGTCATCGGCGAGGTCTCGCTGGCCCTGGTACTGCTTGTCTGCGCGGCGCTTCTTATTCGCACCTTCATCGCGCTGCGCGGTGTTGGCCCCGGCTTCGATGCGCAAAACACTCTCACCATGGAAATGTCGCTCAACGGCGAGCGGTACCAGACCACGGCCGGCGTGACTCAACTCTTGCAGGACGGGCGCGAGCGCCTGAATGCTATCCCCGGAGTCGAGGCTTCCGCTGCCGGATACTGGTTACCGAACGACGTTGGAGATAATGCGGGTTTCAAATTCGTTGGTCGAACCACCGAGAAGGACTGCTGTGTAACGAAGTGGATGAGCATTACGCCGGGTTACCTGAGCCTGTTCAGGATCCCCGTTTTGCGTGGACGCGATTTCACTGAAAACGACAACGCCGACGCGCCCGGTGTCGATCTCATCAATGAGGCCTTGGCCCGCCAATTCTGGCCCAACCAAGACCCCATTGGGCAGCACGTCATGCGCGGAAAGAGAGTTGAATCGATTATTGGCATCGTCGCCGACTTCCACAATAGCGGCCTGACCAAGCCTGCCGACCCCATGATGATGACTCCGATTGCCCAGGTGTCGGATCGCTTAACCGCCGCCTACTCCAATATCCAGCCGCTGTTCTGGCTGGTGCGAACCCGCGGCGACCCGCAACCGTCCATTCCCGCCATCGCCGAGCAGTTGCGCATCGCGAGCGCGGGATTCCCAGTGGCCCATATCCGCACCATGGACGAGGTGATGGGGCGCTCCACGGCGCGGCAGAGATTCAATATGATGTTGCTTGCAATTTTCGGCGCGGTGGCGCTGCTGCTCGCCGCTATCGGCATATACGGCTTGATGGCCTACTCGGTGGCGCAGCGCACCCAGGAGATGGGCATCCGCATGGCGCTCGGCGCGGAACGCTCCGCCATTCGCAATCTCGTGGTCTGGCAGGGCATGAGGCTGGCCCTGACGGGCGTGGTAGCGGGGCTGGCCGCGGCCTTCGCGCTGACACGGCTCATTGCCAGCCTCCTGTTTGGTGTCAAGCCCTGGGACCCGGCGGTATTCGTTTGTGTGCCATTCATTCTGACTACAGTCGCGCTGTTGGCCGTTTGGCTGCCCGCAACGCGCGCCTCCAAAGTCGATCCGATGCAGGCGTTACGCGCGGAGTAATCCACGCGGCGCCTACGCAAGGCATAGCATTTGCTAGGCTTTACGCCGTTCTATTGGATGTCTGTGAATGTTTTCGACAAGAATTTCTGGCGGAGAGAGGGGGATTC
>CAZSVJ010000253.1:0-5182 GCA_964610185.1 uncultured Occallatibacter sp. | reverse complement strand
GTCATGCTTATGGTCAAGGCCGGCGACACCGTCGATCAGATGATCGACCATGTGCTGACCTATCTTGAAGCGGGCGATATCGTCATTGATGGCGGTAACTCCCTATTCACCGACTCCAATCGTCGTACCAAAGATTTGGCGGCAAAAGGCATCCTGTTCATCGGCACCGGCGTTTCAGGCGGTGAAGAGGGCGCGCGTTTCGGTCCCTCGATCATGCCGGGTGGAAATCCTGCCGCATGGCCGCATGTGAAGCCTATCTTCCAGGCCATCGCGGCCAAGGTCGAGGACGGAACGCCCTGCTGCGATTGGGTGGGCGAAAACGGCGCCGGTCACTATGTCAAGATGGTCCATAACGGCATCGAGTATGGCGACATGCAACTAATCTGCGAGGCATACGACCTGCTCCAGCGCGGTCTCGGACTAACTGCCGATGAACTCGCCGAAGTCTTTACCGGCTGGAACAAGGGCGAGTTGGATAGTTATCTGATCGAGATATCCAGCCATATCTTCGCCAAAAAAGACGAAGACGCCCAGCCGCTCGTCGATAAGATTCTTGACACGGCAGGCCAGAAAGGCACCGGCAAGTGGACCGTATTCAGCGCGCTCGATCTCGGCCAGCCTGTAACTCTGATCGGCGAGTCCGTCTTCGCGCGCTGCCTTTCCGCGCTGAAAGAAGAACGTGTCGAGGCATCGAAGATTCTTGAGGGCCCGGCATCGAAGCCCCCTGTTGGCGATCGCGAAGCATTCATCGAAGATGTGCGCCGTGCGCTCTACTGCTCCAAGATCATCTCTTACGCGCAGGGTTACATGCTTCTCAAGGCCGCAGCCAAGGAAAATGGCTGGAACCTGAACATGGGCGGTATCGCCCTGATGTGGCGAGGCGGATGCATCATTCGTAGCCGCTTCCTGGGCAAGATCAAAGAGGCTTTCGACAAGAATCCAGGGCTTGAGAATCTGCTTCTGGACAGTTTCTTCTCTGGGGCGCTCAATCTGTATCAGGCCTCATGGCGCAAGGCGCTGGTGCACGCGGTCGAGCTGGGCGTGCCCACCCCGGCATTTTCTACCGCGCTGGCATTCTTTGACGGCTATAGAACCGGACGTCTGCCAGCTAACTTACTCCAGGCCCAACGCGATTACTTCGGCGCGCATACCTATGAGCGCATCGACAAGCCGCGGGGTCAGTTTTTTCACACCAACTGGACGGGCAGGGGAGGCCGCATATCCTCCTCGACTTATAACGCCTAACTTATTAACCACCGAGAGCGACTCTCCAAATGGGCTGGTAATTGCCCAAGGCGCGCATTGGAGAATCGCTCCGCTTTTAGGTTTCTGGTTTCGAGGCCGAACGGAGTTCAGAGAGCCCCTAAACGCATTAAGTGAATCGATTCTGCTAAGATACTCAGTGGCCTCGGCATTCGCTGGGAATGCATCGCAAAGTGAGGGCCGGACGGATTAGAGATATCCTGATCGGAGATAGAAGAAATGTCTGGAACGCCGGCCCCGCCATTATCTTTTATCAACAAAGTAAGCGCGTCGAATAAGATTCCCCGGCAGATCAATAGGAACCTCATCTTCAACCAGATACGAACCAGGCAACCGATTTCGCGTGCAGATCTGGCGCGGGTCTCCGGGCTTCAGCGGAGTACAGTTTCGTTGATTGTTGAAGAGCTGCTTGCCGAACGATGGATTGTCGAAGGATCGGTGGGCCGGCTCCCACGCGGCCGGAGACCAACATTCCTAAATCTGAATTGTCAGCGTGGAGTGCTTGCTCTAGATATTCATCCATCGCAAACCACCCTAGCCGTACTCGACCTCAGCGGCAAGACTCTCTCGCAGAATGTGATCGCGCTGCCTGAGGACCCCAACAAGGTAGTCGCTGCAATTGTGGATGCAATCCAAGCGATGATCGCCGCCAATAGCGACAGGTCCTTCGATGGCATTGGAATGAGTCTGCCAGGCCGCTTTGACCTGGAGTTCAAGAAGTCCAACCTCGATAAGTCCATCTTCGCCCCCAATATCAGTTGGCCCATCGGAATCGTAAAGTCCCGCGTCGAAAGGGCCACAGGTCTGCGGGTTGTTGTGGATAACGTCGCCAATGCCTGCGCGTTGTCTGAAGTCTGGTTCGGAGATACTGACGGCATGCATGACTTAGTCGTGGTCAATGTGTCGGAAGGTATTGGCACCGGCATTTTTGCCAATGGCCGGATCGTACGCGGAGAAGGCGGTCTTGCCGGCGAGTTTGGTCATGTCCAGGTAGATCCAAATGGATTGCAATGCTCATGCGGAAGCAGAGGGTGCTGGGAAACTGTTGCCTCCAACCGTGCCGGGATGCGTTATTACTCGGAGATTGCGAAGAAGCCGTCGCCTGCTTTCGAAAACCTTCTCAAGTTAGCTGCCGGCGGCGACCCCGCAAGTAAAGAGTCGATCAATAGAATGTGCATCGCTTTAGGTCGCGGCCTGCATATGATCGCGACCGCGCTGGCGCCGACGGAGATTGTGGTTGTCGGGGACATTACGCCGCTCTGGAATCTGGTCGGCCCCCTGATAGAAGCCGAAATGCTTCGCAACCCGTTGGTTAGAGTCCCCCGGATCCGCCCCGCTCATGACGGCGATAAGGCGCGATTGCGCAGCGCCGTCGCTCTTGTCATGAATGAAAACCTGCTTTGACGTCGGCCGCGAAAATATGCACGGCCGGCTACCCGATCCTCTATCTCCAACGGAAGATGCGCAGCGACACTGCAAAGGGCACAACAATCCAGGCCAGCAGTATTCCCACCGGAGGCATGAGTTGCCCAAGGCTCATGCCTTGCAGCATGTTTCCGCGCATCGCGTCGATAGCCGCCGTCAATGGCAGCGCACGCACGATCGGCTGAACGACTGCGGGAAAGCGCGTGGCGGAAAAGAATATGCCTGACAGAATCCACATGGGGAGCATCACCAGATTCATCAGCCCGGAAACAGCTTCCGTCGTCCGGGCCCGCGAAGAGACCAACAGACCCAGCGCTGAAAATGCCATCGAGGTCACGAGGCACAGCAGGCCGAGCTCCAAAAGCGACCCGCGAAATGGCACTCCGAAGGCAACGCGCGCGAAGCTCAGAAACACCGCGACCTCGATGATGAGCATCGTCAGCCGCGAGAGCAGAAATGACATCAGATATTGCCAGCGCGGCATTGGCGAAGCGACCATCCGCTTCAGCAGCTTCTTCTGCCTGGCTTCTACAATCGAAAAACCGAGCCCCCACATCGCCGAGCCCATCAGGTTCATCCCAAGCAGGCCCGGCACCACGAAGTCAATGTACCGCGCGCCCGTCTCATGCACCAACTCGTTGTCTGCTCGAACCGCCTCGCGCCGTCCGGCCGCCGTTTGAATCGCCCGATCCACCAGCAGCCGCGCCGTCCGCGCATCGGGATTGGTGTCGTCGAATTTATACGCCACGCCGTCCTGCCTCTGGATCGCGAGCAATAGAATGCGTCCCGTCGCCAGGGCCCGCGTTCCGTCCGCCTCGTCCACGGTCGCCGCCGTCAGCCCTTTGTCCGCGGCCACCGCCTGCGTCAATTGCGTCGTGGTTGCGCCTACCTGTAGCACATCCGCCGGCCGGTTTCTGAACGCAATGCCCAGCCCGACAGCGAGCAGAATCGGAAAAATGAAAATCCAGAATATCGCTTCCGGCTCGCGAAGAAACAACTTGAAACGCACCAGGGTCAATTGATACAGGCTGTTCAGCTTCAGCTTATTCATCGCGCAGATTCCTTCCTGTCAGGCGAACAAAAACATCTTCCAGCGTGGCCGAATGAGTGCGAAACTCGCTCAGGTGCAGCCCCTGCGCGGACAGCGCGGCAAATATGCGCGGCACCGCCAGATGCAGCTCGCTTACTGAAAGCTGATGCAGGCCGGCATCCACGCGGTGCAACTGCACGCCCGAAATCGCCATCAAAAGAGCCGCGTCCACGACTCCGTGGCCAGCGCCCGCATCGGCGCCGCTCACGGCAAACTCCACAATGTCCTCGCCGCCCACTGTCGCAATCAGTTGCTGCGGAGTGCCTAGCGCTATCACTCGGCCATGATCCATAATTGCAACGCGGTCGCACAGCCGCTCCGCTTCTTCCATGTAGTGCGTTGTGAGGATAATGGTTCGCCCGGCCTGCTTCAGCCGGTCGACAAGGTCCCACAAGTGACGCCGCGCCTGCGGATCGAGGCCCGTCGTCGGCTCATCGAGAAACAGCAGTTCAGGATCGCCAACCAGCGCGCAGGCCATCGCAAGCCGTTGCTTCTGCCCGCCCGACAGTCCGCCCACGCGCGATTTTCGTTTCTCCTCCAGTTGCGCCGTTTCGATCGACTCGTCCACTGAAATTCCGCGCCTGAAAAAGCTGCGGAACAGCCGCAACGTTTCTTCCACTGTCAGCTTGTCGGGAAACTGCGTCTCCTGCAACTGGATCCCGATGCGCTGCCGCAACTCGTCTGCCCCAGTTCGCCAGTTGAGTCCCAGCACTTCGACGGTCCCCTCGTCGGGAGCGGTCAGCCCCTCGCATATTTCTATGGTGGTCGTCTTCCCGGCGCCATTCGGTCCGAGCAGGCCGAAGCACTCGCCATGCGCCACCTCAAGATCGAGACCGTCAACAGCCTGGACATCGGCAAAGGCTTTGCGCACGCCGTGCAAACGCAGCGAATACCCGATCCCGCACCCACTCGTCATCCGGGCAAATTCAGAGGCAGTCGCCGCGGTCTGCTCGCCTTTTCTCGTAACATCCTTCATCGCCCCAGACTACCGCATTTCATTGGTTAGAATTCTTAAACGATTTGTAACATGCCCCCAACCCGGCGACAGATGCTCGATAGAACACGGCGCAACTTCCCCGCTTCCCAAACTCCGCGTAAACTATATGCATGGCGGAGATTCAGCGCAGGAAGACACCAACGGTCAAAATCGGGCAGGTTCGGGTCGGCTGGGAGGTTCCGGTCGTCGTACAGTCCATGACCAACACCGACACCGCGGACGTTGCCGGCACCATCGAACAGGTTGCGGCGCTCGCGCTGGCCGGTTCTGAGATCGTTCGCGTGACGGTCAACAATGAGGACGCAGCCGCGGCCGTTCCGCACATCGTCGAGGGCCTGGACAAGCGCGGAATTCGCGTACCCATCGTCGGCGACTTCCACTACAACGGCCACCTGCTGCTCAAGAAG
>CAZSVJ010000252.1:0-5187 GCA_964610185.1 uncultured Occallatibacter sp. | reverse complement strand
CGACATTCAGGACATCTTCATGGGCACGGGCCTGGGGCCGGAGAGCTACGCGATTATCGGGCAGGAGCGGATCACGCTACTGCTCAGTTCCAAGCCGCACGATCGCCGGGCCATCATTGAGGAAGCGGCGGGGATTACTCGGTTCAAGAACAAGAAGCGGCTGGCAGAGCTGCGCCTCGAAAGCGCAAAGCAGAACCTGGCCCGCGTGGACGACATCTTCGAGGAAGTCACGCGGCAGATGAACAGCCTGAAGCGTCAGGCGGCCAAGGCCGAGCGATTCGCAGCTGTCCGCGACGAGCTGCGCGGGCGGCTGCGCGTAGTGCTGGCCAGCCGCATGGCGTCGATGGACGCGGAGCAGACGCGGCTGGAGCAGGAGATCGCCAGCCTGACGGAACGGATCGACGGGTCGGCGGCGGAGATTGGCACGCTCGAAGCCAGCCAGCATGAGCTAACCGAACGCGGCTACGAGTTGGACCGTGAGGGAAAGGAAGCGCAGAACCGCGCCAACGAAGCGGCGGTCGAATTGGAACGGGCTACGGCGAAAGAGCGCAGCAACGCTGAACGCGTGAGCGAGCTTGAGGCGCGAAGCACCGCGGCCGGCGCGGAGTTGGAGCAAACACGAACTCAGCTGAGCGGCATTGCCGAAGAGCGAGCGCAGCAGCACGCATTTCTCGAGACGGCAGCCGGAGAAGCCAGGGAGTTTCATCAGCAAGTGGAGGCGCGGCAACTGGAAGCGCGCACAGCAGCCGAGCAAGTATTTACCGCGGAGCGGGAGTTGGAAGCCAGCCGCCGCCATGCAATGCACCTGCTGACGCTTGCCGGCAACGCTCGCAACCACACCGCGCAGGGTGAAGAGAGCCTGGCTGCGCTGGAGCGCGAAGCAGAGCGGTTAGCGACGGAGATCGGCCAAGCGCGCAATGAGCAGGAGAATCTGGGCGTTGAGAGCGGGCAGGCGCGGCTGCGTTTTGAATCCGCTGCCGATGCGCTCAAGCGTTTGGAGAGCGAGATTGCAGCTCTTCGCGAAGCATTGCTGGCGCGGCGCGCTGAAGAGAATACGCAACGCACTCTCGCCAACAATTTGAGGAGTGAACTGGCCACTGTTGCCGGTCGGCAGAGCTCGCTCGAGGCGGTGATTCGCAATCATAGCTACTCCACCGACACGGTGAGGCGGCTGCTCAAGCCAGGCGCGCTGGGGCAGAACATGGCGCCGGTGGGCACGCTGGCGGACTTTATTGAAGTAAGCAGTGCGCACGAAGGCGTAGTGGATGAGTTCCTTCGCGAGGAACTGAATTATGTCGTAGTGGAGAGCTGGGGAGCTGCTGAAGAGGGCGTGCGCCTGCTCAAATCGGGCGTCGATGGCCGCGCAACGTTTCTGATTCACCCAGCCGGCGAGACACGCGGTAGGGCCGTGGATGATTTTGATGGTCCGATCGGCGGCCCTGGGCTGACGCCGCTCAAAGACTCGATCCGGGTTCTGAATGGATTCGGGGGAACGCTCGAATCGATTCTGCCTAAACTGCGGCACGGGTACCTGGTTGAGGATTCAGGCGAGGCGCAGCGGCTGGCCTTGCAGTACTCGCAAGGATATTTTCTGACGCCGGGAGGCGAATGCTTTCACAATGCAACGGTGACGGGCGGAAAGCCGTCAAGTGAAGGGCCGTTGGCGTTGAAGCGCGAGTTGCGCGAGACCTCGACGCGCCTGGCGGTGCTTGAGACAAGCTTGGCGCAAGCGGAAGCGGAAGCGGCGACGCTGACGCGAATCATTGAAGAGATGACCGCGCAATCCGCCGCGGCGGACGGCGAGCGGCGGCAGGCTGAGACCGATTCCGCCAATCAGGGCGCGGCTCTGAAGCAGATGGAAGGCGAACTTCAGCGCATCGAACGACGCTTGCAGGATTGGATGTCGCAGGCGGCGCGGAACAAGGACGCGCGCGAGGCCAAGCTGACGGTCATCGCCCAGCAGCGCCAAGAAACTCTGCGCCTACAGGCGGAGCACGCAACGGCCGAAGCCGGGCTCGATGCATTGCAAACACAGTTGACAACATTGCGCGCGAACCGCGAGGGCTTGCAGCAGGAAGCGGCGCGGGTGACGGCCGAGTTGGCCGGTCTGGAAGAACGGCGGCGCGGCGCGGAGGCGGCCTTCCAGCGGATCGACCGGCTGCATAGCGACCTCGAACGCCGTGTGCTGGCCATCGAGCAGCAGCGGACGTCCGCTGAGACCGAACGCGAACACCGCATCCGCGAAAGCGCCGAGCTGGCTGTGCGGCAAAAGGAAATGGCGGACGCGCGCGCCGAGGCTCTGGCTCTTGCGCAGACGCTTGCCGGGCAATCGCAGGCACTGCGCCAGCAGTTGGCGGTCATGGAGACACAATTGAGGGCGGGGCGAGCCGCGCTCGACCAGTTACGCGAAGATCGCGCCAGCCGCTCAAGCAACGTGGCCAAGTTGCGCTCCGACCTCGAACACCTGGAAGGAAGCTGCCTGACTGAAGTTAATGTCGAGGCTCAGGCTTTACGCGCCGACCTGCTGATTGAGCGCCTTGTTGACGAGGCGCTGGCGGCCGAGGAAGAGACCTGCCGCGCGCTGCGCGAACGCATCGAGCAAATGGGTCCGGTAAACATGATGGCGCTCGAAGAATACAAGGAAACGGCCGAGCGGCACGGATTCCTCGAGACGCAGCGCAATGACCTGATCGAGTCGATCGAGAACACGCAGGAGACGATCAAGGAAATCGATCAGATTTCGCGCACCAAGTTCGACCAGGCCTTTGCGCGGATCAACGAAAACTTCGCTCATGTTTTTTCGCGGCTATTTCAGGGCGGACACGCCTTTCTGCGTCTCACCGACCTGGAGAATCAGGCGGAGAGCGGGCTCGAGATCGTGGCCTCGCCGCCGGGAAAGAAATTGCAGAATGTGCTGCTGCTCTCGGGCGGTGAAAAGGCGCTGACAGCACTGGCGCTGCTGGTGGGCATCTTCCAGTTCCAGCCCAGCCCATTCTGCGTGCTCGACGAAGTGGATGCGCCGCTGGACGAAACCAACGTAGGCCGCCTGGCCGATTTGCTGCACTCGCTCAGCAAGGACACGCAGTTCCTGCTCGTCACCCACTCCAAGCGGATGATGCAGGCCGCCGACATGATTTATGGCGTGACGATGCAGGAACCCGGCGTCTCCAAAGTAGTGAGCGTGCGTCTGGGGAGCAACGAGCAGAAGCGCGCAACCGCGTAGCTGCGGTCGCGTAGTATTCATCGCAGTTTCCTCTTCTGATCTACGTGCGATAATGCGGTATTCAGAAATGGCTGAAGATGCAAAGCGCGGAACAGCCTGGAAGGACGACGAGCTTGACATGATCGTCGCCGACTACTTTTCCATGCTCCGAGCCGAGCTCTCGGGGCAAGCGTATGTCAAATCTAGACATAGCGCAGCGCTTATGACCAAGATAGATCGGACCCATCGCTCCGTAGAGTTTAAGCACCAAAACATTTCAGCGGTGTTGGACAAGTTGGGATGCCTTGGATTCCCGGCTATAAGCCAAAGTTTAATTTTCAGAATGCGATTATCGACGCCGTAGACCGATATCTTACCAAGCGCCCGGGAATTCTTGAACCTGCGCCGACCTCAAAGCCCGTTTCGCCTTCGCATTCTGAAATCTTTGTTGCGCCGCCAGTCCCAAAGGAAGCAAGCGACAGGATTCCGGAACGGTTACATCGGCTCGTCGCGAAATTCGATCCGGTGGAGCGGGACCATCTGAACCGTTCCTTGGGAAGAGCCGGGGAAGCCTTTGTTGTTGACCTAGAGAAGCGCCGACTGAAAGAAGCAAACCGTGCGGACCTGGCCAGAAGGATACGATGGACCTCCGTAGAAGACGGCGACGGTGCAGGATACGATATCTCTTCCTTCAGCATGGAGGGCAGGCCTCGCCTTATTGAGGTCAAGACTACGAACGGGTCGGCTCGCACTCCGTTTTTCCTAACACGGAACGAGCTCAGCGTCTCCAAAGAGATTCCCGCGCAGTGGCAAATTTATCGCGTTCACTTGTTCGCGACTGGACCGCGTGTTTTCACTATCAGCCCGCCATTGGAGAATAACCTTAAGCTTTCCACAGAGACCTGGCGCGCGTCGTTTTGACGCCCAGGAGCCACAAACAGGACAAGAGGGTTGTGAATGCGCCGATTCAATCTACTAAGACGAACTATACGATGCTGGGACGCGAGCTTCCACAGCGATAAGACAGGTAGATGGCAATTCGGCGAGCCGCGCGAGCCAATCTGCGCCCCGGAAAGGAGTGTTGCAACCTTTGCGCAGGGCATTTCGGCGGGCTTGCGGCGTTATGTTCTCGACCAAGGCGACTTGTTCTGCAGAATGTGCGGCGTCGCTCCCGGAGACATTGATGACCTCACGGGGTGCGTGGCTAATTTCCATATCGGATTCCTCGTAGACAAGGATATGGGCGGCAAAGATGAGTCATCGAACCTGAGCATTCTTTGCTCGACATGCGATGAAGGATCGAGGAGCATTCTAAAGGCGAAGCCGACAGGACTTTGGCTCCTGTCTCAGGTCCGACGAGCGGGGCAGGATGAGCAACGTGCCGTCCTAAGATGGCTCCGGCAAAAATTCAAGGATTGACAGGGTATGAACCGCAGCGAAAACATGCGGGCAATACGCAGCAAGGACACAACGCCCGAAATAACAGTGCGGTCTCTTGTGCATGGGCTCGGCTATCGTTTCCGGCTGCATCGGAAGGACCTTCCGGGCACGCCGGACTTGGTTTTCCCTGTACGCCGCAAGGTTATATTCGTCAATGGATGCTTTTGGCACTCCCACGCCTGCAAGGTCGGACTGATTCCCAAAACCAATCGCGAATTTTGGCTACCGAAACTCCGGCGGAATAAGGCGCGGGATAAGAAGAATCTTAAAGCCCTGATGCAGCAAGGTTGGGATCCGCTCGTAATTTGGCAATGCGAGTTGGAGGATAGTGGCGCTCTTCGCCGGCGCGTGAAACGGTTCTTAGGTCGCAAACGGGCTACAAGGAAATAGCGGGTTCAGATTTGGGCATAAAATTCGCCCCCGAAGGATCTCTTCTCTTCGGAGGCGCTTGTTTTTTCACAAGAAAACAGACGGGGACCAGTAGCCGGCGCTGGAGGTCGGTAGCGCGCGGCTACTGGTGATCCCTGCACAAACGAAGCTAGCTG
>CAZSVJ010000251.1:0-5190 GCA_964610185.1 uncultured Occallatibacter sp. | reverse complement strand
TTGCGGGCGGCCGGTTTGTGGGGTGGCGCGCGGCGGCGCAAACCGTACCGTCAGCTCACGATCCGGCGAATCCCGGTTCCTGGCATACAATGATCGCATTGCCAGTCAAGACCATTCGCGCGAACGCCAGGTTGCTTTTCTGGCGAGTCATGGCAGGTAGGCGCACGACGATGGCCGTCAGTGCATGCCTGATTCTTTTGCTGGTCTTTTCCACGTCAACCGCCTTCGTGCAGGATGCGTGGCCGCTTCAGTCTTTCCAAATCGGCATCTATGCGCTTGTTGCGGTGTACTTGCTGGTGAATTTTCGCGGCAAGAACGAGCGCATGGCGGGCGGATTGGCGCCGTGGCTCGTCTACCTGATCCCGCTCTGGGGTCTAATCCAGATCTCCGCGCACACGACCGTTTCAACCTTCGAGACCCGCGCGGAAGTTCTTCGATGGGGATCTCTTGCCGGGGTCTTCTTCTTGAGCCAGATCGCCGCTGGCACTTATGCGGCTCGGCGCAACCTTCTGAGCGCGTTTCTTCTCTTCGCAACAGCGATGGCTGTGCTTTGCCTCGCTGAGTTGTTCACCTCTCAGGGTCGCGTCCTCTGGATATTCCCTACCGGATCTTCAAAGGTGTTTGCGACATTTTCCAATTATGACCATTTCGCGCAATTCGTAGAACTGGCCTTGCCGATCGCTCTCTGGCGCGCCCTGCGCGAGGGATGGCAATCCTGGTGGTATGCCGTTGCTGGCGGCATCCTCTACGCGTCCGTCATCGGCTCGGCTTCTCGGGCGGGCACGGCGCTCTGCACGGCGGAACTGGTGGCAATGCTGGTTATTGGGCTTGTCAGGTTTCGCGATCCGGCGACGGGCCGGCCCACTCGGTCGACCATAGCAATCCTGGTGACGCTTCCCGTCCTCGCGGCGGCATTTACTTTCGTCGTTGGGTGGGAGCGGGTCTGGTCTCGCTTCCAGCAGCATGACCCATATGCCGTGCGCAGGGAGTTGACCTTGAGCGCACTGGATATGGTCAAGCACCGCCCGGTAACTGGCTTTGGCTTAGGAACGTTTCCTGATGTGTACCCGAGATACGCGGTCAAAGATTTTTCATTTTACGTCAATCATGCCAACAACGACTGGGCCGAGTTTGCAGCTGACGGTGGAGTGCCTTTCTTGCTCCTGGTCATGATCCCATTTGCCGCTGCCGTTCCAGCGGCCATTCGCAATCCCTGGGCACTTGGGCTTGTGGCGATCGTCCTGCATGCGTGCGTGGATTTCCCCTTTCCGCGTTCCGCGGTGTCGGGCTGGATGTTTGCCTTGCTCGGATTTCTCTATATGGCGCGCAAGCCCGATGCGAGAAGCCAGCGATGGTCGTTCCGGCCCTAATGCGGGGGTAGAGTTGCTATGTCCCCTTTGAAAGGGCACTTCCGCACTTTGTGCAAATCATGACGCGGGAAGAGCTTTTATTCGAGTTGATAGTACCACCAGCATTCCAGAAATTCGGGTTGTTCCAATGGCGCGCCGATACGCAAGCCGGAGCTTAATGAGCCGGGCATCCGGAGGAACCGAGAATACCATCGACGAGTGCTGCAATGTGTCGCCGGAAAGGTCGGAAGAGTTTGCGAGGACGGCGTTCGACTTCGCATCGATAATCTGCCATCGGATTCCCGTGGCCGGAGGAATGTCTGCGGTGCGGTAGGCGTAGGACATTGCGTAGCTGCCGGGAGTCAGCGGCACTGCCTGCTCGGCGATAGTGCAATCCTCCGGCTGGCTTCCGTCGAGTTCCGTTTCCAGCCCTGAGGGCCCAGGCCATGAATGTAGCCCGGGATACTCCGGAAGGGACCAATCTAAACTGACCGGAAGCGGCGCGCGCGCGAAGTCGGCGTTATTGGGCACAGTGTCGTCGCGAGCGACCCAATGCTGATCGATCAGAGAATGCCAGACATCAACGGCTGCTGTAGATTCGTTTGCGGCAACCAGCCGATTTACCGCAGCAAACAGCAAAGGGCGATCTGAATCCCGATTGCCGAAACGAATCAACTGCCGGGCAATGCTGGCGACGGCAGGCAACTGATCCTTTGCGAGCAGAAAGCCGAGATACTGGCGAATCAGTTCTGGTTTGTCGTTGAGAATTGCCGACGTAATCGTTGCTGGATCCCTCGACGCGCGCCCGCAAAGTTCAAAAAGCGGGTCGATGTTGTTAGCCGGCATTTCGGCGGCCTTTCGAGCCCATGACCAAAATGCCGACATGTTGTTACGACGAAAATAAAAGTTGGCAAGGCTCCAGCGGGGCAGATACGTCTGGTCCACATCGAATGCTGCCAGCAGCGATTTCTCTGCATTGGTGAAGTCCCCTTCGGCCTCGTATTGCAACCCCAATTCTATATCCGCCCCTGCGTTGTAGCGGTTGAGGCGTACAGCAGTGCTCAGTAACTCACGGGAATGCGCTTGATCCAACTGGGCGAGACGCACGTAGTACTCCCAAGCGTCGGGCGCCAAGCGAATCGCAGCGCGCACCGACCTCTCAGTGTCTTTTCGAAACAGGTAATCCGCGTGCGCAAACCTCCACGAATTCCAGATTCCTAGGCAGCACGCTGCAGCGATGATGACTCGCAAGGTAACTCGAACTGAGCGGCGATAATGAAAGTTCATGGCCAAGCCCAAAGCATAGCACTCGGAACAATGTTATGAAACACTCAGGTACGGCCGAACAAGAACACCGGCACAAAAACGGAACAGACCAAGCCATAGCGCTTCCGCGCCTAACTTGGTCTGTTCTTTTTCGAACCCTGAGAATTTAGCTTACGAGGTGCGGAAGGACCAGCCCACCACAACTCACAAGAGGATGCGCAATCGCGTGCCAGTCCTCATAGATAAGCGTCCTCACCCATGATGAACCGTTTCCAAAGCGCTCAGCTTCTTGCGAAAGACACGTGAGACAGAGTCAACGAAGAGTACTGCGGCGGCACCTCTGCTTTTGGCGCCAGACTCGCGCCACAGGCTGATGTAGCCGTGGCCAGGAAAGTCAATTCGCGCTTGCCATCCCGCATCGATACCCCATCGCCGTTTCACATCGTCGAGATGGAACACAATTCCTGAGAATCCGAATTGAGGGCATGCGCGGCTAACGGCATCCCAGCTTTGTTCCAGTGTGAGGTCAGCCTCGACTTCGAGTTCAAATTCCTCGAGCGCGAGCTGCGCGCTAAGCACGCTGCGGAATGTTCCACCAAGCACTAATCTTCCGGCGACACTGAATTCGTTGTAGCCGAGGTGCTGTAGACCTAGCCAGGCCGCCAGGCAGACGAGCACAAGCACGAAACCGCTGTTTCGGTCCGGGCTAACCGTTAGCAGAACAGAAGCAGCTGCGCAAATCCCGCAAATGCCATAAATAATCAGCACAAGGCGCCGGGGAGTGAAACCCATGGAAAGAAGTCTGTGATGAATGTGCTCGGTGTCTGCGTCAAAGATCGGCTGCCCGCGGACAAAGCGGCGCACGATGGCCAGACCTACATCAAGAAGGGGAACGGCAAGAACGAGCAGTGGCGCGGTCATGCCCAGTAGTGTGGCGGACTTCTCGCTCCAAACGGCTCCGTAACACCCGAGAATGAATCCCAAAGTCAAACTGCCGCAATCGCCCAGGAAGATGCTCGCCGGATTGAAATTGTAGCGAAGAAAGCCGAATAGAGCACCAACAATCGGCACAACTGCGAGAGCCATGGGAACGTTGTGGTTCAGCATGGCGGCGATCAGCATGGTGAGAGCGGCAAACAGGCTGACGCCGGCCGCAAGCCCATCGACACCATCAATCAGGTTGATTGCATTTGTGCAGGTTACGATCCACAACAGCGTGATCGCGAAGCTGCCGACAACGGAAAATGAAAAACGGCCGAGAACGCCAACATGGATGCCGCCAAACCAAGCCAATATGGCTGCGACAACTTCAGCTGAAAGCTTCATCCAAGGACGAAGACTGACGATATCGTCGATAAGCCCGACGCTAAATACGACAGCGAGCGCAGGCAACATGCGAACAACAAGGGGTAAATCCTGCCAGACGATTAGGCCGGCGGTCAATCTTGCCGCAAGAAGCAGACCGAATGCGCCGACGGCCGACGCGAAGATAGCCACGCCGCCCAGTCGCGGGATTGGGGTGCCGTGGAGCTTTCGCATCTGGTCAGGGAGGTCTACGATCCCAAAGCGCCACGCCAGGTTCCTGACCAGCGGCGTCAAAAGCATCGCCAAAGCGAAGGAAACAAAACCGAGGAAAAGTAGAGAGTACATCGAGGTATTGTGATTTCCTCTCGCAGGATTTTATTTTAGGCCGCTCGAAGCAAATTGAGCACAGTGGTTAAGAGACCGAAAAGCAACCCGGCCCGCCGAATTGGCGCTAGCAGCGCGTGGCGTCGGCTCACAAAACTGAGATTATGCCTCAGGATGACAAGGCTACGAGCTCCCGATGCCAGACATTCAGTCCATGTTGTCTAGCAAAATTTGCTTGATAAACGGAATGGCAATGTCTAAACAATACCTGGAGACGTGGCGGGTCTTCGGCCAATTCCTTGAGTTCTCGCACGATCCGTCCAAGCTGCAATTGGTAAGTCGTGCCCGACGAAACCTCAGTATTGAGTGCCCAACCGACGTGAAACTCTTCAATCCATCGGGCTACCCCCGAAGAGGCGCTGCCTATGAAGAGCACTGGACGGCCCGTCGCTAAGGCTGCAAAAAACTTTGACGGCACTACGGCTCCGCTCCATTCGGAACGCAACGTTACGATATGGATGTCCGCTGCAGCCAGTCGTGTCTCTAATGCTTCAATTGGCGCAAAATCGGCCATCTTCACATTCAGCGGGCCTGTTTTGATAGCTTTTGCAAGCTCTCCAAATTGATTTCCCCGCACACTGAATACAAATGCTGCTTCGTTCGGGGAGAATTTCCAAGCAAGATCGAGCACCTCCTTGTAGGAATGTGCCTTACCAAAATTGCCGGAATATAGTAATGCCAATTTCGCGTCTCCAAACAAGTTTCGGCGCTCCGTTTCGTGAACCGGGACTGGCGTTTCCGGCTCCACCATTGCCCAAACGGGGATTGTGGTTGCACAATTCCGCGGTCCTAAGTATCTGCTCAATCGTGCTCTCATGCACGGGCCCAGATCTGCAACAAAGTTGCATCGTCGTGCACGCTCCCATCTCGCGCCATTTTTGGCATC
>CAZSVJ010000250.1:0-5196 GCA_964610185.1 uncultured Occallatibacter sp. | reverse complement strand
CCGTGCATCCCAACTCGCGGAATCGGGCACGCGCCTTGGCCAGCGCTTTCAGGTAGCCTGCCCATGATGCGGTGTCTTCTCCGGTTTGCTCGCCAAGCAATGCAATGTTGCCGGCAAATCCTTTGAACTCCGGGTCGACGACCGAGTCAGGACGAAAGTTGGGCAGAATCCTTGCCTTCCAACCGGATTCGCGAATCGCCTTGTGATCTGCCAGAGTGTCGGTGGGCGAGTCGGTTGTGGCCAGCACTTCCAGGTTGAATTGATCGTAAAGCGCTCTGGGAAGGAACTCCGGCGTGCGCAGTTTTTCGGAGATGGTGTCAAAATAAACGTCGGCGGTTGCTTCGGACAGCCGCTCCGTGAGGCCAAATAGCTCCTGGAAAGCGAAATCCAGCCACATGCGGGTCGGCGTTCCTCGGAACAGATAGTAGCTCCGGGCAAAGATGCGCCAGACTTTGCGCGCGTCCTTCATCTCCGGCACCCCAATCTCAAGATCCTCCATGGGGATGCCTTGGCTCAGGAGCATTCGATAGACGTAGTGATCGGGCTGCACGAAGAGCTTTGCCGGATCGGGGAAGGGCTCGTTTGTAGCGAACCAGGCCGCCTGCGTGTGCCCGTGTGGGCTCACAATAGGCAGGTCTTTGATTTGCGCATACAGGGCCCTGGCTATGGCTCTGACTCCAGGCTCGGCGGGAAACAAACGGTCTTCATGGATCAACATGGACTGACGCCATACCCTTTCACTGACCGGTGGTCTGGACTGGCCGCCGAAGTGGTCAGACCACCAGTATACACTCGACAGGTGCTTTAAGATTGGTGAAGTTCCTGCCCGGATGCAGAAGCTCCACCAATCCCCCAGTATAGGTTACTCACCCGCGGAGATCTAAGTGCGACACCTAGACTTGGTACCGAATGTGGTTCGGGATCAGGCGTGAGTTGCGTAGCCCATGCCCGCAAGCACCCCGCGCATGAATCCGAAGCTCTCGATGACGCCTGGCATCGGGTTGTCGCCGTGAATCTCATACTCTAAATCCACAAATCCCTTGTACTTGATCGCGATAAGGGCTGCGAAGATTCCGCGTATCGGCATGATACCGTCTCCGACGTCGACCTGGCTGTCCCTGCTTTGGAAGTTCGCAAGATCCTTGATGTGCATGTCATGCAGGCGCGGTCCCACCGCATGGATCGCCTGAACGACATCCGTGCCGGCGCGCGCCGCGTGACCTACGTCGATGCAGCATCCCATGCGCGTGTCCATGCCCTTCACGGCCTTGAGCACGTCCAGCGGCGAATGGAAAATCTTGTCCTCGGGGCCGTGGTTGTGGATGGCAAATCGAATGTCATACTCCTTTACGAATTTCTCGATGCGCGGCAGGGCTTCAGGAAGAGGGTCGCCTGCGACGATGACGTTGATGCCCGCCCGCTTGCAATATTCAAACTTGCCGCGAATATCGTCATCGTCGTTTTTCGGGAAGCCGATCGTTCCCGCCGCGTGGAGCTTGATGCCGGCCGCTGCGTAATCGGCGACGGCCTGAGCTTCGAGCGTGGGATCCATCGGAAGGTGATCCTTGACGTCCTTGCAGTTGAGATCGGTAAGGTGGAGCTGCTTCATGAATCCGATGACCTGTGCGCGCGTGAAGCTGCGGAAGGTGTAACTGGCCAAGCCCAAATGGATCGGCAAAGGTTTCGCGGGCGCCGGCGTCCACTCCGCGAAAGAGGGGGATGCGGTCGAAGCGGCGCATGCCGCGGCAATAAGCGCGCCCGATTGAACAAAGTTGCGACGTGACAGAGTTTGCTTCATATGCTGGGAGTCTCCTCATGTGCTCCTGAAAGCGAGTTGCTGTTGCAATAGCTAATGGCTGAAGCGCGGTCGGCAGGCAGTGCTGGCACCGCCGCCGACATTCACTAGAGATGCGGCGCCCAGCCTTTTTCGTATTCGCGGTCCCACATCTTCATTGCTTCCGGGTCGTTAAGAATTTTTCCGTCAGCCGTGTCGAGTTTGAGTTCCCGGTTTACTTCCCAGGCGATGTTTGAAAGTTGCAGTGTGGTCACAGCCACGTTGCCGATGGAAACCGGGGAATTGAGCTTTTCTCCCTTGCGGATGGCCGCTATGAAGTTGGCAAAATGCGCAACCGTCATGGAGTCGCTGCCGACCAGATCGCCGGAACCGTGGGCATCGCCGAGCTTCGACTCGCTCAATTTGTTTCCCCTCAAGTCGTAGACCTCGTAGCCGTCGCCATCGATGAGCATCGATCCAGTGGTTCCCATGACCGTCGATCCGCGGTCGCGGCCGTAATACTTCATCTGGTTGCAGCATTTGCACTCCCATGAGATCGTCTTGTCGCCGTAGTCGTAGCTGGTAACAAGCGTGTCATAGAACTGCCAATCGTCCTTGAAGGCATATCTGCCGCCGGATGCTGTGACGCTCTTCGGGTAATCGACGCCAAGCGCCCAGCGGCAAACATCGATCTCGTGAGTGCCGTTGTTAAGAGTCTCGCCGGTGCCCCAGATTCTGAACCAGTGCCAGTTATAGGGGTGAAAATTGTCTTTGTACGCCCGGCGCGGCGCGGGCCCCTGCCAGAGATCCCAGTCGAGTGTTGGCGGCACGGGGATTTCTTTGCCGATTCCAATCGACTTTCTTGTGTTGCTGTACCAGCCTTTGCTGAAGTAGGGGGTGCCGATGATTCCGTTGCGAATCTTATCGACGGCCTCGATGCAGAGAGGATTCGATCGCCGCTGGTTTCCCATCTGGACCAGCTTTCCGTACTTCTTCTGGACCGCAACCAGCAACGCTCCTTCGCCTGGATTGTGGCTGCACGGCTTTTCCACGTAGACATTCTTTCCGGCCTGCACGCCGGCAATGGCCATGGGAGCGTGCCAGTGATCGGGCGTGGCGATGGTGATGGCGTCGACCTCCTTCAACTGGAGAACTTCGCGAAAGTCCTTGTGCGTTGCCGGAGCGTATCCCAATGCCTTCTCGGTGTTGTCGGCAAACCTCTTTAGGATTGTGCTATCGACATCGCAAACATGGGCGACGCGAGCCGTTTCCTTGTTGCCCTTGAGAGCGGCAAGATGCGCGTATGCTCGCGAGTTGAGGCCGATGACGGCAAAGTTGAGGCGATCGTTCGATCCCATAATCTGGCCGTAGCTCTTGGCGGTCGAACTAATCGCCAAGCCCGCGGCTCCAACTGCAAGCGTGTCGAGAAACTCACGTCGAGTAACCAATTTAAATCTCCATCTGAACGACAAACGTGTCGGTTGTCTAGCTTGGGTTGAAAATCGCGAGGCATCCCATCGCGCGACTAAAGGGCGCCAGAATCTTTCAAAGCTTGCTTCATGCCCGCCCAGCTTATCCGCGAGGACTCTTCCGCTGTGCCGCCGCCGTGCCAATGCGTCTCAAGGCTCACCGCGTCATGATAGCCGAGTTGCTTGAGGGCGCGGAACTGCGCAGCCCAGTCGATGAATCCCTTGTCGACCGGCGACCACACGATCTTGCCATCCGCATTCTTGACGGCGTTCTTGCAGTGGCAATGATGGATGCGATTCTTGGGCAGCAGGTTCCAGGCAACAGGGAAGGCGTCGAGCTCGCCGCGCATCACGGCGTTGGCGGGGTCCCAGTTGAGCGCCAGGTTTGGGGTCGGAATCGCATTCAAAGTCCGGGCAGCCTCACGACCGGTTGCGGTGTTGCATGCAGGCTCGTTTTCAAGCACCAGCAGAACGCCCTGCTTGGCGGCCGCTTCGGCAGTCGCACGAAGCTTCTCGTCGATTGCCGCGCGAAACGGGGCTACATCGTCCAGGCGCCAGAAGTCGAAGCAACGCACTTTGTCTGTCTTGAATTGCTTGGCTGCGGCAATCGACCGTTCGAGAATCTCGTCTTGTTGTTTGAATGTGACCTCGGGCGCATTGTGCATGTCGCCCTTGGGGCCTTCCGGCGATTTTGGCGCGCCGGGCCAGTCGGTCTTGAAGAGGGGGCTGGCGATATCTGTGACCTGCAAATTGTATTTGGCGAGGATCTTTTGCGATTCGGCAATCTCGGAATCGTTAAGAGCCACGATACTCTTGCCCCACATGGAGCGGAGCTCGATCCAGCTCAGGCCGAAATCATGCGAAACAACGTAACAGACGTGGTCGAAGTCGGGCGAGATCTCGTCGTTGATGACGGAGATCCTGAATGGAGATTTTGAGGTTTCCGCCCGGCTGAAAAGCGGGCTTGCGGAGCAAAAGGCGGCAGCAATTCCCGCCGAGCGAAGAAAACTTCGTCTGGTACAGCCTTCCATTTTTCTCCTTTGGTTGGGCCGGTCAAACGATGGCTGATCGAGCCGAGGCAATTCTGTCATTAAATGGCCGGTCACGCTGGGTAGCAGTGACCGGCCTTTGAAGTTGATGCATGCGGGATTGGCTCTAGAACGTAACTTTGCCAAACACCGCACGCTTCAACACTGCGGTTATGCTCAGAACGTCATCTTCACCGACGCCTCAAGCACGCGAGAACTGCCGACGCCGTTGACGTTGCCGACGCCGCTGCCGACGGTGCCTGTGATTTTGCCAAGGTTCGATCCAAGAGTTCCGTTCGGGTTGCCGAATGCCGGAGTATTGGTCATGTTGAAGGCATCGAAGCGTGCTTCAAGCAAAGACTCGCGGAAGATTGGGAAGTCCTTGAACAGGGATACATTGTTAGAGAAGTAGCCGGGCCCACGGAACTGATTGCGCTGTGAATTCCCGACTGCGCACGGAACAGGGTTGGCGGTTGTCCATGCGACGCAGGCTGCGGGCGCCGAAAAGGCAGATGGATTGAACCACGTAACTGCTGGATTCTTCCCGCCGGCAGTATTATGCGTCACTTGGAGCGGGCCTGTGAAATTCGCTGTCTGATTGGTACCCGACGTCACACTGCTGGTTGTAACCGAAAACGGCGTGCCCGAGAGCATCCCAATGGTCGCCGAAATCTTCCACCCGCCTAAAGTGTAAGCGCCGACGCCGGAGTTGAGGAATCGGTGACCGCGCCCCGCAGGCAGCTCGTAAGTAACGGTTTGCTCGAAGTTGTTTTTGCGGTCGAAGTCAAGCAGGTTATAGTTGCGGCGCAAGGGACCGCTCCAATAATACAGCCCTCCGTCCTGAGCACCGGTTTGGTATCCTTGCGCCTTGCCCCAGGTCCATGCGGAGTTGAATGCCAAGCCGTTGGTGAAGCGGCGAGTGAGC
>CAZSVJ010000249.1:0-5336 GCA_964610185.1 uncultured Occallatibacter sp. | reverse complement strand
ACATGCTGGCCCACCTGCACCGGAACGGCGAGCTGTGCCAGCACCCCGGAGATTCCGGCCCTCACATGAAGCGCCGCCGCCTGTTTCTCATACAGATCCAGTTGGGCCTTGGCCTGGTCGACCTTGGTCTGAGCAGAAGCCAACTGCACCTCAATCGCCTTCGCGTTCACATCCAGCTGCTCTTCAGACAGCTTTTTCTGGGCAGTCAACTGGTCAGCCGTATTCTTCGACGCGCTTGAAACCAGGCCCGAAACCACGCCCAATTTGTAGAGAGCCTCGTCAGTCTGCGCCTGCCGCAGATCCTGGGTGTAGGAAGCATCCACTTGCGCGGCGGCAATCTTCTTGTCCATCAGCGTGCTGTTCAGCGTAGCCTGCAGGCTCTTATAGTCGGCTTGCGCTCCTTTGAGCGCCGATTGAGCGCTCAGCAGTTGCTGCTCCAGTTGGGGATCGCTCATTTCCAGCACCACGGTGTCCGGCGTCACTTTGGCCCCAGGCAGCACAAGGATCCGGGTCACGGTTGCATCAGTCTGCGCGGGGATGAGCTCGATCGAGTCCTCGCGGGGCACAAGGCTGCCTGTTGACCCGCGCACTTGAATGGTCAAGTCGCCGCGTTTTACCGTGTCTGGCCATATGGTGGAGCGGTCAACCGTAGGAGCGGCGGGCTTGAGCCGCGACACAGCCAGCAGCACGACTGCCACGACCACCACTGCGACGCCGGAGATGACCCACAGGCGGCGCTTCCTCTTCAGCAATAAATCTGGGCGTGCGATATCCATCACACCCTGATACAGCACTTGTTGTGCCAAAGAAAAGAAAGAGATGGGCATTGAAAGATAAGGCACTTACGGAAGCTTTTGCGTTTTTGGGGCTGGCTTTAGTGACCGCTTCCGATTCGGGAGTGTTCGATTTCGGACAGTCTAAAACATGCTAGACCCGTTCGACGGCAAGAGCTACGGCATTGCCGCCGCCGAGGCACAACGAGGCGACGCCTTTGGATTTGCCCTGCCGCTGTAGGGCGTAGAGCAGGGTGACCAGCACGCGGGCGCCGCTTGCGCCGATAGGATGGCCGATGGCCACCGCGCCGCCATGCACGTTGACTTTGGCGGGATCGAGACCCAGGTCGCGGTTGACCGCCAGGGCCTGCACGCTGAAGGCTTCATTCAGCTCGAAGAGTTCTACGGAGTGGAGTGGCCAGCCTGCGCTTGCGGCCACCTTGCGCACGGCTTCGATGGGCGCAAGACCGAACCACTCCGGCGCGACGCCGCTGGTTGATTGAGCGCGGATTACTGCCAGAGGTTTCAGGCCCAATGCTTGCGCGCGCTCTTCGCTTGTCACAACAACCGCCGCTGCTCCGTCGCTGACACCCGGCGCATTACCGGCGGTGACCGTACCGTTCTGCTGAAAGGCCGGCTTGAGCCTCGAGAGAATCTCCACCGTGGTGCCGGGCCGGATGGTTTCGTCGGTGTCGAAGACGGATGTGGCTGCGCCTTTGTGTGGCGGCGGAATCTCAACGGACAATATTTCGTCGCGGAAGAGACCGGCCACCGTGGCCGCGGCAGCGCGGCGGTGCGATTCAGCAGCAAAGGCGTCTTGCTCATTGCGGCCGATGCCATATTTCGCGGCAATCTTCTCTGCCCCCACACCCATGTGAAAGGCATTGTATGCATCCCATAGACCGTCAAAAATCATGGAATCGACGAGTTCACCGTTGCCCATGCGATAGCCTGAGCGGGCTTGCGCGAGGAGATACGGTGCGTTGGTCATCGACTCCATGCCGCCGGATACAACCATCTCGGCATTTCCGGTTTGAATAGCCTGCGCGCCCAGGGCAACGGCCTTGAGCCCCGATCCGCAAACTTGATTGATGGTGAATGCGCTTGCCGCATTGCTCAGTCCACCGTGAATCGCCGCCTGGCGCGCTGCGTTTTGGCCGAGGCCGGCCTGCAGGACGCAGCCCATGATGCACTCGTCCATATGTTGAGCTTCTACTCCGGCGCGGCGGACTGCTTCGCGAACCACCAGCGCGCCTAGCTGAGGCGCGGAGAAGGACTGGAGCGATCCCTGGAATTTGCCCACCGGCGTTCGCACGGCGGCAACAATCAACGCATCCTTCATAAAGGTCTCTATGCCCGATATCTCAACAAACGGAGTGGGACGTTCTTCAATCTACAGCGATTTTCGATTTTGTGCATTTTCATTGGTGCTGCGCAAAATGCGTTGAGAAGTCAAAAAGACCCGTCGCCAGTCAGATTGGACCCACAACGGCGCGTTCCATATTTATTGCATAAGGAGATAATAATTAATTCTTTTTATAATCCTCATTTATTCCTTATGTCACATTTGAGTAACTTGGGTCAACCCATTACGACCGGGCCAAATAACGGAACGCGAATCTTCCAGTCCGGATAGGGCACGGCGAAGTCACTCGTGCAGCGCTGTAGGTGTGTCGATAAGCATAATGAGCCGCCTTGCGCTGTCGCGGCTGAACTGTTTTTGTTGGCTGAAATCACACTAAGTCGTTCAACACACACAATCTTTGGGGAGGAATTAGTGATGACGAATCTGCACCCGAATCGCATTATGCAAATAGCGGCCGGAACCGCAATGGCATTCGCCTTGACCGCTGGCGCACAAACGTCAGCACCGCCCGCGCCTGCTCCGGCAGAGCCGACAACTGTTGCGACCGGTTCAAGTCCGACGCCGGCGCCTGCACCGGCGGCCCAGGCGCCGGACGCAGCGGCGGCGGCACCGGCGCCGCCGCCGCTCAAGTTTCCCTGGAAGGTCGGCCCTTTCGCTGTAACAGGCTTTGTCGATGGCTATTACAGCTACAACTACAACCAGCCCACGAACTCCGCGAACGGCCAGATCAACGACCTTTACAACTTTAACGACAAGACCGACACGGTCGATTTGAGCGCGGCTAAGCTCACGCTGAACCATGATCCAGCGCCATTCGGCGCGCACTTTGACTTCCTTTATGGCCGGACGAACGGACTCGTTAGCGCCGGCCTGCAGGCAAACTACGTTGAACAGGCCTTCTTGAGCCTCAAGCCCGCCAAAGCCAAGGGATTCGAGGCGGACTTCGGCAGGTTTGTCACATCGGCGGGAGCGGAAGTGATCGAGGCCAAGGACAACTGGAGCTACTCTCGCTCGCTGCTTTTCTCCTGGGCTATTCCGTACACCAACTTCGGCCTGCGCACCTCGATGCCCGTATCGAAGGTCGAGACCGTGGGCGTGCAGGTGGTGAATGGCTGGAACGAGGTGACCAAGAACAACGGATGGGCCACGGTCGGCATTACCAGTACCTTGACCAAGACGAAATACACCTGGAGCGCGGACCTTTACACCGGTCCCGAGAACGCCTTGGCCGGCCACGGCTACCGCAATCTGATCGACACCACTCTTCTGCTGACGCCGAACCCAAAGTTCAACGCATATATCAACTACGACTATGGCATCAACCACGATGCAAAGGTCAAAGGAGTCGGAGACACGTTGACCAATACCTGGCAGGGCATTGCCTTTGCCGCCCACCAGCAAATATCCGGCGCCACAGCGGTGGCCGGACGCTATGAGTACTTCACCGATCCCAACGGATTCGAGACCGGCACGGTTCAGCACCTGAATGAGTTTACGGGAACGTTTGAATACAAGTTCTCCAAGAAGCTGCCGCAGGCATTGTTGTCGCGAGCGGAGTACCGGCACGACCAGTCCGACTCGCCATTCTTCCATAAGAACGCTACAAGTATGGTCGACGGTCAGTCCACGGTAACTGTGGGGTTGATCCTGATCCTCGCGCCTCACGAGTAACGACTTTGCAGAACTGTGGGAATGCGAGAGCCTATCCCGGATTCCCACAGGAGCCCGATCTCCTGACAGGCCTATTACGGGCTGGTCAGGATACTTAGCTTCAAAACACGAGCACGATCCGAGATTCGACAACCGGTCCACAGTTCTGTTTTCGCTCTCTTGGAGCGAACGGCTTCCTCACATCACCTGAATAATGTTCGCGCAGCGGCCGGGGGCGTAGCGCTACCGGTGCACACACATTAACCGAATGCCCGGTCGCCAGCCGCCCGGAGCAGACCGACGAAATCCATTTCTCAGGAGAATGCACATGGCAGAACAAAAAGCACCACAGATGCAGGCCACCCTGGGCCTAACCGGGCTGACCAGCAATGCAATGGCACTCATCGCCCCCGGCGCCTTTCTTTGGCTCACCTTCTACATCCAAGCCACAACCGGCACCACCGCGCCCGCCATGTGGCTGGGAATCTTCGGCGCTTTGCTGCTGTGCCTGGCCACGGCGGTTTCCTACGCCGAGATCTCCAAGCTTTACCCCGGCACCGGGTCGAGTTACTACTACGCCGAGCAGGCCCTCTTGTCTCAAGACAAAATGTTCAAGTACGCCCGCATCGCGAAATTCGTGGTTGGCTGGGGCTCGCACCTCTATTACTGGGTCTATCCCGGCGTGATGGTTGCCACCACAGGGATTTTCTGCGGATATGTTGTTGGCTTCCTCTATCCCAGCGTGATGAGCGGATCTAATCCCGGTCCGGTGTTCATGGCGCTGGTGGCGGTGGTCTTTTCCATCTTTGTAGGTTGGATCGCATCGAAGGGCGCGGGCGCATCCACGGCTGTCAACCTTGCCATCAATGTAATCCAGATCTCCGCGCTCATCGTCTTCAGCGTTCTGGCCATCGGTTATCGCGCCAGTCACCCGGCGGGAACGCCCTCTTTCCAATACGATGGGCAATCGCTGGCCACCTACACCTACCAGTTCGCCACAGCCAAGGACGGCTCGACGGTACGCGACTCCAACGGCAATCCGCTGCCATTGCTGGACTCGGCTGGCAAGCCGGTTCCCTTTACCATCGACTATCCGGAGAAGGACTCGAGCGGTAACTTCCTCTCGCACCCCAATGCTATGTCGGTCATCTCCCCGCATAAGTTCAGTTACCTGTTTATTCAGGCCACGGTCGCCATCTTGATTCTAGTCGGATTCGAATCGGTGACCTCGATGGGAGGCGAGGCCAAGAATCCAACCAAGCATATTCCCATCGCAGTCATTGCATCGCTGCTGATACAAGGTCTCGTATGTTACTTGATCGAGTATTTCGCGGCTAACTACTTTCTCAACTCCGGCTACACCATGGCGAGCGCATCCAGCTCCGCCGCGCCGATCGGAGACATGATGATCATCGTCGGCGATGGGCTGCTGGGCCAGGGCCACGGCAAGTACTTCATGCTGGCCGAGGCGATCACCGTCTTCTTCGCCCTGATCGGCACCACGCTGAGCTGCATGAACACCGGCGCACGCGTGACCTATGCCATGG
>CAZSVJ010000248.1:361-5340 GCA_964610185.1 uncultured Occallatibacter sp. | reverse complement strand
GGCCCATGGCGCCAGGGAAAGCGCCGATGAAGGTGGCCATGGTGGTGAAGCGCTTCAGTGGCGTATAAATGGCCACGTAGGTAAAAGCCGTGAGCAACGCCAGCGCTACTGTGAGCAGGTTGGTATGCAGGGCCAGCCACACAGCCCCCAACCCCAGCGCCCCAAGCCCGGCCACGATTCCCTGAGCCAGCGAGAAGCGTCCCGCGGCCAGGGGACGGCCTGCAGTCCGAATCATGAGTGCGTCGGTCTTGCGCTCCAGGGCTTCGTTCAGCGCGCCCGCGCCGGCCGAGACAAGTCCGATGCCGAGCAGCGTGTCCAGCAGTCCGCGTTGCAAGCTTGAGATTCCAGACAGCATCGACCCCAGATAGAATCCGCCCCACCCGGTAACAAGAACCATGCTCACTACCTTGACCTTGAACAACTCGCGCAGGTCGTGAATGAGCGTAGCCGTCGCGCCGGGGCTAGGCGCATGAAGATGAGCTTGGCTACGAGCCGCGTTCTCAGCCGAGGGGGCTGCGAGGTCCGGCGAAACTGCGGCTTGGGAGACGGGAGTCATGGGTAAATAGGATGGCCTCAATGGGAGCGCCTGGACAGCATCGCGGCCGGAGCTTGTATTGATGATAGCAAGCGGAGAAGTCCTGGAAGCGCGGAATGGAAGGCATGCGGTGAATGTTTCGGCATTTCTCAAGCAGCGGCGAAGGGGTTTTCAATCTGAACGCCGGCGATGGTCTGGCCGTGGCTCAGGTCTTCTGAAAGAATACGCGTTGCGCCGGCTTTGATGGCTGCGGCAACAATCATCGCATCCCAGAAGTTGATTCTGGCCTCGTCTTCGATACGAAAAGCGTGGCTGATCTCCGCAGGGGTTGTTGCAACGCACCAGTACGCGAAGTCTTCGACAATCGCTCGAGCCTCTTCCTTCGAGAGTGAGCGTGCCAGTTTCCGCGTCGCAGTAGTGTAGAATTCCTGCAACACCTGCATACTGACAGCTCCCGAGCGCTGTTGCCTGAGGCGGAACAGTATGTTCTCTGCCGTCTGTTGCTTGCCCCCTGCATCAATGTCGTGCGCGTAAACCAGCACATTTGTATCGACAAAGACCTTAACGCTCATGGAGCGCATCCCGGTCCAACTTGTGGACTCCGCCCAGATGAAATCCCTTCTCCATCCGGGCAAAAGCGCGGTCCATCGCGCGCTCGTAATCGTCTTCCGTTTCCGCAAGCTGCTCAATCTGGCTTGTGAGCAGGCCGCTGATGGAGGTTGAACGCTTTGCGGCGAGAACCCGCGCCTTTTGCAGCGTCCGCTTACTCAGGCGCAGGGTGATGTTTTGCTTTTCCTCGGTCGCGGGCATTTTTTCAGATCCTCTTTGTTCATGTGTATTACGTGTAGCACGTTTTGCACATGTTTGCAAGCAGGCTGGGACTGCTGCCGACGCTCAATCAGTTCAGCCCGGCAGCGCGCAGGACCGCTTCCACGGCTTCCTCCGGCGTCAGGGCGTCGACTGCAATCGAGACATGGGCGGTGCGATAGAGCGGGAGGCGCCGCAAGTAGCGGCTGGCCAGATTGGCATGGTCGGCGAGGATGGGGCGAACATGCTCCGTGCCGCTGCATCGGGCCAAGGTTGTGGCAAGCTCGACCTCAAGATGAACGAGCATCGTTCCGGGGGTGGTGAGAAGCAGCTCGCGGGTAGCTGGATGCTCAATCGCGCCTCCGCCCAGGGCCAGCACCTGTGCATCGCCGACCGAGTGCAGGCGGGCGATTGTCGCGTGCTCGCGCTCGCGAAATGCGGCTTCGCCGTGGCGTGAGAAGAGTTCGACAATGGGAACCCCAGCCTCCGCTTCGATCGCTTCGTCCACGTCAATAAAGCTCCAGCCCAGGCGTAGGGCCAGGAGCGGCCCGACGGTGCTCTTGCCCGAGCCCATGAAGCCGGTCAGAACAATCCGTCGCGGCGAGATCACGGGGACGGCTGCAATTTCGGATTGAATTGGGTAAGTCATGAAATAGCCTTCGAAACTGACAGCGTCGCCTCGCTCGCTTAAGTATAGGGAAGCAACCCGAATGCCCAAGTTTTCCTGCCGTCTCCCTAACCCAAGGCAATTACAACCGCTCCAGCCGTAATGAGCAGTCCCCCTGCGATGCTTGCCGGCGTGAGCTTTTCGCCCAGCAGCAGCCACGCAAACACGATGACCAGCGGAACGCTGAGTTTATCCAGCGGCGCCACCCGCGAAGCCGGCCCCAGCTGCAGCGCGCGAAAGTAGCACAGCCATGAGAGGCCAGTGGCCAGCCCGCTCAGCGTGAGAAACAGCAAGGTCCGCCGGTCGAGCGCGCGAATCTCTCCGAGCAGGCTCATGCCGGACTTGCTCAGAACCAGGGCGATGCCCCAGGCAAAAACGACCACGACACTGGTGCGCAGGGCGGTGGCCAGGTTCGAGTCCACATGCGCTACGCCTACCTTGGCCAGCAGCGCGGTAGCGGCGGCAAAAGCCGCAGAGAGCAGTGCCCATCCAATCCAGCTCATGGAAGACATGGTACGCGGTTCGAGCTTGGCGGCAGTACTCTAAACTCGAAATCATGCAGACTGGCCGCGCCAGCAAAACCGCTCTCGGTGTGGCCATTCGCCGCGCCGCCCACCAATTGATGGACCATCCGCCTATCCTTGACGATCCCATTGCCGTCCGCCTGATCGGGTCCGCCCATCCCCGCCAGATGGAGCGCGCCAGTCACCGCGTTGCTCGCGACTTTCGCGCCTTCATGGCCGTGCGCAGCCGCTATGTTGAAGACCAGCTCGCCAAGTCAGCCGCGCAGGGCGTCAGTCAATACGTGATTCTCGGCGCAGGCCTTGACACCTTTGCCTATCGCAATCCGTTTCCCGCGCTGCATGTTTTCGAGGTTGATTTTCCCGCTACCCAGCAGTGGAAGCAGCAAATGCTTGCGGAGGCCCAGATCGCGCTGCCCTCCAATCTCACCTTTGTGCCCCTGGACTTCGAGCATCACACCCTGGCCGAAGAGCTGGCCGAGGCGGGCTTCAATTTGCGAGCGCCCGCATTCTTCGGCTGGCTGGGAGTCGTGCCTTACCTCACGCTCGCAGCCTTTCGCGCCACTCTGAGCACGATAGCCCAACTGCCCGAAGGCAGCGCCGTGGGCTTCGATTACGGCCTCTCGCCGCAGACGCTCAGCCCCGTCGGCCGCACCGCATTCGACGCCCTGGCCGCCCGCGTGGCCGCTGCCGGTGAGCCGTTCCAACTGTTCTTCACGCCCGAATCGATGGAATCGGAACTGCGCAACGCCGGCTTTCACTCGATCGAGCAGTTGGATTACGAGCAGCTCAACCAGCGCTACTTCAACAACCGCGCCGACGGCCTCAAGCTCTCCCCGGTGAAGCTGGCCATGCTGGCAACCGCCTGGGTGTGAAGTACGCCGCGTCTCACTCTTCAGATCCCCGCGTACCAGGAGTATCCATACTCGGGATCGACGGAACCCTTTCCGCTGCCGAACTTTTTGATGTCGTCCGTCACCGTGATATGCGTCAGGAATTTCAAGCTCTTGTAACCAAGCTGGCGCGGGACGCGCAGGCGCAGCGGACCGCCGAACGCCACCGGAAGGTCTCCATCGTTCATTCCCATTGTCAGGAACGTGTGAGGATGCATTGCGTCAGCCATGTCAATGCTCTCCCACAAGCCCTTTTCGATGGCGTAATAGACCACATAGCGCGACTGCGGCAGCACGCCCGCCTCGCGCAGAACTCCGGAGAGCGGCGTGCCAATCCATTCGGCGATGTACGACCACCCCTCCTCGCATGCGACCTCGGTGATCTGGCTCTGCATCGGCAGGCTCTTCAGATCGGCGAGCGACAGGGTCATCGGCCGGGCCACTGTTCCGTCCACTACCAGCCGCCAATCCCTGAACGCTCCAGCCTGCATCCGCTTGAACTCTTCCGTGGGCGGCGCAATTTCATTCGCAAACGGCTTTTTCGAGATCATGCCGCGCGGAAATTCGCGCGCCGGCGTGCGCGTGGTCAGCAGCCGCTGGCAAGCATAAGTCAATGTCTCGCCGGGCCCATAAATTCCGCTGCCATCCGGTGGAATCAGTCCATAGCGCGAGGCCAGACGGTCTGCCACGGCCAAGCCTCCAAGGCCCGCCGCAGCAGCAACGCCTCCGCGAATCAGCTTGCGTCGTGAAATCGGATTCATTGGCCCTCCTTGAAATCGCGCGCTTCACCTGTAGTCATGGCCCGCATCCGGCTCCAGAACCCCGATAGGGCAACCATCGCCACGTGCACTGCGAGGAAGAGCAGCAGCAGCCACGTCACAAAAAAGTGAATCGTCCGCGCCGATTGCCGGCCGCCCAGCAGCGCGGCCGTCGCCGGAAACGCAGACGTGAACGAAGGCGACATGGCGAGGCCAGTCCAGATGACGAGCGGAAACAGCACCAGGATTACAACCAGATATGCGGTACGCTGTAAAACGTTATATGTGTCTTCTTCCGCGCGATCGGCTCGCTTGCGGCGCAGATACTTTGCGATGCGATCCCGGTAGGCGCGCCACGTCCAATCGCTTCGCGCCGGAATCAGATTCTTGCGAAAATGCCCGCTACCAAGGCCGTAGATTCCATACACAAGCCCGGTCAGAAGAACAACCCATGCGGCCTCGAAGTGCAAATACCGGCTCCAGCCGTTCTGATCGTTCATCACATAGCCGTAGCCCGTGGGGACTGTGTCGCGCGAAGCCGGAATGGGGATGACGAACAGTGGGCGAGTATTCACATTTCCTACTTCGCCCCAGTAGAACCGCGGGTGCGAGATGACGATCTCGAATCCGCTAACGACCAGTGCAACGAAGGCGATGAACGTGAGCCAATGCGTCACGCGCACCACGGCGGAGTGACGGCGAGTTTCTTTGGCTTCTTCAAGCTGGGGAGCAGTTGGCACGCGGCCAGACTACCACATTTCGCGCATGATCATGGGGCTTTTGTTGAGTCCGTGCGAC
>CAZSVJ010000248.1:0-351 GCA_964610185.1 uncultured Occallatibacter sp. | reverse complement strand
GCCAGCTTGGGTCTTGCGGGCCGGGGCCATTGAATACGCCGCTATCGACTTGCAAAAATCAGAGCTTCACAGCGCCGGGCTTCACCGCATCGAGCAATTGAACCACGAGCAGCTCAACCAGCGCTACTTCAACAATCGCGCCCACGGCCTCAAGCTCTCCTTCGTAAAGCTGGCCTTGCTGACGGGTGCCTGGGTGTAATCCGCGAGGATTGGCGCATTTTCCCGATGAGCGGCTCCGCACCTGGATTCCGTGGCGCCGGGCCTGGTCGGGGCTCGGAATGCGCATTGGGCTGTGGTCGTTCTTCCAGATTTCAAGGCGCTCGCGTTAGGTAACCCCAAGTCGGCGTATCG
>CAZSVJ010000247.1:0-5395 GCA_964610185.1 uncultured Occallatibacter sp. | reverse complement strand
ACCGCGGGGCCGTGCGCCCCTTGCGAACCAACTGATTGAATGTAGGCAAACCAAACTCCTTACGCCAAACGCCTTACGCCAAAACCGTGCTGCCCAATTTCCAAAGCCGCGCGCAGACCTATGGGGCCTCCTGCTCGTTCCCAACGCAACCAATCCGGCTGCGTGGGCGCACAGAAGCCCTATTGTTGCTGCTTCGCGTCTGCCTTCGTTCCAATCTCAGACGAGAACCGGGACGGTGGTCGGGCGTTCCCCTGAATTCCCAGGCGAAGCCAACTCCGTTTCGCGGTTCCGGCCCGCATAGCCCTCCAAGGTGGAGAACGCGCGGGCTCCGATGCGAATCGCCCCTGCCCTCCGCAAGATGAGAGCGATTTCCGGGGTCATGTCTGGCCGGTCTCGCCGCAACGAGCACCTAGCCTTGGGATCACCACCCGGACTTTCGTAACTCGACCGGGCTACCCATACGCACCCGCAGTTAAGACACACGACCGGGTGCGTTCTTGCACAACCTTTTTACAATAGCAAGAAACAGGGGTGGGGTCAATGAAATCCCCCTGCCCCACGAAGAATTTTCTCGTTCTACACGATGCTAACCAGCTTCCAGGCCCCGCCATCCACGGCAAACGTGGCCGTTTTTTTGCTGCTCAGCTTGTTGCCGGGGTTGTGGGCAATGTCCTGGAGTGGGCCCGGCACACCGTCCAGGTTCACGGACTCAGTGAACACGACGCTCTTGGTTCCGCCGACTTCGTCCTGCGGGTCGTTATCGACTCGAGCCTTCAGGTGGTTTGCCGCCGTGGTTACCACGACGATTGAAAAGGTCTTATCGTCAGGGCTGTCCGGCCGCCATTTGATCGTGTCGCCCCCGTCCGCCAGCTTAATTGCCTTCTTGCCGTCCGGGGTCAGCTTGAAGTCAGCCCAGAACTTGTTTGGGTAAATCGTGGTCCGGTCCCAATACTTGTCCGTCGCTCCCATCCTCATGCCCAGATCGTCCACGGTGATGTTGGCGCCCAGCGGCGGAGTCTGGTCATACTTGGCCTGAATCAGCGCCTGCGCCTGAGCCGCCGTAAGCTCCGGCGCCGACTTGCAGCCGGCGAGCCCCAATGTCAATCCCAAGCCCGCAAATGCCAATACCGCGACAACATTCAAATTCAGTGCGTTTTTCACTTTCCCTCCCTAGACTGCGCAAAACCTTTGAACTCTATCCGACCCGCCATTTTTCACCTACTTTCGCGCCCTGTCAATGGCATTGCGATTGACCTTGCGCACAGCTGCCGGGTTTCTGCCCAGGAATGCCCGAAAAGTTCTTGCAAAGCCGCGAAGAAAATGGCCTTAAACGCACCTGATCTGGACCGCCTTGGTCTCTGACCGCTTGATTTCGTTCCTTGAGATTGGTGGTTTCCCACCCATTGGCCAGAGAAAAGCGAATGAATGGGCACCGAGCCGATACAAATTCACGCGGCCAGAGACCTGGATCACCTCGAAGCATCCACTGTGATTCGACCCAGCAGCAACTCCAGAAACCCGCTTTCGTTCGATCTCAAGCAAACCTGCGCATTCCCTGCGCCGCTTACCTGTCGCGTGAAGCCCTTGTCATCCACCTCGAGGCGCATCGCTGTCGCCGGGCACAAATCGGGACGAACCGCATAGGCCACCACTACCGGGTCGAACAATGTGGGCGCGGGCGGGTGGCCGTCGCTGCCCGCCATCCACTGGTGATAAAGAAGCGTCAACTGGTCGGTGAGGGGGGAGCCGTGAGAGAAAATCGTCTCCCGCTCCTTTGTCTCCAGGTGGATCTGCGTGGAGTCGAGCGGCATCATGAAGACCGGCACTCCGGCAGCCAGCAGCGCCCTTGCTCCAGCCGGATCGCGGCTGATATTCCACTCCGCGTCCGCGGGCCGGCGCTCCCCATTATGCCCGTCGTAGCCCCGGTCGATGCTGCCGCCCATCATCACCACTCGTTTCAACTTGCGAAACGTTGCCGGGTCCCGTCCAATGGCCGCCTGGACGTTGAAGAGCGGGCCGATGGCAATGAGCGTGATCTGGCCCGGATGCGCGCGAATTTGGCCGAGCAGAAACTCGACCGCGTCGGGATGCTGCTGTCTTGAGTTGGGCGCATGACGGGCGTAAGCGGCCTGCGTAAAAACGTTGCTGTGAGCAGTGGCAACACCGGCCGCGACAGGAATGTCCGCTCGTCCCACTGCAGCCAGGTAGCGATCCAGCAGCCGGGCGCGGAGTTCCGCATCTCCGTATTCCGTCGTGATGCCCAGCAGCCGCAGCTCCGGGCTGCGCAGCGCGAGCGCCAGCGCAAAAGCATCGTCGATGTCGTCGCCGATGTCAGTGTCCAGAATCGCCATTTGCGGCTCACCGCTTCCAACTGCATCCGCAGCCACACCTGGCTGAGCTGGCGCGATTGCAAACCCGCCAGAGATGATTCCCGCCACGCCTAACGCCAAAACCAATCGCGAGTTCTTCATGCTCAACACTCTAATCCGGCCGCCCGCTTTCGCGCTTGCGCCGCGGCTAATGCGTCTTTCAATTCGCCGGCGAAACAGTCGCAGCCGCGTAGAAGCTCAACGCCGCGTCGCCTTGTTCTAAGAGCCGCGTGCGCGCGAGTTCACCGTATCGGTCTTCGAGCTTCTCTTTGCGCCGATGCTCGGCAATGACGACCGCGCCTGAGGCAAGCACTCCAACTGAATCCCCGCCCAACGCGCCCAGCGTGTCCGCGTACTCCCGGCCCGCGTCGTATGGCGGGTCGAGAAACACAATGTCAAAGAGAATGTCGAGTCCCTTGCCCGCCTTCAAGAGTCGTAGAAGGCCGCCCACGCTTCGGTTGTGGACCTGGAATCCCGCCGTCACTCCCAGCTTGGCCAGGTTCGACTTGAGCACTGAAAGCGCCGCCGGCGCGCGCTCCACAAATTCCACTCTTGCTGCGCCGCGGCTCAGCGCCTCAATCCCCACCGCGCCCGAGCCGGCATACAAATCCAGGAACGCAGCGCCCTCAATGCGCGGCGCCAGCACGTTAAACAGCGTCTCGCGAAGCCTGTCGCTGGTGGGCCGGGTCGCGAGGCCAGCCGGGGAGGCAAGTGTGCGGGAACGGTACGATCCGGCGATGATGCGCATCGCAAATCAGCATACCGGAAACGAAACGGCCCCCGACCTAATACAATCAAAACATGCGAGGCTGGTCAATTCCGCTGGGCCGTTGGATGGGCGTCGAAGTCCGTGTCCACGCCTTCTTCCCGCTGCTGGCAGTCGTCTGCCTTGCCCTTAGCGCTTCGTCCGGGCTGGGGCGAGGCATCGGCCTCTTTGTGATAGTCGTAGCCGCGGTGCTGGTGCGAGAAACCGCGCGCCTGCTGGTGGCCGCGTGGCTCGGACTGCGCCTGCGCGCCATTCTTCTGCTCCCCATCGGCGGACTGTTCGCCTACGCCAATCCCGAGAGCCAGGAAAATGCAAACGCCGGCGTGGGCCAATTCGCGATTGCATTCGCCGGACCGCTGGCCAACTGGGCCACGGCGGGCGTGCTGGCCGCGCTATTCCTGGGCGCAAGCGGCGATATGCGCCTGCTCGCCCAGCCTTTCATCACGCCCGCATATCTGCTGCGCAGCGCGATGTGGATGCAGGTTTTCTTCGGCGTGATGCACCTGCTGCCGGCCTATCCGCTGGATTGCGGCCGCCTCATTCGCGGCAGTTTTTTCCGCAAGAACGGCCTCGCGCTTTCCGGCCGCGCCGCTACCGGCCTTGGACAGGTCATCGCCCTCGCCGCCGTGGTGGGCGGAATGCTGCTGCAAAACTATTGGATGGCCATCGCCGGCTTCTTCATCATGATCGGCGCGCAAATTGAAGATCAGGGCGTCTTCTTCCAGTCGGTCGTGGATACGGTGCATATGCGCGAAGTGATGCTCACCGATTTCGCCACGCTCTCTCCTTCCGACACGCTGGCCGATGCACTGGGCCGCTGTGTTCATTCGCTTCAGGAAGACTTTCCCGTCGTGCGCGGGCCGCAACTGGTCGGCATCGTCTCCCGCCAGCGGATTGTCGACGCCCTGCGCAACGACGGCAACGGCTACGTGCAGTCGGTCATGTCGCGAGCCTTCCAAGTGGCGTGCCCCGACGACACTTTGGGAACCACCATCCGCCGCCTCACCGCCGGCCACGGCCTTGCCCTCATCCCCATCACTGAGAGCGGGCGCGTAGTGGGCATTGTCAGCGTGCAAAACCTGATGAGCTCCATGTCTCTGCTGGCCGAGAAGCGCCGCCTCGAACGCGAGGAAGCCCGAGACTGACCGTGTATAAGACCGACAGCACGGATCATCCGCTTGCGCCCGGTCTCTATCTGGTGGCTACGCCCATCGGCAACCTCGGCGACATCACGTTGCGCGCCCTCGACGTGCTCAAACGCGTAGACCGCATTGCATGCGAAGACACGCGCCAGACGCAAAAGCTCCTCAACCACTTTCAGATTTCGACTCCCACGGTAAGCTGCCACCAACACAACGAGCATCAACGCGCTCATGAGCTTTTGACCGCGCTCCAGGCGGGCCAGCGCATCGCCCTCGTCTCCGACGCCGGAATGCCCGGTATCAGCGATCCGGGCGCATGGCTGGCGGCTGAGGCTATCGCCATCGGAGTCCCGGTGATTCCCATCCCCGGAGCCAATGCGGCGCTCAGCGCGCTCGTTGCTTCCGGCTTGCCCACCGGCGAATTTCAGTTTCTGGGCTTCTTGCCGGAGAAAGCTGGGGCCCGCCGCAGCCGGCTTGAAGACCTCGCGGAAGAGATCAAGACTCCGCGGACGCTTATTTTTTACGAGGCTCCGCACCGAATCATCGAAACGCTGGCCGATCTGGAATCTGTCTGGGGGTTAAATCTGCGCGTGACCGTAGCTCGCGAGCTGACCAAGATTCACGAAGAGTTTCTCCGCGGAACGGTCGCATTCGCGCGCCAGGAACTGGCTGGCCGCGATCGCATCCGCGGCGAAATCACGCTGCTTGTCGAGGCGCTGCCACGGTCGCAAGCCGGCACTCACGCTGCGGACCCCGGCCTAGAGAAGATTTCGGACCGCGTAGCGCGCATCCAGAGTGAACTGGGATTAGACGAAAAAGAAGCCCTCAAGCGCCTCGCGCGGGATTCAGGCAAGTCAAAGAGTGAACTCTATCGCGAACTGCAGCGCGAGCGGGCCCGGCTGCGATAGGGTTCTCCTAATTTGTGAAGAAGCGCAAATCGAGCGGAGGGAGCAGGGGCATTCATGCCCCTGAAGAGAGCCAGCAGAGGGATTTGCCTTTAGGCACGGGCATTTCTTTTGCCGGGAATAGGAGGCCCGGGGCTAAAGCCCTGTCGCTTGAAGCGCGGTTTCAGGGGCATGAATGCCCCTTCTCCCTCCGGAAAGGAAACCAGCGCGGGG
>CAZSVJ010000246.1:0-5415 GCA_964610185.1 uncultured Occallatibacter sp. | reverse complement strand
ACCGAATTGAGCGTCCAAATTCGTTGCCGCTCCACTGTACTAGACTATCAGTGGCCCAGGGACGCTCAAAATGAGTTTCGCCGGGCGGAGAGGGTGGCTGACGAAATGCGCCTCTGCTGGAAGCTCTTGGCTGCCGCGGTTTTGTTGTCTGTGCCGTTGGCGAGTCGGGCCGCAAGTTGTGTAACACAGTCGGAGTTGCCTGCGCAGGATCGCGGAGCGCTGATTGCGACCGGCGGGCGACTGGCTGACGCCGTCCTGCGGCAGGACGATGCAACGTTGCAAGCGGCGTTGTTGCCGGCAGAGGCCGCCGAGTGGGACGGAATCCGCAGCGCTGTGGAGGCTGCCACGCCGCTGATGAAAGGCGGGCAGGTGCAATTGCGGAACCTTTACCTGCTCGACGCTACGAGCATGACGGCGACTGCCGACACGCAGTTTTTTTGCTCAAACCAGAGCGGCGCGCTGACGGTGACCATCAACATGCACGCGTTGCCGCCAGGGCGCTACGCGGTGGTGCTGGCCGATGCGGCAGGGGCAGCGCTGGGCGGACAATTGGGACTGATTCTGGCCTGGGATCCGACCGGCGCAGCTCCGGCATGGAAGCTGGCAGGGCTTTCGGTGCGCCAGGGAATCTTCGACGGTCACGACGGAGTGTGGTATTGGACGCATGCCCGCGAGTTGGCGAGAACGGACCAGCCGCACCCCGATCCGTGGAGCGCATGGTTCTGTTACGAGGCTGCGCGGTCATTGTTGCTGCCGGTGGATTATATCTCTTCGCCAAACCTGGAAAAGCTTTCGCAGGAGCAGGCGCAGATCAAGGGCTCTCCCCGGGATGCTTTGCCCTACACGATTCCGGATGGTCCGCGCACATGGAAGATCGACGCCGTGCGGCTTGACGCTTCGCTGCACCAGGCCGATTTGGGCGTGACCTACGACTCGACGGGAGTGACCGATGCTGCAGCAGTGCGCACAGAGGCAGGCGCCGTGCTGAGCGCTTTCTTGAAGGCGCAACCGGGGCTGAGGGAGAACTTTCACGGCCTTTGGGCTTATGCGGTGCGGGACGGCAAGCGGACGCCGGTGATCGAGCTGCCTATGGCGCAGATACCGTAAATGCAGGGAACAGGGAGTAGGGAACAGGGAGCAGAACGACCCCAAGCGTTCGGGTGAGCGATCGTGAGGAAATATGTTTGAGAGGATTGCTGTAGCTTATGACGAATCTCCCGAGGCATGTCGCGCGCTGACGGCCGCGATTCATCTTGCAAAAAGACTCGGAGTTGGATTGCAGACGATTACCGTCATGGAGAAACTTCCGGCTTACACGGCGTTTGCCACGGGGGCGGACCCTGCCATGCTCCTTACGCTGGAGGAGGATCGCGCCAAGTTTTACGCGATAGTTGCGGCGAATGCGCGAGCGGAAGCGGAGCGCCAGGGCGTTGAGTTAGAGGCTCATTTGCTCGATGGAGAATCGGTGGATGCAATCGTCAAATTCGTCTGCGACCACAAGATCGATGTGCTCGTCATCGGGCTGCATCGCCGGCCCAACCGCGTGTCGAGCCTGTGGAGCACCGTATACACGATCGCACAGAATGTTCCATGCAGTGTTTTCGGCGTCCACTAACGTTCCGGTAAGACCTGGGCGCAAGAGAAAAGGAAAAGAAACTGCCAGCGATGATAGATCTGCGCTCGGATACGGTTACGCGGCCCACGCTTGAGATGCGGGCGGCGATGGCCGCGGCCGAGGTGGGCGACGACGTCTATGGCGAAGACCCCACCGTGAATCTGCTGGAAAAGCGCGCGGCCGAGATGTTTGGCCGCGAGGCGGCGCTGTTTGTGCCCAGCGGTACGATGGGTAATCAGATTGCGATTCGGCTGCATACACATCCGGGGCAGGAAGTAGTCGCTGAGTCGCGAGCGCACATTCTGGATTGGGAGATGGCCACGACTGCGGTCTTTTCCGGCTGCCTGGTGCGCCCGGTTGTGGCCGAACGGGGCATCCTGACCTGGCAGCACATTGAGCCGGCTATCATCGCGCGCGGCGCATTTCGCGCGGCAACTGGACTCATCGAGATTGAGAATACGGCGAATCTAGCCGGAGGGACCGTGACGCCGCTCCCAGTGATGAAAGAAATCTGGAATGGCGCGAAGGAGCACAAGCTCCCGACCCACTTGGATGGGGCGCGCATCTTTAACGCGGCTGTGGCACTTGGCGCAGACGTGAAGAGCTTGACGCGCGGATTTGATACGGTCATGTTCTGCCTGTCGAAGGGTCTGGGCGCGCCTGTGGGGTCGATGCTGACGGGATCGGCGGAGTTGATGGAGCGGGCGCGCATCTTCCGCAAGGCACTCGGCGGCGGAATGCGCCAGGCCGGCGTGCTGGCCGCGGCGGGATTGATCGCTCTTGAAAAAGGACCGCAGCGGCTGCACGAAGACCACGCAAATGCGCGGCTGCTGGCCGAGGCGCTTTTGAACATGGACGGTGTTGAGATTGAGCTCGATGCCGTGGAGACAAACATTGTGGTGTTCAGACTGACAGGCGAGCAAAGCGCGGCGGATTTGGCCAATAAGCTGAAGGCCCGCGGCGTGCTGGTGAACGCGGTCGGCAAGGAAACGATCCGGCTGGTAACGCATCTCGATGTTGGCCGCGGAGCCTGCATGACGGCTGCTGAGGTGTTGGCGGAGGAAATTGAAGCGGCGTGATCAATTCCGCACATCGCCGATTAGAGCAGGGATGGTACAAGAGTCTTGATTCAAGGTTGCGCGTCACGTGCAACTATTTCCGCAGCTATGCGTTCATACGATCAACTCGCCGGAACGCACGCGCGATTCCGGAGACGATGAATCCTTGGAGGAACCGATTCACCATGAAGAAGATTGCACTGGCAGTATTGTTTGCTCTCACTTTGATGCCTGCGGCTTCATTTGCGCAGGTTGTGATCCGCATAGGGCCGCCTGCTCCCATTGTTGAGCGCCGGCCACCGCCGCCGGACCGTGGCTACGTGTGGATCGATGGCTATCATCGCTACGAAGGCGGCCAATATATTTGGACCCCCGGCCGCTGGGACCGTCCGCCACATCCCGGCGGGCGTTGGGTTGCGCACAGGTGGGTGCACAGAGGCGACCATTGGGTGCTGGTGGAAGGGCACTGGCGGTAAATTGCATCCGAAGCCAAGGAGAGCGGGGCGCCGTTCTCGCTCTCGTTGCCTTTCGGCTTGGAAAGGGTCTCTAACGGCCCGTTCCCGTCTCGTGTGCTGAGTCCAAAGTTCATTCAACAAATGCTATCTGCTGAAACCTCAAAATCGGCCGTCATCCTGAGCGAAGTCCGCCGCGGCGGAGAGCCGAAAGCCTGCCCGCCGTGGCGGGGACCTGCATTTCGGCAGCTTATTTCTTTGATGAACTTTAGATTTGGGACACTAGCTGATCTCAATCACGTCCGTCGCAGCGGCCGCGGCGGCCTCGGCGAGAGACATCATCTTTTCCGCGACAGCGTAGAATTCCGCGGCTTGAGGGCTCTTTGGTCCGGCCAGAGCAACAGGCAGCCCGCGGTCGCCGCCTTCGCGAATGGCGGGCACCAGTTCAATTGAGCCGAGGAACGGAATGTTGAACTGCCTGGCGGTGCGCTCAGCGCCGCCACGGGAAAAGATGTCGATCTCCTGATGGCAATGCGGACATGTGAAGTGGCTCATGTTCTCGACGATGCCAAGCACTTCAACGTTGACCTGCGCAAACATTTCGAGGGCCTTGCGCGCGTCCTGCAGGCTGACGTCGCTCGGGGTTGAAACCACAACGGCGCCGGTGAGCGGAACGGTCTGCACGAGAGAAATGACGACATCGCCGGTGCCTGGCGGCAGATCGACGATGAGGTAGTCGAGTTCGCCCCAGTCGACCTGTTGAATGAACTGGCGAATGATCTGGTGAAGCATGGGACCGCGCATGACCAGCGGCTTGTCTCCGGGCGAGATGTAGCCGATCGAGATGGTCTTGATGCCGTGGGTCTGGTTGGGCTCGATAATATTGCCGGGCCCCACTTTTGGCTGTTGCGTAGAGCCCATCATCAGCGGAACGTTGGGGCCATAGATGTCGGCGTCGATCAGCCCCACGCGCTGGCCGAGGCGAGAGAGCGCGATGGCCAGATTGACGGCGACGGTGGTTTTGCCGACACCGCCTTTGCCGGAACCGATGGCTACGATCTTGGAGACGCCGGGCAAGGCCACGGGGGAAGGCATGGAATTCGAGTGGGCCATTTTCTTTTGCTGCTCCTTGGTTCTGCGATTCTGTCAAGATTAACTAATGTTAAGTCAGGGCATGATGGCTGCCGCGTCCTCATGGCCGGCTGTTGCGAGCCTTGCCTCTTTGCGGCGAGCGCTTTCAGCCTCGCGGTGCTCACGGCGGCGCATGGCGTCTTCGTAGCGGCGAATTTCGTTGGGTGTCTCGGGCAACAATTGAGGGACCTTTTGCCGGCGGCCCTGCTCGTCGATCGCCACAAATACAAGATAAGCGCTGGCAACGTGCGCGACGGTGGCATTGCGCGTGTTCTCGGCCCACACCTTCACGCCCACTTCCATGGACGTGGAAAAGGCGCGATTGACGCTGGACTTGAGCGTAACCAGGTCGCCCAGATGCACGGGCGCGATGAAATCGATGTGATCCATGGAGGCGGTAACCACATGGGTGCGCGAATGGCGATAAGCGGCCATGGCGCCGGTCAAATCGATAAAGTGCATCAGCCGCCCGCCGAGCAGATTGCCAAGCGTATTGGTGTCGTTGGGCAGGATGATCTCGGTCATCTCCGACTGCGTGCTTGCGACCGTGCGCGCGGACGGGTTGAGCTGATTGAGAGTCTGAGTAGAACTCATGCTGCGATAACTCCGTTCACGATTCGCGTGATCCGCGGCCTCGTTTCCAAGACCGGCTACTACAATTGAACCTGGCGGCCGGCCTGGGCAACCCTCACGCTCCAAATGACGAGGCGTACAGTTCTAGTTTCGGCAATCGCAGCCAATTACGCAAATCGGGCGCGGCGTAGAGACCGGCGCCAGACAGGCAGAGTCATGGACAAGATCGCTGGGCTGAAGGAAATTCTGGAGTTGGACCCGAAGAACAGCTTTGCCCGTTACGGCCTGGCGATGGAGCTGGCGGGCCGCGGCGAGACGGCAGCGGCAGTGGGCGAATTCGATACGCTGCTCGAGAACGATCCTGGCTACACTGCCGGTTACTTCATGGCTGCGCAAACTCTCGCCAATGCGGGACGGACCGCAGAGGCAATCGAGCGGCTGAAGACGGGGATCGCCAGCGCTGCTCGCAGCGGAAATGTTCATGCGCAAAGCGAGATGCAGGCTATGCTCGACGAGTTGGAAGGCTAAGGTCATTTGGCGGCAACGACCTTAGAGCGCATCCCAATCTGGCTTGAAGCGGCCCATA
>CAZSVJ010000245.1:0-5486 GCA_964610185.1 uncultured Occallatibacter sp. | reverse complement strand
ACTACACCCGCGCCGGCTCGGGCGACATTCTGCCCATCAACGCGCCCAACGCGCTGTTCATTACCGTCAATCAGACCAGCCCCGCCAGCACACCGCATTGCCCTGCGAACGCGGTCTCCACTTCCTGCTATGTGACGATGGATGAGGGCTTCCCGAACGGCTTGGCGACTGCTTCCAACTTCTATCCCGGAACCGACAACATCACCTACATCCCACAGAACACCAAGGACGCCTACGCCGAGAGCTACTTCCTCAGCGTGCAGAAGTCCCTGGCCAAGAACACCCTGTTGGACTTTGCTTATGTCGGCAACCACGGCGTCAAGCTGCAAGGCTTCGTGAATGCAAACCAGGAGAACCCGGCGGCCGGCCTCACCACCGTGCCCGGCGCCAGCGGCTTCGCTCGCCCCTATCCCACTTGGGGGACCCAGTTGTCCGCCACCCAGTTCCAGAATGGCGACATCACCGAGGCTCTCAACGGCTTCTACTCCCACTACAATGCGTTACAGGTTCGTTACGAGCAGCGTTTCGTCGATGGCCTCACCCTGCTCAACTCGTTCACATACGAGCACTCACTCGACAACGCCAGCGAAGCGCTCTCGGGCATCACGCCCTCGCCGCAAAACGTCTTCAACCTCCGCGGCGACTACGGCCAGTCGGACAACAATCTGCCCGTAGCCGATATCCTCAGCCTGGTCTATGACGTTCCGGTCGGCCATGGACGCCAGGTTTTGGGCAGCATCAATCCCGTTGCGGACGCCATCATCGGCGGGTGGCAGATCAGCGGGGTTAATACCATGCAGGCAGGTACCCCTTTCACTCTGGACTACGGGCCAAGCTCCGCAAACCAGGTTTCGCCGCAGATCCTCCCCTCCAGCGCCACCTATCGCGGAGCCATTCTGTACCGTCCGAACTACCTTCCAGGCAACCCGGTCGTCGATTGCAACTCGGGGCACACTTGCATCGCCCACCAGGCCTCCAGCGGCGCCATCAACTACACCAATTGGAACGCTTTTACGCTGCCTTTCACCTATACCACGGGCAGTTCGCTTCTTGCCGGCGGCGCCATTGCCAGTCCCTTCGGCAATGCGCCCCGCAATATCGGCCGCACGCCGAAGTACTACGAGACCGATCTGGATCTCAACAAGCGCTTCAACACTCCAATAGAGAGCCTGAAAATCGAGTTCCGCGCCGAGGCCTACAATGTTTTCAACCATACCAACCTGTATCTGCCCGGCGGCACGTCGGGAAGCGCCCTGAGCGGTGCGAACGCTACCACCGGCGTTCCCACCGCCGGCGGCACCATTACCGGCACGCTGGAGCCGCGTATCCTCCAGCTTGCGTTGAAGGTCATCTACTAACCAGCGCGGCAAACATTGCGCCGGCCGGCAAAACCGGCCGGCGCATGACCTTTTAGGCATGCAAATGAGCGGCTAGTGCAACCGAGCTGTAGGAAGGACGTACAATGGTACGGAGCGCGGACTAATTCCCGAGCGGGGCGCGTCGCAGCGCCTCGCCGCCGGGTGGAACTTGCCAATCCCTGATCAACATCGGGAATCGCTCGTCAATGCCGCGCAGGTCGCGCCATGACGCGCTCAGCTTGCTGACGTGTAAGCTGTCTCGATCGAGGCTGGGGGTGTCGGGTGAGTGAAAGAGCGGAAATTCTGCGTCAGTTAGGTGAAGGACCAAACCCATGGGATGTGCTGGTGATCGGCGGCGGCGCCACCGGCCTGGGCGCCGCGGTTGATGCTGCTTCCCGTGGATATCGAACCCTGCTAGTCGAGCGATTCGATTTTGCCAAAGGAACCTCAAGCCGAAGTACAAAGCTCGTTCATGGCGGGGTTCGCTACCTGGAACAGTTCAATCTGACACTTGTACTGGATGCTTTGCGGGAACGCGGCCACATGTTGAGGAACGCTCCTCATCTGGTCCACGATCTATCCTTCGTTGTCCCCGCCTACAGCTATCTATCGCTTCCTTATTATGGCTTCGGGCTCAAGGTCTATGAGCGGCTATCGGGAAGCCTTTCGCTTGGGCGATCGGAATTGCTGTCGCGCAAAAGCACGCTCGATCGGCTGCCGGGAATTGTCGGAGACGGCCTCCGCGGCGGCATTCTCTATCACGATGGCCAGTTCGACGATGCCCGCTACGCGATCGCACTGCTACGCACCCTTCAGGATCTCGGAGGCACGGCGATCAACTATGTTGAGGCGGTCGGCCTCCTGGAGCGAGATGGAAAAACGATCGGTATTCAGGCACGCGACCGGGAAGGCGACGCCGTCTTCGACCTACAGGCAAAGGTGGTCGTCAATGCTTGCGGCGTGAATGTTGAGGACACGCTTGCCATGGATCACGCGGTTCATGAATCGTTTCTTGCGGTAAGCCAGGGAACTCATTTCGTTTTGCCGCGTTCCTTCCTTCCCGGCAATACGGCTCTGATGATTCCGAAAACGGCGGATGGCCGAGTGCTCTTCGCTATTCCCTGGCACGGCGCCACAATCGTGGGAACAACGGATGAGCCGGTCGATAGAGCGATTGCCGAGCCACGAGCACTTGCCACCGAGAAGAAGTTTCTTCTCGACCACATTGCTCGCTACTTCGGTAGTGCTCCATCCGCTGCTGAGATCCGCAGCGTGTGGTCGGGCTTGCGGCCGCTGGTCAGAAAGGGCGGCGTCAAAACATCGAAGCTCTCCAGAGATCACACAATTCTCGTTTCGGATTCCGGCCTGGTCACGGTAACCGGCGGTAAGTGGACTACCTATCGCCGCATGGGACAAGATACTATCGATCATGCATGCCAGGTTGCATCGCTCCCAAAGCGAATGTCGCGAACATTGGAGATGAAGCTTCATGGCTGGGCGGCGAATTCGGACGAAATAACGTCTGAATGGGAGCGCGTCTACGGAGCGGATCTTCCCAAGCTCCGAGCGCTTTCATCCGAAGATCCAGGGCTTGACGCGCTTCTGCACCCGCGTCTCCCATTCCGCATGCGCGAAGTGGTATGGGCGGCGAGATATGAAATGGCGCGAACGGTAGAGGATGTGCTTGCCAGGCGCACGCGCGCCCTTTTTCTCGATGCGCGCGCTGCCATTGAAGCTGCCCCCGCGGTGGCCGGCATTCTGGCCAAGGAATTGAACAGGAGTGAAGCCTGGATGGCCAAGGATCTTGCCAGCTTTGTTGAAATTGCAAAAGGTTATCTCTACGACGGGAACGATGCAGCGTGAAACGGGCGAGTTGAAAGATCAAGAAAATCGCGTTCGCTTCCACAACAGTGTACCGCACACTCCGAGCGGCAGGATCGTTCCCACCGCAAGGACAATGATCCAGGGAATGCTGACGGCGATGTGCTGGGCCTTGGTGCCGACGGCCAGCCAGACGAAGACCCCTACAGCGGCACCCATCAAGATAACTTCCCACCAGCGCCGTTGGTGCGGTTGTCCGGCGAGTGGATCGTCGCCTCGCACCACCGCTGTTACTTGTTCGGGATTCAACGAATAGCGCGTGACCTCCCTGTTCATGGCCTCGTTCCAGTTTGTCAGTTCCACGCCTTGCGGCGCGGCCGTACTGATCGATAGGGCGCCTGTGATCATTACCAACGACCCAGTGATAATGAGTACCTTTCCAGTGAGGGTCAATCCGGAGAATTCGGCGAAGACCAGCGCACCCCAGGCCAATCCCCAAAGCTGATTGGTATTGGAAAGAGGGATGCCGCGTCCGATGCCGATATACTTTGCCGCAAAATTTTGGAACAGGTCGCCGATGACCCAGCAGAAGCCGCCTAGAAACGGCCAGAAAAGCATGGGGCGAGCACGCTCCAATTCAGTGGCAAGGTGGCCGACACCACCAAAGAAGATTGCTCCCAGAGTAATCACAGTGCCTAACTCGCCAAAGGTGAAGATGGTCACGAATGATAACGGGTTCATGCCGCTGATATAAGCCTTGCGGTAAGGAATATACATGGTTCCCAGCAGAACGCCCGCACCGAGCGCGGCCAGGATTCCGGCTGCGGCCTTGCCCGGATTATTGGAGGACTGCTGCGAAGTGGCATAAGCAAGAACTCCCGCTCCCCCGACAATAGCCAAGGCTCCGCCCAACACCTTCGCCCATCCTCTAAAACCGGAGCCGCGCAATTCCTTAAAAAGCAACCAGCCCCAGAACAGGCCGACCAGGCTGTTGGTATTCCAGAGCGGAAAGGCGATAGAAAGGCCCACATTGCGAACCGCGAAGATAGTCAGAGTATTGGCTACGGCCCAAAGCATTCCAGCCAGCAAAGCCCACACAATCAAGTGAGGTTTATCGCGAAGGTCGGTGAGTACAAAGCCTGTGCCCTTGAGGAGCATGGGTACGGTCCAGCGCGCCACGAACGCGCCCATGACCATGCCCAACGAGATGGTGAAGGGAGAGAATCCCGCATTCACGAGTTTGGTGGGAGCTTCGGCAGTGCCCAGCCAAACGGCTGCGGCAAGTCCGCAGAAAACGCCGAGTTTGTGCAGTGAAAGCGTCGATCGCCCAGGTGCGCCTGCTAAGTTTTCGCTCACAAGATCACCTCAGAGTCATAAGTAGGGTTATTCCGAGAATTAGAACTACCACCGGCACCCAAAGATGCACGTCGGTAAAAATGGCTTTGAGGCTTGAAGGTTTCATATTGTTGTATCTTTCATTTACACGAGCATGGTTTCATCGCAATGCCTTCCCGCGCGACCGATTTGCAAAGGGAATGATCATGATGAAAATTCTAAGGCGGGATGCGCTGTAAACATTCGCGACAGGATCGATCGAGGCCTGCCTTGCATGATGAGCGCGACTCTTTTCAATTTGGCTATACCGAGCCATCGCAAACGAGTCCGCGTGACACCAAATCATGAATGTCGGCACGCCTACCTGTCAATCACAAAAGGTTGCTAACGAGGCTTTTCCGATGTGAGCACCGTCTGCGTATGGAGGAATGGATGCAGCCTGAAATCGCTGCCACGCCTTACACGCTGCAGCTCTTGCCCTGGCCACACTTCTGAGCTAGATGTAATCGCGGAATAATTCCGGAGACGGCGCGGCAATCACGCCCTTGCCGACGAGCATTCCATCCTCACCGGCGACTTTGGCGCCGGCCGCAACGGCAGCCTGAACGCTTGCCACATCTCCGGACATGAGCACGAACCCCTTGCCGCCAAGCGCCATGGCAAGATGAACGCGAAGCAGCGTAACGTTGGCGGATTTGACGGCTTCATCGGCCACCTGGATGATGCTCGCCGCAGAAAAGGTCTCGACAATGCCGATGGAGCGCAACTGTTTGGGATCGATATCGACGGAGTTGGAGATTGCTTCTAAGACCGAGGGGTGCACGCGCGCAATCTGCCGCCTCTCGATCAGCGACGGGCCCGCGGCAACTCCGCCGGCCTGCACGGCGGCTGAGACTGAGGTCACGTCGCCGGCAACCACGATGAGGTATTTGCCTGAGCAAATGCTGCGCGCCATAAGCAGCTTGATGTTGC
>CAZSVJ010000244.1:0-5520 GCA_964610185.1 uncultured Occallatibacter sp. | reverse complement strand
GCATCAACCTCGACCTGCTCCTTGAAATGATCTGCCTGGTCTCCGACATTCGCGCGCCCAAAGCAACCCCGGGCCGCAAAGCTGTCGGCAGCGTCATCGAGGCTAAGCTCGATCGCGGACGCGGCGCTGTTGCCACGGTCCTCGTTCAAGACGGGACTTTGCGGCTGAATGACAGCTACATCGTCGGCAACACCTTCGGCAAAGTTCGCGCCATGTTCGACGATCGCGGACGCGCTCTGGAAGAAGCCGGGCCCTCCACACCCGTCGAAGTTCTCGGCCTTGAATCCATGCCCGATTCCGGCGACACTTTCTTGGTTGTTGCCGACCGCGACAAGGCCAAGGGCATTGCGCAGTACCGCAAAATGAAGGAGCGCGAGGCGCAATTGGCAAAGAGTTCCCGCGTCTCTCTTGAGGGATTGGCGGAGCAGATTCGCACCGCCGGCGTCAAAGATTTGCCCCTCATCATCAAGGGCGACGTGACAGGATCGGTTGAAGTCCTCGCCGATTCGCTCGTCCGCATGTCCACCGAGAAGGTGCGCATCAAGGTAATCCACTCCGGCGTCGGATCGATCACCGAGAGCGACGTTCTTCTGGCCACCGCCTCCAACACCATCATCATCGGCTTCAACGTTCGCCCCGAGCGCAAGGCCGCCGAATTGGCGCAGCAGGAAGGCATTCAGATTCGCCTGCACTCCATCATTTACGAGTTGCAGGATGAAATTCGCCTCGCCATGCTGGGCCTTCTCGACCCCACCTTCAAGGAGAACTACGCGGGCAAGGCCGAAGTCATCAACGTCTTCAAGATTCCCAAGGTCGGCACCATCGCCGGCTGCCGCGTTCAAGACGGAGTCATCCGCCGCGACGCGGAAGTGAAGGTAATGCGCGGCGAAGAGCAGCTTTTCAAGGGCAAGATCGCCTCGCTCAAACGCTTCAAAGACGACGCCAAGGAAGTCACCAACGGCATGGAGTGCGGCATCGGCCTGGCCGGCTTCAGCGACCTGAAAGAAGGCGACATCATCGAATCCTTCAGCACCGAAAGACTAGCCGATGACCTGGGCGCATTAACTACTGCCAAGGCATAACTCCACATTGCGGTTCAAAGAAGAGTAGCCCGCCTCTCCATGAGAAGCGGAATACTCTTCTTCTATGCAAGTTGGCGCTACTTACAGTTCATTGCATTGCCATCGCAATCGTAAGAGAATGAACGAATGCCACCATCCAGTACCACCAACAGAGCGGTTTGGGTAAAGGCCGGCGGACGCTGCGGGATCTGCCGGGAGACTCTCTGCATCGAGGGAGTTATGCCTAGCCTAAATCACTTCGTTGGTGAAGCTGCGCACATAATAGCAGAGCAGGCGGATGGGCCTCGGGGACGGTCGGCCCTCACTTCCAAAGAGCGCAACGCTGAGGAGAACCTAATACTTCTTTGCCAAAAACACCATACGATTGTAGATACAGACACAACGACTTACACTGTTCATGAGCTCCATAAGATACGCAAGCAGCACCACGCCTGGGTCGAATCAAGCCTTTCAAACAATCCGGCTTGGGACACAAAGCTGTTTCATCTTTACTACATCAACGTTCCTCGACTTTCCATGCTGGCAGCCATGAGAGGCGCGAGCCTCGACCTCTCCGAGTTTGGCGAGATTATTACGCTGCATGGGCTTGGATGGGAACTCAACCGGCTTATGGCCGGATATAACCGTTTGCTCCAGCAAGTGCAGCTTCAAGCGGAACCGCTGGACGCCGCCCTCAGCCTTTCAGATATCAAGGGTGTCGTTGTCAGCTTTAATCATGAATTCAGGACCAAGAACATCCGCATGCCGGAAGGAGATGAGTGTCCCAATACAGTGTTTACGGGCAACCTGGAAGCGGATCCCCATATCTATCGCAGGTCAAACGGAAACAGAATTGTAATGAATATCGACCCGCGATGGGTCACAACGACAACTGCCTTCTGTCAATTTCGTCCCAGTAGCGGGCGCAACACCTTCGCCGGTCTTGGGTTTGTCAACAGTGCCGACAGAACATCTGGTATCGTCAGCATCTCTCCCTATGTAATCGGCATGCCGTCAAATCCATTTCTAGAAGAGTTCTACGGTCGGTGAAATCCATCGCTGGACGCCCATCCTTCCGCAGCCTTATTGCGGAGGGTGGGAGACCGCAAACCTTCGCGGCCAACCTTGACAGCAGCTCCGATTTCTCGCCATAATACGACCATGGTTGATGACCATGGAAGGGTAGTGCCACGATGGCAAGAATCGGTGCCGGTGAATTCAAAGTCAAGTGCTTGCAGTTACTTGACGAGGTAGCAGAAACCCGCGAGCCCCTCGTGATTACAAAATTCGGCAAGCCGGTGGCCACGGTGATTCCCATGCCCCCGAAGGTGAAGCTCCGCGGAGCCTTGAAGGGCAGCGTGCTCTGTGAAGGCGACATCATCTCGCCTCTTGAGAACGAATGGGAAGCGGCTCAGGAATGAACCTGCTTCTCGACACGCACATTCTGGTTTGGCTGCTCGAAGACTCAGCGCGCATCTCCGATTCAACCCATGCACAGATCCAGCAGGCGGCAGATGAGGACCAGCTCTTCGTCTCCGCGATTACCCCCTGGGAGATCGCGATGCTGGTCGCGAAGGATAGGCTACGGCTCAGCCGTGATGTGGCGGAGTGGATCGGCGCTGCGCTCGATCTGCCGGGAATCCGCCTGGAGCCGCTTTCACCTGCGATATCCGTTGCCAGCACGCGCCTGCCTTGGGAAGCGCATGGCGATCCAGCGGATCGAATTCTGCTGGCCACAGCCCGTCACCTAGACGCGACTATGATCACCGCCGACGATGAGATATTGGGCTACGGGAAGCTCGGCTTCGTAAAGTGCATCCCACCGAGCTGACGCGGCATGGCGGGAGGCCATCAAGGCCAATACTTCCCAGTTGCCCGACACACGGCAGTTTGAACTTGAAAGCGGCTCATGCTTTGTCTGACGACCTTCGTGCGCTTGATGTCGAAAGCGGATGTCGTCCCACGCAAATTGATCCCGCCATAGTGCGAGAATGCGCCGCGATAACCTGCCTCCTGCGCAAGCCTTTCCGTCTCTTCGGAAAAGCTGTCCCTGTGACCGACGGGATAGGCAAGCACATCGACTTCTGCGCCAAGCTGTTCTTTCAAAATTGCCCGCGACCCGGATAACTCCTCGAACTGCCGCGGCGGCGACATTTGGGCGAGCACCGCGTGCGATTGCGTGTGCGACCCGATCGCCATGCCTCCCCGGCTCATCTCGCGAGCCTCGTCCCAACTCAAGAATCGCCGCGCGGTTTCCGGAACCTCTTCGGCTTTTGCCTCTTCAATCAACTGCCGTATGAGGCGCGCGGGATCGAGATTCTCTTGCGTCTTATACAGCTTAAGAACGGCTTGCAAACTCTCTGGCAAGCCGTTCCTGTCAATGTCCACCCGAAGCTCAGCAGGCGCCGCAATCTCGCCTGACAAGCGAAGCGTGAACCGGCGTCTTTGCGCGGTCTTCATCAGCCACGCAACGCGGTCCCACCACGGAACCGCGTTGGACCCAACCATGCTGGTGGCAAGGAAGAAGACGCCTTGCACGCCCTGCGATCGCAAGATGGGATAAGCAACGTCGTAGTTGTCGCGATAACCGTCGTCGAAGGTGATCAACACGCGGCAGCGGCAGGCAGTTCCCTTTGCTGCGCCCGCTCCGCTGACGAATTCAAGCGCCTCTTCAAGCGTTACCAGCGAAGCGCTCCGCTTGAGATGGGAGATTTGGTCGTTGAACTGATCAGCGGTCGCCGAGAAAACGCCGGGGTCGAAGAGATCGTCATTGGGGTCGCCAATGCGGTGGTAGTTCAAAACCAGCAGCGAATCTCGAGATGGAATCTGCGAGAGCAGAGAAGTGACTCCGCTCCAGAGCAATCCGCGCGCCAGCCACTCCCGCTTTCCCGCGAAATTGAGGCCGTCCGCCATAAGCACCCGATCATAGCAGGAAGCCTTTGACGGCTTCCGCGCTATCATCCCGGCTCGCACCCACTGCACTCGATTCGTCCAACCACGGGTCGGCTCGGGACTTTGGTAATTATGAATAAAAGGAGAATTATTATGCGCTTGCTAGACCGTATCTTATTGAATTAAATGATGCTAAAAAATAGTGTTGACAATTGTATTTGATTAGGCTTAAGATCGTGACGGTTACTACTAACGCCAAGGAGGTACTTCATGCGCCGTATCATTGCAGCAAGCATCCTGTTGTCCCCGCTATTCCTAACCGCAACGGCAATCGCAAGCACTCCAGCTAGCGAAGCCGATGCCTTAACCCCGGCTCGCGCAGTAAGCACCGGTGTCATCCCCGCACATGTCCTCTACGCCGCAGCCGTAGAGATCCCAAACTCCGCAACCATTCCCAACGAAGCTGAAGTTGTACTGCAACTCAATGTCGGCCAAGACGGCCAGGCACGCGACATTGAGGTCGTCAAGTCGGACAGCGTGAAGCTGAATCCCGCCGTAGTCGATGCGGTTCGCAAGTTCCGCTTCCGCCCAGCCACGCTCGACAATCAGGCCATTGATATTCCCATGGAACTGACTGTCGTAGTTCAGCGCTAAACCCGGCAAAGACCCTCCCCGTGAAATGCCGAGCCTGATTGCTTTAACCAAAACCAAACCTCCCTCACCCCGATGACGCTTGCGCCTTCAGGGTGAGGGATTTCAGCATTTCAGCGAGGTTACAGCGGATACCGGTCCCGTCGCACGCACTCTTGCGCTACCAAGCGGCTCAGTCCTACCGCATCTGCCGGTGTGAACCGCGCAAGCCGGCGCAAGATAGCCAATTGCGTGCGAAGCAGGTCACCCTCGGCGCATGCAGCCAGCACACGTCGAGCTGCCTGCTCAGCAAGCGCCATGCTCTCATCCGCCAGTAGCCCTGTCATATCCGCGGCCACGCGAGCAACGGCGAGTTCGCTTGAGCTGATCCTATTCGCATTTCTTGGGGGCCGCGCCAGCTTGCGCGCCCTGAGCAGCGCAGATTCCAGCGAATAGGCCTGCATAATGACGTCAGCTAAATCGGCCATCACCTCTTGCTGATCCTGAAGCGCGGTCATAAAGCGCTGACTTGCCACTCCAGCGGCAAACAGCGCGATCTTCTTCGTAGCAGCCAGTACTTCGGCCTCGCGCGCAAGCAGCTCGCTCGCGTCCGGTCCGGCGTCGAAGGTGGGCGGCTGCATCACTTCGTCCATCAGTTTCTTAATGGCGGCAAGCAGCGGAAGCTGTCCGCTGACGGCCCGCTTCATCAGCCAGCCGGTAATGATGAGCCGGTTAATTTCATTGGTCCCCTCGAAGATTCTATTAATGCGCGCATCCCTGTAGAAGCGCTCCGCCGGGTACTCTTCTACATAGCCGTAGCCTCCCATCGTGGCGACGAGTTCGTCAGCCACCATGCTTAGCATCTCCGATCCGTACACCTTCAGGATGGAGCATTCAACGGCGTACTCCTCAATGCGTTTCTGCGTCTCACGCTGAG
>CAZSVJ010000243.1:0-5522 GCA_964610185.1 uncultured Occallatibacter sp. | reverse complement strand
TCCAGGCCTCCTCGATGCGGTCGATCCAATAATGCCGCTCTACCATAAGAAACTATGATTGCATATAGTTCTACTATTTGCAAATCAACCTGCATTTGGTACAGGTATCCAATCCCTCCCTTTTTTACAAAACTACCTCCCGTCGGAGCATAAACTGTCAAAGGAACGCAACGCACAGCAAGGAGCTATCGGGATGAAAATTCTCAGCAGCAAAGACCGCGCCAGCCGGAAAGGGCCGGCGGATTGGTTTACTGGAAACGTCTGGATCGATGAAATCGCGATTGGAATTGCGCCGTCGCGGCTGCGCGCTTTTCGCGTCAGCTTTGAGCCGGGCGCGCGCACAGCGTGGCACACGCATCCGGTCGGCCAAACCCTGCATGTTCTCACAGGCCATGGTCTCGTCCAGATTGAGGGCCAGCCTACCGAGGAGATTCATCCTGGAGACACGGTTGTGATCGCGCCCAACGAGCGCCACTGGCACGGCGCCGCCGCGAGCAACACCATGGTGCATCTGGCCATTCAGGAAGCGGACGCGCAGGGTGTCGATGTGGTCTGGCTTGAGCACGTGACGGACGAGCATTACAAGGCTGGATAATCTCCGCCGCATCCCGTGAGTTGACGTTTTTGGGTCCATCCAAGGTTTGTAAGAAAGTCATTGGATGAAAATGCAGGTCTTTCGACTCCGCTGTAGAACGCTCCGCTCAGGATGACCGCCCGTTTGGAGCTCTCGGGTTGAGCGCGCTTATTCACTGAACTTTAGACTCAGGATGCTATTGGCTGACGACTGAACGAGGGGTAACCGCGCTCTGATCCCTGTTCTGCAACTGCCGCAGCACGATCACGATTCCGAGCGCCGTCAGCACGCAGATGAGCGCGAAAAGAAACACGCTGCGGTAGCCGTAGACGCCGATGACCGCGCCTGCCAGTGGACCGACCATGAAGAAAGAGACGTCGGAAAATGCAGTGTAGACGGCGAGCGCGGTGCCGCGATTGTTTTCAGTGACGCGTTTCACGGCTTCCACTCCAATCGCGGGGAAGAAGAGCGAGAATCCGAGGCCGGCCAGCGCTGCTCCGCTGAAGGCCATCCACGGCGACGTCGCCTGCCAGAGCAGAATCAATCCCAGGGATTCAACCGAGAGGCAAACCATGCCCACTGGGAAACCGCCGAAGCGGTCGATGGTGCGGATAAAGACTAGCCTGGCGAATATAAAACCGGCGCCAAAGGCCGTGAGGCACAGGGCCGCTCCGTTCCAGTTGCGGCTGGCATAAAACAGAGTGACGAAGGTGGCGAGGACGCTGTATCCAACTCCGCCGAGGGCCAGGCCCATGCCGTGCGGCGCGACTCGGCCGAGCACATGGGCAAAGGGCAGATGCACGCCGGGAGGCACGTGGACCGGGCGTTTTCGGCTGGCCGCGACGAGGCTAAATGCGCCGATGAGCATGGTCAACACACCCAGCGACGCAAGGCCGAAACGCTCATCCAGCACCACGCCCAGCGGCGCGCCGAGAGCCATGGCGCCATAGGTGCTGATGCCGTTATAGGAGATGACCTTCGCCGTGTGCTCAGAACCAGCGCTGGTGATGCCCCAGAGAGTTGAGCCGGTGGAGCCGAGGCTCTCACCGACGCCGAGCACCAGTCGGCTGAGGATAAGAATGGCAACACTGAGCGATGGGCCCATGTGCAGGGCATCGAAGTGCAATGCGGCGGCGGCGGCCACCAGGAGCGCTCCGCTGGCGGTGCAGGCTGCCATGCCCCAGAGGACGGAGACCTTGGCGCCGGCGCTGTCGGAGATGCGTCCCGCCCACGGACGGCTGGCCAGTGTGGCAATGTACTGGACGCTGATGACGAACCCCGCAAGAGCGGCGCTGTATCCCATGCGCAGGTGGACATAGGGCGGCAGAACGGCGAGCGGAAGCCCGATGGATAGATAGCAGACGAAGGTGAAGTAGACAAAGCCAAGAATATGCCGCGTGCCGCCGTTGGAGGCATCGGTCGCGGTTGCGGGGATACTTGCAATGGCCGAGTCAGACATCTTATGAATGGAGACCTGCGAATGATGTGGTCAGACCCCAGTATAGCCGAGGGGCTGTGGAACCTGGCCGGGCCATTGAGCAAGGTTCTACACTGAGAACATGCCGGGATTTCATGTGGAGCATTTCGGATGCAGGGCCGCGCGCGCGGATGGCGAGGCGGTCAGCGACCGGCTGCGCGCTGCGGGGCTTTGCGAGCGGCAGCCCCGATTGGCCGATGTGGTTGTAGTGAACACATGCAGCGTGACGGCGGAGGCGGATCGGGCGGCGCGGGCGTTTATCCGGCGGACGCACAGATCGAATCCCGAGGCGCAGATTGTGGTTACGGGCTGCTATGCGCAACGCGCGCCGGAGGAGTTGGCGGGGATGGACGGCGTGGCTGCGGTGGTTGGCAACAGCCACAAGGCGCTGGCGACGGAGATTGTTTTGGGGTTGGCCCCGCAGACTGCCGGAGCGGATCGTCTTGTGCGCCTGCAGTCTCTGCTGACGGGGGGCAACCTGCCGGGCCAGGCTCCAATGTGGGTGGACGACCGCTTTGCGCACTCCTTCATTGAAGACGCGCAACTGACGCCGGGGGCGCAGACCCGTCCAAACCTGAAGATTCAGGAAGGGTGCGGGAACCGATGCACCTTTTGCATTATTCCGCAGACCAGAGGCTCGTCGCGAAGCCTGCCTGCAGCCAGCGTACTGAAGCAGGTGGAAGGGTTTGTCGCGGCCGGGGGCAACGAGCTGGTTTTATCCGGGATCAATCTGGGGCGATGGGGGCGCGATCTTTCGGATTCTCGCGATGCAGGGAAGACGGCGAGAAGTTCGCTGGCTGGGCTCGTCCGCCAGATTTTTGAGCAGACCTCGCTCGATCGCTTGCGGCTCAGTTCGATTGAGCCAATGGATTGGGATGAGGAACTGATCCAGTTAATGAAGGAATTTGGTGGAACCAGGCTCGCGCGTCACGCGCATTTGCCGCTTCAGTCCGGCTCGGACGCGGTGTTGCGGCGAATGCATCGGCGCTATCGGCCGTGGCATTACGTGGAAAAAGTGAAGGCGCTCATGCAGGCCGCGGGGCCGGAACTGACCTTGGGTGCGGACGTGATGGTTGGTTTTCCAGGCGAGACGGACGCCGAATTCGAACAGACGCTGGAGCTGGTGCGGGCGCTGCCCTTCGGCTATCTGCACCTGTTTCCGTTTTCGCCGCGGCCGGGAACGCGGGCCTGGGCGCTTCATGCCGAGCGTCCTGTTGGGGCTTCGAAAGTGGACGAGCGAATGGGAGCTTCGCGCGCTTTGGTGGCCCAAAAGAGTGAAGCTCACCGGCGGTCGCTTGTGGGCAGGGATTTGGACGCCATCACGCTACACACGCCTGCGGATTTGGAGGGCAAAGGTTGCACCGCAGCGCTTACAGAGAACTTTCTTCCCGTCGAGCTTGAGGGCAGGTTGGCTCCCAATCGGCTGGTCCGGGTGCGCGTGACAGAGTTGAATGCGCAGGGGACGCTGGACGCGGCGTTGGCCAAGCCTGCACAAGATCAATACGAAGCGACGGCGATGTCCGTCAGACCGAATTCGGTTCCTTTGAAGAGCAACTCTTCGCCGGTTTCTCTAGCCAGAGCGTAGGACATGCAATCCCCGAAGTTCAGCTTGGCGGGATGGCGGCCCTTGCCGTAGCGCCGGAATGCATCGCGGGCAAGCCATGCCTGGGCCTCGGTGAACGGCACGATTTCGATTCTAAATCGCGCAATTTGCAGATCCAAATCGCGCACCCCATCCGTGCCCTTTCGCGATTCCAAAATCATCGACGCCTCCAGGAAAGCAGCCGACGACATACGGCAATTCGCACTTCGAACCATGGCCACGTCGAAGAGATGCCCCTCCGGCTCCTCAAGCAAAATGGCGACGATTGCCGATGTGTCCACAATCATGTGGGAAGCCCGTTCTCGTCCCAACCCATGATCTCGTCGTCGGTTCGTGTGTCCAGCACAGGGAGCGATGCGCAGTGGTGGCTGATTGCCCGAATTTCTTCGATCAGGGCGGCCGTATCCTGGCGCTTCCGCTGCTCGCGTTCCAGCCTCTCGCGAATGGCGACAATTACGGCGTCCGTCATGGTTTCGCCGGTGGTGGCCGCCAGTTGCCGGGCCAATCGATCCGCTTCGGGAGCTTTTATGCTGAGGGCCAAGGTACCTGACCTCCTGTTTGTCTACCTGTCTAGATATTATCACAACGAAAATCAGGCCTCCAGGCGGCGAAAACTCCTCTCGATGCCGGATGATTTCGACCAGCTGAATTCCAAAAGGCCCGCGCTCCATCCGGCTTCGCGCCGCCTGACTCAACTTTGGTTGCGAAAACAGCGTAAAGTGCTCATTTGTTGGAATAGGGTCAATGCTATACTCAGTGTGCGCTCGTGCGCCCTCTCGACGATTCCGGCCGATTCCGTCCGGTTCCGCAAGCGGGCGGCGACGACTTTTGGAGGAGTACCATCGCACTCGACAAACGTTCAGCAAAGTCTTTTATTCGCATCAACGATAGAATTCGCGCGCGTGAGATCCGCGTGATTGATGAAAATGGCGAACAAATGGGCATTCTTCCGCCCTTTGAGGCCCTGAAGATCGCCCGCGAACGGGGCCTCGATCTGGTGGAGGTTTCGCCCAACGCGGTTCCGCCCGTCTGCCGGATCCAGGACTACGGCCGCTACCTTTACGAGAAGGACAAGAGCGACCGCGCCGCCCGCAAGAAGCAGAAAGTCATTGTGGTCAAAGAGGTCAAGTTCTCAGTGACCGTTGACGATCACGACTACCAGACCAAGAAGAATCAGGCGGTTCGATTCCTTGTGGACGGCGACAAGGTGAAGGCCAGCCTGCGCTTCAGGGGCCGGCAAATGGCCCACCGCGAGCTTGGCTACGCGATCATCAACCGCTTGATCCAGGACATTGGCGAGGCGGGGATTGTGGAGTTCATGCCGCGCATGGAAGGGACCATTCTGCACGCGATTATTGCGCCGGCAAAGAAGCAGGAGCAGGCTGCTCCCAAGCCAAAGCCGCCGGCGCCTCCTCAGGCGCCAGGCGCTACACCGGCGCCACCAGCGTAGTCATCGCAGCACACGACTTCCTTAAGCCAGGCCGCCTGCATTGGGCGGCCTGCGCTGTTTTCGCGAAGATTGCGTGCGCTGAGCGTTCGGCGCTGGTGCGCATTCGGGTTAACACTTTACCGTCGAGATGGACTTCACTGCCCGCCCAACCATTGCGCAAAGAACGCGCGATGGATGGGGCACAACTTGCGTGTCAACACTGTAGGTTGGAAGTGCTAGTGCAGCCAGCGAAGATTGATGGGCCCGGTCGGAGGCAGGGGCAGCACGATGAAGCCTTCGCGCCAGTGGCCCTCTTCGCGGCGGGGCGGGCTGCCGACGATGCGAGCAGCCGCCGAGTTGCGTTCTTCGATGGCCAAACCGGGCAGGCCGCCGACGATGGCCTGGAGCTGATCGTGATTCGGCGGGCGGTTGGTGGTGA
>CAZSVJ010000242.1:0-5541 GCA_964610185.1 uncultured Occallatibacter sp. | reverse complement strand
GATCAATCTTCCCTGCTTTGGCATTTGCAGTCAGGTTCACCGTGTATTGATCCAAGTGCGGAGTAGCCCCCGCCGATGGCCGCGGGGCGCCATCTTCACCTGCGGCGCTCTCACCTGGCTCCTCGCCGCCGGAACTTAGATTCGTTTGCTGCTCTTTTGACTTGGCAACAATGGTGTAGAAGTTGCTTCGCAGGTCGTCCGCGTTGACCAGCTGCAACTCCTTGCTTATATCCTTGAGCATCCGAGATAGCTCATCGTGGCCCAACAGAGCAAGCAGCGTGAATCCCGTGCGGATGTTGCCGGCGTTAAAATCGATGCTGGCGACAGTCCAGGCTTCCGAGAGCATCTTCACCACGGCGGGGCTGAACGCGGGCGAACGCGCATTTCCACTCTTCAATGAGTCGAGGCTGCGCTCCAACTCCTTGGTCAACCGGGAGCGGTCAATCGAGTAGTGCTTGAGGATCGCGGCAACGTCATTGTCAGTGCCGTCCAGCGCCTTTAAAAGGTAGTGCTCGATTTCAATGTCGTAGTGGGTCCGCGCAACGCACAAGCCAGCCGCTGCTTCAAGCGCCCGTCGTGTAGTATCGTTCAGCTTTTCGATAAGTGCTTTCAGGTTTGTGCTCATGACCTTCCATCTCCTCTTTTATTCAGAGTCCTTTCACTGCACCAGGTAAGTCGCATCGGCAGGATCGCGATTGAGCGGCCTGGTCTTCAACCAACTTACAAACCCAAGTTGCGGACGCATCTGCCCGCCGGACCCTAACTCGCACGATGGCGCATCTTCGCGCGCCAGGACCAGTTGAACCTCAGTTTCATAACATCCGCTAGAATAAAACTTCAACCATGCTACAAGCTCGCGATAGGCTTCCTGCCCAGGCAGAAACTTCAGATACTGCTCGAAGCGCATCGGCCCCAGCGAAATGCAAATTCGTCCGTGATGATCCCATACTTCGTCGCCGGCCACCACTCCTACACCCAGGCGCTCGCTCGGCCCCCCAAAGCCGGTGAAGCACGTTTGATTCTCCAAACTCAGTTTTCGCCAGGCGCCGGCAAATTGGTGAATATGCACATCCACGCCAAAGTAGTCTTCGAGAATCTGCCGCAGCGATGCTGCTGTGCGCACATGACGCGCCAACAACGCCGCGTAGTTCATGTACGCGGCATCCGAAATTCCGCCTCGATCGCGCAGCCCTTCAGTGCCAAGCCCCAGCAAATCCATCAGGCGGGTTGAAAGCCGGTCATCTCTCGTTCTTTCGTACTCGATAAAAAAGCGGTACTTCTCCCAGCCTCTATAAAAAAATGAAATCATGCGATGGTTGAAGATATTGAGGAAATCTTCCATAACATGATCTTTCTGCCGGACTCGGTCGAGAAGAAACTCGGTATAAGGAGCGGGCATCACGGAGATTGCAGCGCAGAGACCCATGAACTCAACCGTCATGCTCATCTGCCCGGTCTCCATCCGCTGCAATTGGTAAATCTCACTCGGCGGAAATCCAAGAGAAGTCCGTGCCGCGAACCGGATCGTCTCCCCCTGCGGCGTGACGAAGTATCCTACCGGCTTAAGATCCTGTTCCATCCTTTGGAGCATGCGCACAGCCTGAAAGAAGTGCACGCGGAACGGCTCTTCGTCCAGCATCTTGCGAAGATTCTGAAACTCGATTCGTTCGTCGACTACACTTGTCTGCCCAGTTAGAGTAAAGCTTGAGTCCCGGCTCGCGGCGGCCATTTCCCCAGCACCTCCTTTCGCAGACTGCTGCGCGCGGTAAGTTGCGAGAAGCTGTTCATTGAAGCATAACTGGCAAGAAACCGATCGAGCACCGCGGCGAACAGATACAATCCGCTGCCCGCAAACTGCTGTTCGTCAAACTCCATCTCCACCTGCGTGCCGCGCGCGGGAATTAGCCCGTACGCTGAGTCGACCAGAGCGAAGTTAGGCGAAGAATTCATGCTCAGTATCGATCCAACCTGGTTTTCGCTTGCCTGCGAGTCGGCCATATTATGCAGCCTCAGAATCTCCTGCATTGCGCTGCGGCCCTCTTCGTTGAGCGAAAGATAATTCAACGAGAGAAGTGAAATGAGACGCCAGAACTGTCCTTGCCGTCCCGCGGGCGGGTCCACACTGGGAGATGGACGGCGCAATGCAATAACAGTCTTGGCTGCGGGAAAACCAGTAGCGTCGAAATCCCCTGTTTCTAGTCCGAATTGCAGGCGGGATGGTAAATCGAAATTGGTACAAAGAGTCCGGACCATCAAAACGTCCGCCTCGGGATCCGCGAAGTTTCCCGTCAGATCGACGACAGAGATAGTCATCGTCGAGGGCTCGCGTTCGCCGAACTCATTCAGATGGCGGGTTGCTGTCCAGAATGCAAGATCGTCGCGGTTCCGCGTTTGATGCCGGTACGCGTGCATGGGCTCCAGCACTACCGATTGCCGCAACCTGGGGTTGGTTGCAATCACCTCTTCAATGCTGAATATTTCCATCACTGTCGAATGACGATTGTCCGGAACGATGGTGTAGTGATCGCGCGTCTGGCTGAGAAGAATAGGCTCAGACATCTGCGAAAAAAGATTGATCGCCGGCGAGCAGCCGAGCCGGAATGTCCGCTCATTCACGCCAAGCTCCAAAACCTGTTGGCGTTCCGCACGTTCGAAGCTGGAGAAGAGAAAAACAATCTCGGCCTCTTCGCCGAATCCAGCTTCGGCCAGTGGCTCAAGGCCTTCGATATCGAAAAACAAAAACTTCTCAGGCAGCGCGAAGTACTCCTGTAGAAGGCGGTGACCGTCCATCGATCGCCGCACAAATGGCAACAGGCATTCCTCCGGATCGAACCCAACCATGCGAATCCGCCGCGGTTCCAAGCTGATCAGTTTCTTCTCATCCTTCGGATCGCGAAGCTGTATCTCGATGCATTTCTCCGAGAGAAGCTCGTAGAGCGAATAGACCACGCTGGCATCGCCCGCAAGATGAAAGCGCAGGCGTGAAAGCGGAAGGCCTGCGAACACCACATCTTTCAGACAGCGAAGCCGCAATCTAGCCGCTGCTGCTGCCTGGATTCCAACAGACGCCCGTGGCGGCCGCTGCATCCGCTCCGGTTGGCGCCACTCCGCCGCCGCAATTGAAAAGGGCCATAGATCCACGTCATACGCAGTCTGAAAACGGCATGGCAACCCATCGACCGTCGCCTTGGACACAAGAGGTGTCCCTCGCGGAATTCGCATTCCCGCTGTCTTTTTCCCCTGAGCTGGGTCAGGCTGGCATTCCACGATAGTCATCGACGGAGTGGGCCGGAGATAGCCTGGATGAATAACTCTAGTTAGCGCCTCACATATCTCTGGAAAGTCGTCATCGATTCTGCGATGCACCCGCGCGGCAAGAAATGCGAAGCCTTCCAGAAGACGCCCCACATGCGGGTCGTCGCAGCGATCCGGGTCGAGCAATAGCCTTCCCGCTACCTTGGGATACTTACGCGCAAACTCGCTGCCCATCTGGTGTAGATAGGTCAGTTCGCGCTCATAGTATTCCAGCATCTCCTCGCCCATGACTTACTTTACCTCGTACTCGCCGCTGATTAGTTCCAATATAGTGTCGAATTTGATCTCTTCGTTCATGTTTTCGTATGTTACCTGCCCCTCAATATGAAACCTCAAGCTCCGGCTGAGCATATCCGTACGAGCCAAGAAAACGCGAGGATGGACGATTCGCGGCTCAAACGCTCGAATGCATTTCTCCAGTGCAGCGGTCAGTTCATTGCGCTCCTTTCCTGCGGATCCATCGAAGCTGTGAATGTCGGGCAGGCCGTAGTTTAAAACCGATGCTGCGGTCGCGGGAAACGATTCCATCTCCGCTATAACCGGCTGCCGGGTGTTGAGTAGCCACTCCAGATCCCGCTTGAGCGAATCACGATACATGGCGATCGAAGCGGCGCGTGTCTCCGGCCACTGCTCGACATCTGTGAGCCGGTCGATCAACGATTGCGTAACGAGGATTTCAGACTTGGTTCTGGCCAACGCGTCCTCCCGGAATCACTGCAAATCTTCTGGGACTTATAATTGCGTGCAATTTCTAGCCGTTTGTCCCCTCAGGGGCTAAAGCCCGCGCTCTTTTTGTTGCATTTATGGCACGATCCGCCGCGGCGGATCGTGCCCTTTCAAATCGCGACTTATTCAGACCTTTCCTTTATTGCAGAACGGTGGAATCCAGCCACTGCTGCGTCTCCGGGTTCGCTGTTCCTGTATCGTCTTCAAGCGTCCAGTAGCGAAGCTCGGGCCGCACAACGAGAAGGCTCTTCACCGTTCCCACCACCGCGTTTGAAATCGCCTCGGCTCCCGTTTCCTGCCCTGCGCGCCAGATGTATCGATGCAAATCCAGCCACGTTCTGGCGCATTCGCTGGCCAAAATCGGCAAAGACGCGCGCAGCAATTGGCCCCACTCTCCCTTAGTGGCCAGAATTCGAAGCGATTGTCTTATCTCGGCACCGGGGCCCACGGCAAAGCCCGGCTGCGGCGACGGGCCTTGCATACGCGTCTCGCCCAGCCGCAATCCGGAACACACAAGATAAGGGATGGGAGACTTGGGATCCATTCCAAATAGAAACTCCGCGCTCTCGACGACCAACGCATAAGCATCGTCGATGCCACCCAATTGCCCCGACATCGCTGGCGTTCGACGGACCGATGGGCGTGCCTGCGCTCCATCCGCACCGCCCTCGCCAGGCTCCTGACCCTCTGCCGAAGATTCCGGCGCTTCAGAAACCGGCACGGGATCGGGGTCGGTCTTGCGCCGCTCGTTGAGCAGCGATTCCACCAATCGATGAACTTCTCCCAAGCCGTCCAGCAGCTTTCTCAGATTCGGCGAATTATCCCCGTACTTCTCTTGTTGGAATTGATCCAGTTGCTCCGCGGCTTCGAGCGACGCGGCAAGAGCCGCTTCCGCATCCGCGTAGAGGCTCTTTGGGCTTTCTGCAAAAGCCTTGTCGAAATCTTCAGCGGTCAGCTTGTTGTGAGCGATCGCATCCTGGCGCGCTTCCTGCTTGGCGCTCGTGGTCGCATCTTTCTCAAAGCCAACGGCGCGAGATTGCAGGTAGTCTTCGAAGCTAAAGCCGCTCTTCGTGATTGGCGCCTTGCGAACGGCGGCAACGATCAGCGCAGCTGCTCCTTCCACCGTGAGCATGCGCAACTCAAGATCGTTACCTTCTTCAATCAGTGGATAGAATGTGGGCCAGAAGGCCTCTTGGATTGAACGAATAAGCTCGATGCCGGGCGACAGAATAGAAAAGCCTTCAACCCGCAATTGCGATTCAACAAGCCAGGATGCCAGGCGAAGATCTTTGCTCTTCTTGGCCAGCGCCTCGCCGGCCATCTTGATAACTGCCTTATGATCTGCTTTCTTTTTCTGGGTCTCCCAGTCGCCTTCCGGCAGATCGTCCGCATCTTCCTTGCGAGCTTCCTTGATTTGCGCGAAGACCTTGTCGTAATAAAGGTCCTCGCCCGACGGGTTCTCTCCTGCAATCGGCGTAAGCAAATCCTCACGCAGAGGCA
>CAZSVJ010000241.1:0-5574 GCA_964610185.1 uncultured Occallatibacter sp. | reverse complement strand
GCATCCGCAATCAGGAGATCGGCTTCATCTTCCAGAGCTTCAATCTCATCGGCGATCTTACCGTCGAAGAGAATGTCGAGCTGCCTCTCACCTATCGCGCCGGCATGCCGTCGTCCGAGCGCAAGGGCCGCGTCAAGGAAGCCCTGGAGCGCGTCAACATGGCTCATCGCATGAGGCACTATCCCGCGCAGCTCTCCGGCGGTCAGCAGCAGCGCGTGGCTGTCGCCCGGGCATTGGCGGGTTCGCCCTCCATTCTGCTCGCCGATGAGCCGACCGGCAACCTTGACTCAAAGAACGGCGAAGCCGTGATGCATCTGCTCGCCGATTTGCATCGCGAGGGCTCAACCATCTGCATGGTCACGCACGATCCTCGCTTCGCCAAGCACGCCCAGCGCGAAGTGCATCTCTTCGATGGAAAGGTGGTCTCGGAAGACGAGCTCAAAAAGCTCACTGAAGAAGTGGAGGCGTAGCCATGCTGCTGCAAGACCTGCGTTATGCATTGCGGCAGTTGCGCCGCTCTCCAGGCTTCGCCTTCACTGTGGTACTTACGCTGGCGCTCAGTGTCGGCGTCGCCACTGCGGTTTTCTGTGTCATCGACAACGTCATCCTGCGCCCGCTGCCATTTCCACAGCCCGATCGGATCGTTTCTTTCGAAACCCGCAGCGGCAGCGGTTACACCCAACCCGCCTCCTGGCCTTCGTATCGGGATGAACGCGCCCAGGCCACTTCCTTCAAGGCTCTCGCCGGCTACTTCGTTTGGGTAGATGTGGCCGTTGAGAGTCCCACCGGGGCGGCCGTACTCAGGGCCGTGCGCACCACCGACAACTTCTTCGATGTCTTCGGAGTGCATCCGATCCTGGGCCGCACCTTCCTGCCGGGCGAGCAGGAAGCTGGAAGAAACGATGTCGTCGTCCTCAGTTACGAGACTTGGCAAAACCACTTCAATGGCGCGCGCGACGTGATCGGCAAGGCAGCGCGGGTGGACGGCCGCGCCTACACCATCATCGGCGTAATGCCCGCCGGCTTTCGCTTTCCGTTGAATACACGTGACGGCGTCTACACTCCGGTCCACCTTGATGCCGAACCGTGGATGCAAAACCGCGGCGGACATTGGCTATGGACCGTTGCGCGTCTCAATGATGGAGTAACTATCGACCAAGCGCGAGCCGACCTCACGCACGTCTTCAACAACTTGAGCAAAGCGTATCCCGATACGGATGGTGGCCGCACGGTCCGCCCGCAACTGCTCGCGCAAGACGTCGCCAGCAGCAGCCGGGGACCTCTGTGGACGCTGCTGGGCGCGGTCATTGCGGTACTGGCAATCGGTTGCGTGAACATTGCGGGCCTGCTTCTAGCTCGCGGCGTGAAGCGTGAACGCGAGATGGCCATGCGCGTGGCCATCGGCGCGGGTCGCGTCCGGTTGCTCTTGCAGGTGCTTACCGAGGGCCTGTTGCTGGCATTGCTGGGCGCCGCAGGCGGAGTCGTGCTGGCTTGGGCCATGCTCGACCTGATGCGCGCGTTCCTGATCAAAGCTCTTGCCCGCGGCGCCGACATTCATCTCAACTGGACCGTTCTCGGAGCGGCGATTGCCGTAGCCGTTGTCGCCAGCCTCGCCGCTTCGCTCTATCCCGCGTTGCGCCTTTCCGGCATCGATCCCAACCGGGCGCTCAAGGCTGGAGGCAGCGCCGGCACGCAACGCGCGCAGCACAACCTTCGCTCCGGATTCGTGATCACCCAAGTAGCTCTGACGCTGCTGCTTCTGGTCGTGGCCGCGATGCTGATTCGAGTCGTCACGCGTTACCGTCACACCGATCTCGGCTTCGATCCTGCGCATATTCTCGCTGTCGATTTGCACATTGCCCCGGTGCGTTATGAGGGCCGCGATGTGCTGGCGAACTTCTACCAGCCGTTAGTCGATCGCGTAGCACTGATCCCCGGCGTTCGCGCCGCCGGCCTCATCGACATGCTCCCCGTCGAGTCCTGGGGATCGAACCAGGATGTTCACATTACCGGCCAGCCGCCGTATCCGCCCAAGCAGGAGATGCTCGCCGAAACTCGAACCGTCAGCAACGGTTACTTCGACGTCTTCGGTATCCCCTTTCATCAGGGCCGTAAACTATCACCTCACTCGGACGGGCCCTCCAATCAGGCTGGTACCGTGGTCGTCAACGAGGCCTTCGTCCACAAGTTCTTGCCCGCCGGCTTCGGTCCCGCAACGCCGCACATCGACGACCATGATAAAGCTGAGGAAAAGACCGCCCTCGTTGGCGTCACGGGGAGCGTCCGCCAGGACATTCACCAACCGCCGCTGGCTGAGATGGACTATCTGGTCGACGAGGTTCCGCTGAAAGAACGCTCCGGCTTGTCGACCATGGTGCTGGTCGTTCGCACCGCTGGCGACCCCAAACAAGTCGTTCCCGCCCTCCGCGACGCCCTGCATGAAATTGACCCGACTGTGCCCCTGGCCGATCCGCGCACCGTGACCGACGTCGTCTCTGAAACCCTCGTATTCGAGCGCATGGAAGGCTGGCTCTTCGGCATCTTTGCCGGCCTTGCGCTGGCCTTGGCTCTGGTTGGCCTTTACGGCCTGGTCAGCCACGAAGTGGAACAATCCGCGCGCGACATCGGCGTGCGCATGGCTCTCGGCGCAACGCGCAATAGCATTCTCGGTATGGTTCTTCGCCGCGTGGCTTGGATGCTGGCCGCGGGCACAGTGGCCGGATTAACGCTCACAATATTGGCTCGCAAGCTCATCGGCATGGTCATCTACTTCGAAGCGCAAAAGGAGGCCGCCGGCTTTGTGTTGTTGACGCTTCTGCTGTTTGCCGCAGGCCTGATTGCCGCATTGATTCCAGCCGCCCGCGCCGCTTCCATCGAACCAATGCAGGCTCTTAGAACTGAGTAATCCAAAACTGAGTAATCAAGAACCGGGCAATCCGGCACCAGCAGAGAGGAAACCCGATGTCGACAATTCTCCGGAATCTCAATTACGCATTGCGCCAGTTGAGCAAGTCCCCAGTATTCGCCCTGACGGCCGTCATCACGCTTGCTCTGGGCATCGGCGCAACCACGGCCATCTTTACCGTGGTTTACGCCACACTGCTCGCACCCATGCCCTATCCCAAGCCCGATCAGCTGGTCATGGTTTGGTCGAAAATTCAAGGCTTTCGGAACGGCATCGCCGCTCAGGACTTTGTCGACTGGAAGAACCAGAACACTGTATTCCAGGACATAAATGCCTTCACCGGCCAGAGCTTCAACCTGGCCACCAAAGATCAGCCGGAGTATTTGCAGGGCTCATTGACGACCCCTGGCATGTATCGGATGATGGGAACCCCTTTCCTCTATGGCCGCGACTTTCTTCCCGAGGAGGGCACGCTCGGCAAGGATCACGAGGTGATCCTGCTCAACAAGCTCTGGAGGCGCCTCGGCTCCGATCCCGACATTGTCGGCAAGACCATTCAACTCGATGGCACTGCCTACACAGTTGTCGGTGTACTCGGACCGGGCCAGCCAGACCGCCTCGACCAATGGCTCATTGTGCCGCTCGCTTTCAAGCCTGAGCAGCTCAATCACGATTTTCACTGGCTGCTGGCCATGGGACGGCTCAAGCCCGGCGTCACCATCCAGCAGGCGCAGGCCAATATGGACACGGTCACGGCCAACATTGCGCAAGCCAATCCAAAGAGCAACAAAGGCTGGGGCGCTTTCGTCGAGCCGCTGCACAACGACTTCCTTCCCAAGGAAGAGATCCAGATGCTTTGGATTCTGCTCGGCGCCGTCGGCTTTGTGCTGCTCATCGCCTGTGTCAACGTTGCCAATCTGCTGCTGGCTAGAGGCACGACGCGCCAGAAGGAGTTGGCGGTCCGCACCGCGCTAGGCGCCTCGCGCAAGACCATCTTTGCGCAGTTTCTCACCGAAAACCTTGCGCTTGCATTTATCGGAGGCGGCATTGGCGTTGCCCTCGGCTGGGCCCTCCTGCACGGGATTGAGGCGATCATGCCGCCGGGAACGCTCCCAACCGAAGCCGACCTTCGACTCAATCTCCCTGTTCTGCTCTTCACCCTGGCTGCGTCCACGCTCTCCGGCCTTCTTTTTGGCTGCGCTCCCGCATGGTCTGCCACCCGCGTCGATCCTGCCGAGGTCCTGAAGGAAGGCGGCCGCTCCGGCACCGGCGCGGGCCGTCACCGCATTCGCCGGCTGCTCGTTATTGGAGAATTCGCTCTCGCGCTTGCCCTGCTCACTGGAGCCGGACTTGCCATTCACAGCTTCTGGAATCTCACCCAGGTCGATCTCGGCACCAGCACCACGAATATCCAAACCTTCTCGCTGCCCGTACCCGACGCGCGCCCCAAAGATCCGGCGCGCATTAACGCTTACTACCAGCAAATGATCGCAAGCATCAAGGCCGTTCCCGGCGTACTGGATGCGGCCGTCTCCGTTGGTCTGCCGCTCGAGGGCTCCGGCTTCGGCATGCCCTTCACGATCGCCGGCCAGCCCGAGTTTGCCGATCCATCCCAACGCCCCGGCGCGGGCTTTGACATGGTCACACCCGATTACTTCAAGACCTACAGCATCCCTGTTCTTCGCGGGCGCGCATTTACCGATCAGGACACGGCCGCGACGGCGCGAGTCGCCATCGTCAACAAGAAGTTTGCCGACAAATACTTCGCGGGCAAAGACCCGCTCCAGCAGCGGATCAACGTCGAAGAGCTTATTCCCGGCGTAACCAAGCTTGGCCCGTATATCTCCTGGCAGATTGTCGGCGTCTTCAACAACGTCCGTGCCGGCGGCTTCCGCGACGACAACCCCGAGATCCTCATACCCTTTGCGCAGATTCCCTGGCCCAGCGCCAACATCGGCGTTCACACCGCGGGCGACCCAGCGACGGTCTTCCACAGCATCTCCGCAGCCGTTCATTCCGTTGACCCGCAAATCGCCCTTGCCGAACCGCGCACGCTCGAAGAGATCAAGAGCCGCAATCTCGGCAGCGATCGCTTCATCATGACGCTGCTGGGCACATTCGCATTCATCGCTCTGCTGCTTGCGGCGGTCGGCATTTATGGCGTGATAGCTTTCACTGTTGCCCAGCGCGAACACGAGATCGGCCTGCGCATGGCCCTTGGAGCCAGCCGCGGAAACGTTGTGAAGTTGGTTCTCAGGGAAGCTCTTATCCTCGCCTTCATCGGCCTTGGTATCGGTCTCGTCGGAGCTTACTTCATCGGTCGTACGTTGCACAGCGCGCTCTACGGCGTCGGCACAATTGACTACGCAGCCATCGCCGTCGTTGCCCTGGTATTGCTGACCGCATCGTTGATAGCCAGCTGGATTCCCGCTCGCCGCGCCGCCGGCGTCGAGCCCATGCAAGCTTTGAGATCGGAGTAACTATCATCATGATTGAACTGAAGAATGTAGAGCGCAGTTACAAGACCGGCCACACTGAAACCTGGGTGCTGCGCCGCATTGGCATTACCATCAAAGAGGGCGAGTTTGTTACTGTGATGGGACCGTCCGGGGCAGGGAAGTCCTCGCTCCTTAACGTCCTCGCGCTGCTCGATGACGGCTGGCTCGGCG
>CAZSVJ010000240.1:1909-5599 GCA_964610185.1 uncultured Occallatibacter sp. | reverse complement strand
TATGTACAAGGTAAAGAAAGAAAGTCACGAGATCGAGGCGGTGCACGCCGAGATCAGCACGATATGATTTATCCCGAAGCAGCGCGCGAAAAAACCGGAACTTTCTTCATCCCCTTGCGTCCGGTCCATGGACCAGATGCAACCTCGCATCGAGCGCAGGCGGCATTGCATCACTTCGGATCACGGTTTCGCGGCACATCCCTGGTTGTGGTATCGAATGCGGTTAGTTTTGCCGATAGCTAAACTTAGGGCCAGAACAAAGAAAGGCTAAGCGCGTATTCCCGCAAATGATGAGGTTGCCTACAATACTGGCCGTCGTTCTGGGCTCCGCCCTGGTTGCCGCGGCTGCGCCGCCCGCGCCGTTGACCACTGTGCGCGCCATTCTGGATCTAACCAAGGCGCAAGCAGAACAGAGGTTGCCTGTCGCCTTCGAAGGATCGGTCATCTACTACGGGCGCAATCTCAAGCACCTCGATGTACAGGACGATAACATTGGCATTTATGTGAAGCTGACAAGGGAATTCAACTTGACTCTTGGCGATCGCGTGCTGGTCCAAGGAAAGGCTCAACCAAGTTATCTCCCCTATGTGATCGCAACCAGCGTAACGGTGCTCCGGCACGGCAAGTTGCCGAATCCGGTGCGAGCCAGCTTCGACGACCTGATCCGCAAACAGGACAATTGCAGGTTGGTCACCGTTCACGGCGTCATTCGCGCTGCGGATCTCGTGTATAGCCCAATAACTCCCAGTGCCCGGCTGCAGTTGCTCCTGGAGGACGGCTACATCGATCTTGAAGTGGAAAGCAACGATGAAACCGCACTCAAGAGTTTGCTGGATGCGGAGGTAGAGGTCACTGGCGCCGCGGGAAGAAGATTCGACGGCAAGATGCAAGAAACCGGGGCCAAACTCAAGCTAACGTCGCTTGCGGACATCAAGGTTCTTAAGCGCGCCAGCGCCAGCCCCTGGTCCCTGCCAATCACGCCCTTGAGCGGAATCGTCACTGCGGTCCATGTACACGACCTGACTCAACGGATCAGGGTTCACGGATCCATCACTTATTACCAGCCCGGTTCGGCCGCTGTGCTGCAAAACGGCAGCGAGAGCCTTTGGATCTCCACTCAGTCCAGCGATCCAATGGCAATTGGGGATGTGGCCGACGCCACCGGCTTTCCCGATACGCGCGATGGCCTCTTGACTTTGAACCAAGCGGAGATACAGGATACGCGTGTACGAGCGCCCGTTCCCGCGCAGCCCGCCACATATCAGCAACTTTCGTTCTGGGGAAGGAGCGTGCTTGGCGGACACGAGTACGATCTAGTCTCGATCGAGGGCCGGGTGGTAACTGCGGTTCGTGAGGCCGCCCAAGATGAGTATGTCATTATCTCCGACGGCCGCCCTTTTTCAGCTGTTTACCGCCATCCGCCCCCGCCGGCCCCGGCTCCCCCGATGTTGCCGATCCCAGTGGGCGCAACGATTCGCGTCACTGGCATCTGTCAGATCCTTGCCACCAATCCCTATAACGACCGAGCCCCCTTCGATATCCTGCTGCGATCCTTCGACGATATTGCAGTCATTGCCAGCCCCTCGTTGCTGAATGTCCGCAACCTTGTCATTCTCGTCGGCGTGCTGCTCGCCGTGGTTCTCGCCGTGGGTGCGCGGGGCTGGATGATCGAGCGCAAAGTGCGCCGCCAAACCGCCGTGCTGGCTTACATCGAGCAACGCCGCGGGCGCATTCTCGAGGACATCAACGGCACCCGTCCGCTTGGTGAAATTCTTGAAGCCATTACGGAACTGGTGTCTTTCAGACTGAAAGGAGCCGCATGTTGGTGTCAGGTTTCCGAGGGCGCGCCCTTGGGAAACTGCATCCGCAACCTCTCCGCCATGCGCATCGTTCAAAATGAGATTCCTGCTCGTTCCGGCCCGTCGCTTGGCGTCCTCTTTGCCGGCTTCGATCCTCATTCGCAACCCCATGCCATCGAGACCGAGGTCTTGTCCATGGCGGCGGCCTTGGCTGCCCTGGCCATCGAAACCCGCCGCCTTTACACCGACCTGACCCACCGCTCGGAGTTCGACCTGCTCACCGACATTCCCAATCGCTTCTCGCTGGACAAGCAATTGGATCTGCAGATTATCAAAGCGCGTGAAACGGGCGGCGTCTTTGGGCTCATCTACATCGACCTCGATCGATTCAAGCAGATCAATGACACTTATGGGCATCATGTCGGGGATCTGTATCTACAGGAAGCGGCGAACAGAATGAAGCGGCAGCTTCGCCCTCACGACAGGCTGGCCCGCCTTGGAGGCGACGAATTTGCCGCGCTGCTCCCAGTGGTCCGCAATCGCGCCGATGCCGAAGAAATCGCACACCGTCTGGAGCGCTGCTTCGACGACCCCTTTGCCCTCGGAGGCCACCTGCTGCACGGTTCGGCAAGCGTCGGCGTCGCCCTCTATCCGGTTGACGCCACCACCATCGACGGCCTCTTAAGCGCCGCGGATGCCGCCATGTACAAGGTAAAGAAAAAAGGTCACGACATCGAGGCGATACACGCCTAGATCGTTAATATTTGATCTATACCGAAGCGCCTCACACCAAAACAGAGCTTTCCTGATTCCCTTGCCTGCCCCCTCTGGGCCAGAAGCAGCCTCGCATCGAGCGCAACCTGCTTTGCTGCAAACCTGATCCCATCATGCGCAGTGTGTAGTTCCATACCCCAAAAGTGTGAATCCGAACGACTTATTGCGGGCATAGAATCGACAGTGTGCAGAATCCAGCCATTGGCGCTTGCGGGCAGGTTGCCGGGGCATTCCCGATAGTGGGGTAAAGAATGCGAAAAGTTCTGCCAATAGCCGCTCTTAGGATCCAGAGCTTAGAGCGATTCTTCTGCTTGTGTAGAGGGTCGAATCAAGCGGAGGAAGCAGGGGCGGGGTACCCACAACGTGGGTCGAGGCCCCTGAATAATGCAGGTAGTGCAATGTGGGCTTCAGCCCCGGGGCTGAAGCCCACTCGATCTCTACGCCTGAATTTCGAGAGGCTGAAGCCCCAAGCTCCCTCCGTCAGGACTCGCGCGAGGCTCCTCGACACCATTGGGAGAAATGCTCTAGGAAGGCAGCACCCTGGAGTCCTGCGAATGAAGTGGTCAACTACCGCATTCTTGATCGTTTTCGGATACACCTTGGCCGTTTGGTCTCAGGCGCCAGCCACGCTCACATCCCTGCACGCTATCCACGCCCTCAGCCACGTCGAGGCCGCCACGGATCCGCCTGTCTCCTTCCAGGCCATCGTCACCTACAGGCGTTCTGGTGAAACCACCCTTTTTGTCGAGGACGCCGGCGAGGGCATTTATGTCTGGGCAGACCCAAAATTCGAGTTGGCGCCCGGTGATCGCATAATGGTGAGAGGAAAGGCCCACAACAGCTTCCACCCCGTTGTGGTGGCCGACAGCGTCGCCGTCCTCAGCCATGGCGACCTCCCCGCTCCCGCGCCTGCCACCTTCGAGGATCTGATCCACGCAAAGCGAGATTGCGTATTCGTGACCCTCCGCGCCGTGGTACAAAGCGCCGACATGGCATTAAGTGGCAGTCGCAATGACATCCATTTGGTCTTGATGGCCGACGGCGGTGTCGTCGACGCGTATGTAGACAGTGAGGCGGAAAGCGTTGTCGAAAGCTTGCTCGACGCCGAGGTCGATGT
>CAZSVJ010000240.1:0-1809 GCA_964610185.1 uncultured Occallatibacter sp. | reverse complement strand
AAGAAGCCTCTGGGTAATGACCGAATCCGAGAAGCCCGTGCGTATCGGTGAACAGGTGGACGTTATTGGCTTCCCGGATGTGCGCAACGGCTTTCTTACCCTCACCGGCGGCGAAATTCAGGACAGCGGCGTTTACGCTCCTATCGCTCCTCTGCCTCTCACTAGAAGAGAGCTCGCTTCGAGCAGACACATCTTCGATCTGGTATCCATCGAAGGCCAGTTGGTGATGGAGATTCGGGAGGGTACACAAGACGAATATGTTCTGCTTGCCGATGGCCAGGTTTTCTCCGCCATCTACGCCCACCCGACGATATCGAGCAGAAAGCCGCTGCCCATGAATCAGATTCCCCTGGGTTCCAGGGTCCGCGTCAACGGCATTTGCTTCCTCAGCCGCTCCAACCCGTTCCGGGGCGATGTTCCCTTCGACATCCTCATGCGGACGCCGGACGACATTTCCGCGGTCGCCGCTCCCTCCTTGCTCAACGTCCGCAATCTGATGCTCCTCGTCGGCTTGCTTCTGGCTGCGGTCCTCGGCGTCGGCGCGCGGGCTTGGATGATCGAGCGCAGAACTCGGCGGCAAACCGTCGCCTTAGCTTACGTGGAACAGCGCCGTAGCCGCATCCTCGAGGACATCAACGGCTCCCGCCCGCTGGTTGAGATCGTCGAACAGATTACCGAACTGGTCTCCTTCAAACTGCATGGCGCTCCCTGCTGGTGCCAGATTGCCGATGGAGCGCAACTTGGAAATTGCCCTGCGAAGCTGACTGGACTGCGCATCGCCCAGCTGGATATTCCCTCCCGTTCCGGGCCGTCACCGGGCAAAGTCTTCGCAGCCTTCCATCGGCTCACCTTACCCTCCGCCAGCGAGGCGCAGACGCTCTCCATGGCGGTTGGCCTGACGGCATTGGCCATCGAAACCCGCCGCCTCTACTCCGACCTGGTCCACCGTTCCGAATTCGACCTGCTCACCAATATTCACAATCGCTTCTCGCTCGGCAAGCAACTGGATCTGCAGATTCGCGAAGCCCGTGAGACGGCGGGGATCTTCGGGCTGATCTACATCGACCTCGATCAATTCAAGCAGGTGAACGACTCATACGGACATCATGTCGGAGATTTATATCTGCAGGAAGCCGCAGTCAGAATGAAGCGGCAGCTTCGCCCTCACGACAAGCTGGCGCGGCTCGGCGGCGACGAATTCGCCGCCCTCGTCTCGAAGATACGCAGCCGCGCCGATGTCGTCGAGATCGCCCGGCGTCTCGAGCGCTGCTTCGACGATCCGTTTGAATTCGAGGGCTACACTTTGCACGGCGCGGCAAGCGTCGGCATCGCTCTTTTTCCCGAAGATGCCACCACAGTCGATGCCCTCCTGGGTGCGGCAGACGCAGCCATGTACGTGGCCAAATATGAGAAGCGGCATATCGAAGAGGTGTTGGCCGGCCAAGGCACGAATCTCTCGCCGCAGGACAGCAATTGAAAAAGGCCCGGTTTGCGCCGGGCCTTTTCAGTTGAAACAGCGTAACATCGTGTAGAGTTCGGGTGCCCCACCCTCGCCGCGCCTTTGCTTTTGCGGCTAGGGTGGGATGCCATTACATCAATAGGAGAAATGCTCTAGCGGGAACGAACGGACAAGCCTTACTCGGCCGCCATCTCCTCCGCCTCGCCCTCCTGGCGCATCAGTTCCAGTTCGCGCTCCGCGGCTTCTATCTCCGCGCTCACTTCCTGCTGCACACGGGCTGCCGCTTCTTCCAGCTCCGGTGAGAGCTGAACATTGCGGTAGTACTCGAGGCCGGTGCCGGCTGGAATCAG
>CAZSVJ010000239.1:0-5703 GCA_964610185.1 uncultured Occallatibacter sp. | reverse complement strand
GCGCTACAAGGACCTTCAGGACATCATCGCCATTCTGGGCATCGACGAGCTATCGGAGGAAGACAAGCTGACTGTCGCTCGCGCAAGAAAGGTGCAGAAATTCCTCTCGCAGCCCTTTCATGTGGCCGAGACGTTTACCGGCATTCCCGGAGCGTATGTGAAGGTTGCAGACACGGTGCGCAGCTTCAAGGAGATTATCGCCGGCAAGTACGACGATATTCCCGAGCAGGCCTTCTACATGAAGGGCGCAATCGAAGAAGTGCTGGCCGAGGCCGAGAAGCTGAAGGCGAGCGTGTAAAGGCAGGGGTCAGAGATCAGGGGGCAGGGGTCAGTCAGAAACGATTCTGTGGCAAGCGGGTTTTTCCTGATCCCTGACCCCTAAAAATCCTGAAAGGATTCCATGGCTGACGAAAGCAATCAACTTCGTGTCCGGCTGGTGACTCCCGAGCGCACGCTCTTTGAGCACGCCGCTACCGCTGTGGAGCTGCCCGCGAAGAATGGGTACATGGAGGTGCTGTTTGGCCACGCGCCGCTGATGGCCGAGTTGGGCGCGGGCGATGTGGTTGTGCACGGCGGAGCGGAAACAGCTTCCGACAGCGTCTCCCGCTACAACGTCAGTTGGGGGTTTGTCGAAGTGCTTCCCGATCGCGTAACGATTCTGGCCTCCGACGCGCTAAAGCCCGAAGAGATCAACGTCGACCGCGCCGAGGAACAACTGGTTCGCGGCCAAAAAATGTGGAATGAGGCGGGCGAGAGCGAAGAAGCCTACGACGAAGCTCTACGTGTCATCGCCGAGGCTGAAGCCAAACTGGCCACGGCGGCGGAGAAGAAATAACGGCGATACATCAGAGTATGAATCGATAAAAGTCCCAGCCCTCCCCGGATGTATCTTCATGCGCGCGCAGACGAGCGGGCGGGAGGCGCTACGGCCTGGCATAGAACACACCTTGCGCAATTGGTGGAACCTGGCGCTACCAGACCGTGCGCGGATAATGTTTTTGCATTTGTTCGTCGGCGGAGATGAGCCAAGCGAAGCCGTTGGCTTTGGCGTTTGCGACGATGAGCCGGTCGAATGGATCGCGGGTCCATTTCTCGTCGAGCGCGGCGCAGGCGACGGTTGAAAATGGAAGGTCGCAGAGGCGGACGCCGAGTTCGTGCTCGACTTTGTTCTGAACATCGCGAGCGGGACGCTTACTGCGTTTGATCTCGTAAAGAAGCTCAAGCTCAAGCAGAACCATCGACGAGAAAAGCAGATCGGCTTGTTCGAGGAGGCGGTCAATCTTGGGGTTGAGGCCGGTCAAACTGCCCTCAGACAGCCAGAGAAGCGCGTTGGTATCGAGGTACGCGATCATGGCTTATCGCTGGCCCGACGGGAAACCGATTCATCCGTCGTGGATGAGCTTGGCGCGGGGCCAAAATCGCGGTCCCAGTCCGCCTCCCATTCGCGCGTCATTTCCTCTAGCAGGCCCGTATTCTCTAGGCCGCCTTCTGCATAGTTGATGACGTCCATCGGCGTAATCCTGCTGAGGCGGCTTACTGGCTTGCCTTCAGGGACAATCTTCACGCGGCGGCCCTTATGCGTAACCCATACCTCCTGCCCTTCGAGAGCCTGATTGACCAGCGAAAAGATTTGGCGGCGAAATTGAGTAATCGGGACTTCCATTTGCATAGTGTACCATGATGTACGTTCTGTAACGTACAGGATGTACGTCCTCGGGTTTTGCGGCCATCTGTGCAAGCGAGCCCGCAAGCGCATACAATTCTGGATTGAGCGACATGGCTAAAGCGAAAGAAAAGATTTTCGAGGTTACCTGCCCGGATTGCGGGGCGATGCTCAGAATCGATGGGGCAACCGGACTGTTGGTGAGCCATACTTCAGCTCCGCGCAAACGGATGTTTGAAGACCTGGAGACAGCGGCCAAGGCGATGCGCGAGCACGATGAGCGCAAGGAGTCGATCTTCCGACAGTCGGTGGATGCGGAGCGGAACAAGGCGGATTTGCTGGAAAAGAAGTTTGCCGACGCCATGCGCAAGGCCAAGGACGCGCCTGAAGGCAAGCCGCTGCGCGAATTCGACCTGGATTAGTTTCCGCGCATCTCAATTTGCGCATCTCACTTAGTTTGCGCATCTCAGTTCACGATGAGCTTTTTTGAGTTTCGAGCACGCGCAATGCGGTGCGAAGCTTGGTTGAACGCTGCACCGACCCGGTCCGCGACAGGAGGAGATACGATGGTGGTTGTGCCGCTTAATATATCGGAATACGATTCTGAGCCCATGCCTCGCATTTATGAGAGAGAATCCACGAACTGGGCGAGGTTTGCCGCGGGTGGAACCCTTCTGGCCGGCGGATTGCTGCTGCTGACGGGACGGCGTCGCGCCGGGTTGGCGGCGGCGGCGGCGGGCACAACGCTGGCGCTGCTTGACCAGAAGGAGGCGGTGAGCGCCTTCTGGCGCGTGCTGCCTGGATACATTGACACCGTGCAGCGGGTGCTCGAGCATGTGGAGGCCACGGTAGAAAATGTTTCGGCCAAGCGCGAAAAGCTGCGCCAGATTTTGGCGCCCAGAGCTTAGGCCCACTGCTGTAGACGCGCTTTAGATTCCCAGTTGCTTTCGCCCGGCTTCGCTAATGCGATGGGGCGTCCATTTGGGTTCCCACACTAGATCGACTTCGACCTTGCCGATGTCAGGGATACCAGCAAGGCGATTGTTGACCTGCTCAAAGATGAGTCCGCTGGCCGGGCATTGCGGCGTGGTAAGCGTCATAGTCACCTTGACCCACTGGCGCGGCCAGGCCGGAGTTGAATCCGGGTCGGGGCCGGTTGCGACCTTGTAAATCAAGCCTAAATCCACGAGATTCAGCTTTACTTCAGGGTCGAAGCAATCGCGCAACGCGGTGAGAATATCGGCCTCAGAGAGCATCGCCTAGTTTTTCCGCTCAACGATGTAGCGGGCGATCGCCTTCAGGCCATCGGCACGGCTGCCGTAGGGCGCCAAGGCTGCAAAGGCCTCGTCAATCAGTTGCGCAGCGTCGCGCCGGCTCTGTTCGAGGCCATAGACGGCTGGCCACGTGGCTTTCTCGGTCGCCAGATCCTTGCCGGCGGTCTTGCCCAGTTGAGTCGAATCGACAGTCATGTCGAGCACGTCATCCATGATTTGAAATGCCAAGCCTGCCTTGCGGCCGAAGAGATCCAGGCGGGACACATCGTCCGCGTTGGCTCCGGCGTAGACGCCTCCGGTTACGACGCTGACCCGGATAAGCGCGCCAGTCTTGGCGCGGTGTATGGCCTGGACCAGCTCCGGCGTGGGCTTCAGGTGCTCGCCTTCCAGGTCAAGCACCTGTCCGCCGATCATGCCCTCAACCGTGCCGATGGCATTGGCGATCAGTCCGATGATCTGGACGGTAGCCGCGGGCGGTGAATCGAGGCCGGCCAGCACTTCAAAGGCGCGGGTCTGTAGCGCGTCTCCAGCTAAAATGGCGATGGCCTCGCCAAAGGCCACGTGGCAGGTGGGCTTGCCGCGGCGCAGGTCGTCGTTGTCCAGAGCGGGCAGGTCGTCGTGGATGAGCGAATAGGTGTGGAGCATCTCCAGGGCCGCGCCAAGGCGGGCAATGCCCGCTGGTAGAGTCCCGGCGATGGTGACAGCGGCCTCGTAGGCCAGCCTCGGGCGTAGACGCTTGCCCCCGGCAAAGACGGAGTGGCGCATGGCGCTGTGAATCGACGCCGGGACGGTCTCCGCGCTGGGTATCAGCTCTTCCAGCGCCCGGTCGGTCAATTCGGTACTGTTTTGATTCAGCGATTTCGTTTCGACAGCCATTGCTTTCATGATAGTCGAGGTTGGCCCCATCTTTTCTCCATCGCACAGAGAGCTGTGACAAACAGCAGGCCCAGCCCGCTCAGCCAGCGCCCGGCGACGATATCCGGAGTCGTCGTCCAGTCAGCTGTCAGGTCGACTGCGCCTTGCGGAACAGCTACCACCATCAAGCCGTCATCGCGCGTGGGCGCAAATACCGCTGGTTGGCCGTTAACCCTTACGCGCCAGGCGGGAAAGGTGCGCAGGCGAAGAATCAAATAGCCCGCGTGAGGAGTGAGGGCTGCAATCCGCAGGTGCTGGTACTCGATCTTCCCTGGATAAGGCGCTCTGGCAAACGTGGCCTCGCAACTGCCTTGGCCGGCATCCCACGCCGGCTGAATGTCGTCGTTGTTTCCTCCTTTGCCCAACACGGTCGCGGGGTCGCTCACCAGGCAGGCGGCGGGCAGCCCGGTGGCGACAAGTGAATTGTCGGCGCCGATAGGCTCGTACTCATCGGCGCCGCCAAAGCCCTGGCCGGCGCGATACGCGTCCAGCATCGCCGGCACGGCGTCTTCCGGGTAGCAAGTTTGGAAGAAGACCAGGCCAGCAACCGAGGTCATCGCCACAAAGACGAGTGCGCAGGCGGCCATAGCAGCAGCGCGCCGCCAGAATTTGGCTGAATCGCCCGGCCAGATTGACCAAACGAAGCAGATTGCCATGGGCGCTTCGAGAACCACCAGCCAACGCCAGGGAAATTGTAGGAAGCGAAGCTCGGGGAGCAGATTCCACAACGGCCGCGAGAACGCGAACTGTAGGAAGAGAACGGCCACGGTGATCACAGCAAAGGGAATCCACCAGCGGCCCCGGTCAGCTAGACGGCCGCGCAGCCAGCTCACCAGCAAGCCCCCCAAAGCAACAGCGATCATCGCTACCACAATGATCGAAGCCTGGTGCAGCACCATGTCGTGAAATTCGAGCGCGGGGTCGGCATGACGCGCAAACAGCCAGTTGTTTTCAAGCGTCTGCCCCGGATCCTCCGTGACCTGGTGAATATCCACCCACCGCTGCTCGCAGGTGGCGGGGACGAGATAGATTGCCACCAGACCCATCCCCAGCAGGGCGCCAATTGAAGCTCGCAGCACCGGCGCCCACGAATGTGAGAGCAAGGCCAGCGTCAGCGCGAGAGCCGCCAGAACATAGCAAGCCATTACGCCGACAGTAGGGTTCGACAGCCAGGCGCCGGCGACGGCCAAGGCCAGAAAAGCGGCGGAACCATCGAAGGCGCGTCGAAGGAGCGGTCCAGCGGAATTGCGCTGGCGAATTGCAAAAAGTAAAACCAGCGGAATCCAGAAGCCGCCGGCAAGCTCCGCGAAGGCCGAGCGTTCGTAGGCGGTAAAGAGCGCGTAACCGGAAAAGAGTCCCGTGCAACCCGCCAGCGTTGCGGGAACGTCGGCCAGCGTCTCTCGGGCTAGCGCGCGCGTTGCAAGGCCTGTGCCGGCCAGTAATAGAAAAGTGAGGGCCAGCGGCACAAGATTCCAGGGCAGCACAAATCCAAGGGCCGCGCCCATCATCCACGTCAGGGGAGAATAGAAAATAAATCGCGGCTCGCCTGCGCCGAAGTTCGCGCTCGGCGTCCAGCGCGGGTAGAGAATTCCCTGCTGCCATGCACTGTGAGCGTCCAGCCATGAGACCAGATGGAAGTCGAAGTCGTGGCCGCAGGAGTTGCCGCGGATGAACTGCGGAGTCAGGGCTGCCGCGGCAGCGAGGAGGATAACGACTGGGCCGAGCGAGCGCGTCCAGCGCGATTTTCTCCCTGGTCTCTCCGGCCTCCCGGGTCTCTCCGCCGCGGCGGACGAGACCCGCGGCACCTCAGAATTATTGAATGGAGACGAGCTCATGGCAGCAGCCGCAGCG
>CAZSVJ010000238.1:0-5720 GCA_964610185.1 uncultured Occallatibacter sp. | reverse complement strand
ACCAGCGGGCTCTACCTGCACTCTCCGGCTTCTGAGGGAATGTGGATGGGGGCGCAAATCAGAAGCACGCCTGACTAGGTGTTCCTAGGGGAGGGTGTGCCCGCGCCTCAACCTCACGCAGCCTTTCCCTCGACTCCACGCAAGTCAACGCACAGGAGAGATGCCATGAGCAATCCAGCAAATCATCACAAGATCAATTACATTGAGTTCGCCTCGACCGACATCGAGCAAACGAAAAAGTTCTACTCGACCGTCTTTGGCTGGTCGTTCCAGGACTGGGGTCCGGACTACATCAGCTTCCACGGCGCGGGCATCGACGGAGGGTTCGTCAAGCGCGAGGCGCATGAGGGGCCGGGCAAGTTTGCGCCGCTTGTCGTGCTCTATTCCTCCGACCTTGCGGCCACGGAAATCGCAGTGAGGTTGGAGGGCGGCGGCATCGTCGTGCCGACGTTCGAGTTTCCCGGCGGACGGCGGTTCCATTTCTCCGATGGAGTTGGAAACGTGCTGGGAGTTTGGTCGGAGTGAAAGACAGTCGTCAGTGGTGAGTTGTCAGTGACCGTGACTCCAGTCCGGGCGCCCCAGGTCTCGTCCGCCGCGGCGGAAGACCTGGGATTCCACGAAAGCCAACATGAGTTCGTTCTCCGCAATAAATCTGGCTAGTTCACTGTTGGCGGCAGCATCAGCGGCTTGCGGGGGCCGAGTTCTTCGCGCACCAGCGTGAGGCCGAGAATGTAGCGCTCGAAGCGGTCGGAAAGCCGCGCAAACAACGGAGCTTCCTGCTCATACTCAAACAGGTTGAACTGGCTGACGATGAAGTAACTTTCCTTGCCGGCGACGATCAGTTCGCCAAGGCTGGGATAGTGGCGGCGAAGGCGGTGATTCGAAGCCATCGCCTCTGGATACATGCCGGCAACAAAAAGCGCATAGTCGCCAATATGCTTGCGCACCGCGCGTTCCGCATCGAACGACGACGCTGAGCCGTTGACAGGATCTGCGGCCTGCATCATCTCAGACAACTCATCGATGGGCCGGCCCTCTTCGTCGCGGACGCTGTAAAGCTTTTCGGTCTCTGAGAACTCGCAGAGCAGACGGGCCACATACGAGGTCACATCCGGATCGTTCAATCCCAGCTTGCCCTCGTAACTATTGCGCACCGCCTGGTGAAAGAAAGGCTCAAGGGGATGAGACGAGCCTTGATTTGACGAGCCCGGAAAGGACGGAACCGGATTAGATGGGGTCTGCATGAACACCTCCAAATGATTCAAACGAGCACAACCAATCCGCTGCACGGCGATGGCCATTTGCTTCTTGGATGTAGCCCGAGATGTCAGCCATTGCCTGTTTTGGAGTTCGTTGTCGATTAACATATCGGAATAATTATGAGTTTTGAACAGGGATATGCAAATTATTTAGCAGAGTGGACCGTCGATTGCAAATGGGATTGTGCCCGGAAACACGAAGGGCAACCCCAGGGTCGCCCTTCGCGCCCGTTGATGTCTTGTGCTTACACTGCGGTCGGGGTGCGCGATTCCAGCTCGGCAAGCCGCTTGGCGAGCAGCGCTTCCAGCTTTACAAGCGCGGCGGAGAAGCCTTCAATGCCTTCTTTCAGCTTGTCGGTGGCCATGCGATCCTGCGCATGCATCGCATCGAACGTCGCCTTATCCACTTCGATCTTCATGATGACCAAAGTTTTTGCCACTTCGGGGTCGAGCTTGCGCGGCAACTCGCCCTCGGTAGCCTCGAGCTCGGCCAGCAACTGCGGCGAGATAGTCAGCAGGTCGCTGCCTGCCAGCTCTGTTATCTCGCCGATGTTGCGGAAGCTGGCGCCCATCACCTGCGTCTTGTAGCCGAACTTCTTGTAATAGTTATAGACAGAGGTGACGGACTTCACGCCGGGGTCATCCGCGCCGTGATAATCTTGGCCCGAGTCTTTTTTGTACCAATCGAGAATTCGCCCGACGAATGGCGAAACCAGCGTTACCCCGGCGTCTGCCGCTGCGATGGCCTGGTGCAGCCCGAACAGCAGCGTCAGGTTGCAATGGATTCCCTCCTTCTCCAGCACCTCAGCCGCGCGGATGCCCTCCCACGTTGACGCAATCTTGATCAGGATGCGCTCACGCCCAATGCCCACCTTGTCGTACTGCCCAATGATCTTGCGACCCTGATCGATGGTCGCCGCAGTGTTGTAGGAGAGGCGCGCATCCACTTCCGTTGAGACGCGTCCGGGGACAATGGCCAGTATCTTCTGCCCGAAGGCGATGGCCAGGCGCTGGAAGGCCAGGTTGGCGACGGCTTCATCGCCGGCGCCCTCGCCCAGCTCCTTGCGCGCATCAAGGATCACGCCGTCCACGATAGGCTGATATTGCGGCATCTGCGCCGCGGCGGTAATCAACGAAGGGTTAGTCGTGGCATCCTGGGGGCGAAACTTTTCCATCGCCTCAATATCGCCGGTATCGGCGACCACCACTGTGTATTTGCGCAACTGCTCGAGTAGATTCTGCGGCATGATTTCCTCCTTGGGGAAGGGCGCCTCGCCCTGCGTGCTCGGCAATAGTGTACCGCTAATTCAGATGCTGGATTTGAACGCTGGGTTCATTCCGCATCCGATTCCACCATATTAGTCAGCACCCCCAGGCCCGGAATGCTCACTTCGACACAGTCTCCGGCGGCAAGCGGGCCCACTCCCGCCGGCGTCCCGGTCAGCACCAGATCGCCCGGCTCGAGCGTGATAGCGGCGCTGATGTAGACGAGCAACGCGGGAATTGAAAAGATGAAATCGAGAGTCGAGCCCTGCTGGCGCAGCTCTCCGTTGACGCGGGTCTCGATTGTGACGCCGGCCGCGGGGTCGATCTCGTCGCTCACCATCGGGCCAACTGGGCAAAATGTGTCGAAGCCCTTGGCGCGAACCCATTGGCTATCCTTCTTTTGCAAATCGCGGGCCGTGATGTCGTTTGCCAGCGCGTAGCCACGAATCAGCTTGCGCCAGTCCGCATCCGGCTTGAGTTTGTGCGTGCGCTCGCCGATCACCAGCGCCAATTCGCCCTCGAAGTCCACACGCGCCGAGACAGCCGGCATCCGCACCACGCCGCCCGGTTTGAGCAACGAAGACGGAGGCTTGAAAAAAAGTAGCGGCTCCGCTGGCGGCTCGTTGCCCAGCTCCTTCGCATGGTCGCGATAGTTGCGGCCCACGCAGAGTATCTTGCTCGGCGTCACGGGAGGCAGCAGATCGGCAGCGCTCAAGGGCATTGGCTCAAAGCTGAAACTCCACGACGTAGCTCGTCCGTGCTCCAGCCTGAACGCAAGGTCATCTTCGGGAGAACTGGTCAGGTCCACGATCCAAGGCTCGCCCGCGCGATCTTCCACGGCGCCGTAGTGAGTCTGGCCATCGAGCATGAAGCGGCAGTATTTCATGGAATTTTCCTCATGCCGGCTGGGCAAGAAAGACGCGCTCTCAACATTCTCTACCGAAGTAAGGCGTTGAAGCCAGCCTGTTCGAAGTGCTTATCGTACGTGAGCGCCGCATCGATGCCGCACTGCCGCATGATCAGAAAACTCGAACAGTCCGTCAAGCTCCAGCCCTTGTCGATCCTCTCACGATAGTGGCGGAAAGCTTCTGAAAAACCGCTGCTTGTCTGAGGAACTATGAATACGGCCGTGCTCGACCTGAGAGCTGCAACTGCATTCGACGCCGCGGCGCGCAGATTCAGCTTGGTCTCCGCAAAGCAGTTCAATAATTCCGTTAGCACCCATTCACTGGTGACGATTCGTCCGCCCGCAAGAGCAGCTGAGGATTCTAGCGCTCGTCCGTGCAATTGATCGCGGGGATTGATCAGCGCGACCCAATAGGCCGTATCCGCGAAAACATCCATTATTTTGAGACTTTCGGCGAACCGTGCAGATAGTGGTCGACGTTCCGCGCCAGATCGGCGGGGAGCCCCGCCCACTCCTCCTCCGGGATCGCGCGGCCGATGCCGACGATGGTTTCCCAGATGGGAGTTTCATTCTGCGCAACTGGAGATTGCGGAACTGCGTCCCGAGCCTCCAAGAGGTCTAGCCCTTCTTGAACCACCTCGACCGGGGACCGATAGCGCCCGCTTTGCACCTTGATGGCAATTCTTTGTTCGATATCCGGGTTCAAGCGAATGCCCATATTCGACCTCGTCCGAGCAAGCATAAGACCGTTCCAGTTAAGAATGATTCTATCAAAACGCTAAATTCCAGGCCACGGGACGAATCTCGCCTGATTCCTATGGATTGGGTACCGTCTCTTCAGTTTCATCGGAGCGGGCGCTCTCGTGTCCGCCCTGATCGATGGCGCTCACAGCATAGCTGTAAGTGTGGCCGGGCTGGACGTTGCTGTCGTGAAATGCCGGGCCAACGACCGGCTGCGCGGGCGAGACGCGTTGCCAACCGACGCCGGATTCGCGCCGATAGACTGCATAGCCGGCCAGATCGGCATCGGTTACGGGCTGCCAATTTAGATCGATGGACGGACCGGTTGAGGCGTCGCCCGCTAACGCCACAGCGGCCAATCCGGTAGGAACGGCGGGCGGAAAAATGTCGATAGCTTCCACGCGCACCGGGTCGGAAAGCGGGCCGGCCAGTTCCACAGTTTTTCCATCCAGGGTGACGCGGGCCACGCGCTGAGCACAATACTCATAGATCTGGCCAAAGCGGATTTCCTTGTCGAGGGCTTGGTCGGAGGCTTGGCCAGTCTGCGCTCCGGAATCGACCAGAAGCGTCTCCTCCAGCGGCTCGGGCGGCGGCGCCAGCGGGCCAGTCTGCTCCTTGGGCTTCGCTTCCGCTTTTGGAGCGATCAGCTTCCGACGTAGGCGAATGACTACGGTGGAAGGCTGCTGCGCGTCTGCCGTCCAGCGGAGCGCCACGCCGTCCTTGCGCAACTGAGCAGCCAACCCTGCAACCGCTGAGGGAGCTTCGCCGGCCAGCACTTGCGCAACATTCGAAGCCCCTGCCGAGCGCCCGCGCGCGTTGTTCACTTCAACAAAATAGGACAGTGCGCGGGCAGGGCCTGTAGCCTCCTCGGGCGGCAGCGTGTCTGTGAAAGCGCCTTTCGCTCCTGGAGACAGCGCCAAGCTCCTGGGAGCGACGGCGCAGTTTTCCGTAGCGTCCTTGCGGCAGATGCGCACGCGATAATTGCCCTTGAGCAGCAGCTTGTCAGTATTCTTCTTTGGCATGGTCCAGGCCAGCGCAACCTGGTTGCCGGTGCGGACCGCGGTCAGATCCATCACCGGGTCGGGCAGGTTGAGTGTGGGCGGCAGCGGTGTGCCAGGCGTGCCGCATCCCGCCGTCATCAGCGCTACAGCCAGCACTGCCGGCTGAACAGCCCACCCCATTCTGGACAAAGGTTTCATCGCCCTACCAGTCTACTGGAGCCGCGCGCGCGGGCGCACACGGGTGCAGTCGAATACACCGCGGTGCCCATTTCGGACGAATCGGTCATCCTGAGCGAAGCGTCCGCCGCGGCGGACGGAGCCGAAAGCCTGCTCGCCGCGGCGGGGACCTGCATTTCCGTCGCGCACTTCTGCAAAAAACTTCGGAGACGCCACACGAGCGCCAAGCAAGCCTCGGCGCTTCAACCGCAAGCACCATTGAGCGGCCAATACCGGGGAGCGATACAATTGTCCGTCGACCAGCTCGGTCCAATGGCGCTCCTCAAACACGAGTTCGATCCACATCGCGCACCGGTTGAACGCCGGGTC
>CAZSVJ010000237.1:0-5724 GCA_964610185.1 uncultured Occallatibacter sp. | reverse complement strand
CGTTGCAGCGCCTTTCGACTCGAGGGGCTGGGGTCCCTCATTGATCACGCGGACAGGCGCCGCTTTAGACGAAGGGGTGCCAGGCAACCTGTCCACCACATCGTTAATGGACCTTAGCCTCCGAAAAAAGGCTTCTTCATCTTCGTCGAACTTGCCCGGCGCGGATGAATGGACGATCCGCAGCACATTGGTCATAGGCTCTTCGGCAGCACGCGGTTCCTCTGGATGCGCAGCCGTTGCGGGAGCAGCATTGGAGCCAGCGACGGCCGTGGGGCCGTCAGGGCTGACAGAATGAGGCGCCGAAGAAGCTCCGCTATCCCACTCGGCGAAATCCTCAGGAAGCGTATCAGGTAATCCCTGTCTTATTTCTGCTGGAGATGCCATTGGCCATCTTCTCCCTTCTCATAGGTCGCACCCTTGTATGTGCGTGTTTCGGGTTTTGCATTCTGCACGGGAATGGCGTGGGTTTGGATTTCCACGCGCTCCATGTCTGCGAAATCCATGTAGCTGGCCGCGTCGCCAGGCGCGATGAACGCCTGCGCTGTCGAATTAGGGAGCGAACTGATGTTCGGCGACCCATTCACGGCAAGCGTCACTGCCGCCTGCGCTGTCAAGTACTTTCCGGTGTCTGCTGGAATGAAGGTGACTGAAAGTCTGTGCTCTCCTATCGTGAGCACGTCGCCCGCGCCAGGAATGTAGATGAATGTTCCCGGAACCGGCGCCTTGGCATTCAGCTGAGCGGAACTCAACGGAGTGCCGTACGAGATTGAAGCCGGATCGGACCACGTGATCGCGGTTGACGTTGCCATCGTCACTGTCAGCGACACCGTGGCTTGCGTCGGGGTATAGTTCGCTGTGTCCATCGGGGTGAACGTCACCGAGAGCGTATGCCGTCCTGCCGGAAGAACTTCGCCGGCGGCTGGAACGTAGTCGAAGGTTCCCGGAACCGATGCTGTGGCATTGAGCTGAAATGCATCGAGCGGGGCGCCCTCGGTAATCGAAGCCGGCGTTGACCATGTGACGGTCGGCGCAGCTTTTTCCACAACGAGCGATATAGTGGCCTGCGCCGGGGTGTAGCTCTCGGAATCCTCCGGAGTGAAGATGACAGATGGAGTGTGCGTTCCCGCTGCGAGCATGGAACCTTCGGCCGGAATGTAGACAAGTGTTCCCGGAACCGAAGCCTTTGCGTTGAGCTGAGCGGCGCTGAGCTTGTTGCCATACGTCATCGGAGCAGGCTGCGGCCACTCAATGTTGGGTGTGGCGGCGACCACGATGATCGACACTTTAGCTTGCGTAGCGGTAAAGCCAGCGGCGTCAGCCGGCGTGAAGGTCACCGACAGCGCATGGCGCCCCGCAGTGAGCATGTCACCTGCGGCGGGCTTGTAATGGAATGTTCCCGGAACCGATGCACTGGCATTGAGCTGGGCCTCGCTAAGCGCCTCGCCGCATGTAATCGGGGCGGGGGTCGGCCATGCAAGTGTCGGGGTTGCAGAGGCCACAGTGATCTGAACATCGGCCTTAGTCGGACTGTAATTCGCCGTGTCGGCCGGCGTGAAGGCTACCGATAGGATGTGTTGGCCCGCCGGAAGAACCTCGCCTGCGGCAGGCGTATAAGCGAAGGTTCCCGGGACCGATGCCTCGGCATTCAGTTGAGCGCCGCTGAGAGCAGTGCCGCTGGAAATGACGCGCGGCGCGGGCCAACCGATGATTGGCGTAGCCTTGGCGACAGTGATCGATACGGCAGCTTGCGACGAGGCGCCGTCCGCGGAATTCTCCGGAGTGAATGTTACCCACAGTGTGTGTGTCCCCACCGGAAGCACGTAACCTGCGCTGGGCGTGTAGACGAAGGTTCCTGGAATCGCCGCCTCGGCATCGAGCTGGGCACTGGTGAGCGGCGTGCCGTAGGTAATTGGATCGGGCGTCGACCATGCAATAGCCGGCTTAATACCTGGGTTGGCTGACCCATGCTCCCTGCTTGCGACTTTCTCCGCAACATTTCTATTAGAATCTTTGAGACCGAGGCCTGTATTCTTGTCCGAGCTGGAAGGCAAGCCGCAGACATATCGGGCCATCTGCCGGAACAGGCGAGAGATTGGTGAATCCGCTTCCGCTTCGGAAGCGGTTGGGCCCTGCATCTGGCGAACCGAGGAGTAATCGTCGGGAATCTTCCACCGCGCCGGCATGGTGAGAGCTTTGGCGATGTGTTCTTCAGTTACCCCAAGTGAGCCAGGGTCGAACCTGTTGATGACGATCTCGAGCCTTTGGCTATCTTCGCTGAAGAACTGACTGATCAGGCGATTTGAATTGCGCAGTTCAGAGATGCCGGCCTGTGTGACGAGAAAGATCGTATCCGCATCCCTGAAAAGAGTCGTGTCCATCAGATCGAGTCTCGATCCCAGGTCAACGACTACGTTTTCGAAGTTCCGCCGCGCGACGGACAGCAGCTTGTCGATGCCCTCTTGAGAGGCCTGCACCTTGGGAACCTTACTGGGAGCAGCCAGAACGAATAGTCCCGAGCTGTGCTTGACCAGGAGCTTGGAGAAAAAGCTCGCATCGAGCCGCCCTGGATCGAGAAGCGCGTTGTCGGTCGAGGATTCAGCGACGATTCCAAGATTCAGAGCTGCGTCTCCCATGGGAAGACCAAGATCGATCAACAGAGTGCTCTGGCCCGCTTCCTGTGCCAAGGCGACCCCAAGATTGCATGCAACTGTGGTGACGCCGGAACCGCCCTTGGCGCCGAGAAGCACGAGCATCCTGCCGTTGGAGCTCTTCTCGGAGCGGGCTGTGGAGCGATGCACGGGAGCCGCCCGGTCAAGAGCTTCGTGCATGGTGTTTTGTTCTAAAGGCAGAGTGAGAAACTCTCGGGCTCCCGCGCGCATGCAGCGGACCACCATATCCCGATTCGCTCTTTCCGAATAGACCATGACCGTCGCCAGGTCCTTTGAACAGATGCCTTCCACCAGCTTGATGGCGTATTCCGGGTTACTGTCCACATCGATGAGGATGATGTCGTGGTATCGCTCGAGCAGCCTGGGCACATCGTCGAGCGCGGGAGGATAGGAAGAGAATTCATGGACCTCGGCGCGCGGGCATTCGGCAAGAGCGCTTGCCGCTTCCTTGCGCCGTTCTTTATCCGGGCCGATCAGAGCGATCGACAATCGGTCGGCGCCATGAAGCTCGGAATCCTGGGAGTCGCTGTAACTGGGAGAGAATGAGTTCACTGACACGTAGTTTCCTGCCGGCGCCGAGTCTTCGTTGGGGTTCACAAGAGATTCATAGGTAGTGCGTAAGTTCGACATGGCCCTTCGCTCCGATCCTCAATGGCAACCAATGCAAATCAGTGATTCAACGGCGATGGCCGGAGTGTTGGGTGTCTTGCGCTTCAGTGGATTGTCGAGCCGCCGCCGAATCGAAATACGGCGGCCGCGAGGACCCGCGAACGTCGCCATGACAAGAACGGCGAGGGTTGGCCACCATGCGCGCCGGTGGACACCTTCTGCTCCTTCTCCCTTCAAGTGAGGGACGATCAGCTCCCGAAACAAAATGCCAAGCCGAACATTTATAAACGCTTGCGTAGTCTTACACCTGCTGAAAAAAGTGAGACTTCAATCTCCACAAATCGCAGAAATGCATGGCCCATGTCCATAACACCTATGTGGTATGAACATCGGCAAAGAACACGAGCGGCATGAGTTTTGTCAGTGGCTGAAGGCTGCCTACAGGTAGCGCAAATGCAGCATGGGATGGTTGGGCGCATCCCACCGGCTCTACGACTGGAGGCTGGGCTGCATCGCAGTGACCGATGATGAGATCGACGAAATCTGGAACCTGGTGCCCGTGGGCACGCCGGTAGAAATCCGGCCTGAGTTCAAGCCACGAGCCAAGTCAGAATAGAACGCCTTCGGATTTGAATCGGTGATCAGGTATACTCACTATGTGGAGGGAGCGATGGCGGATCAGACTTCAAAGACGGCAAATCGGGCCTTAGCTCAAGACAGCGCAATTTGGTTGCAAAAGCCTAATAAATTCAATGAAATATTCAGCACTGCCAATAACTTTCTCGGTCCGGCTAGGGCGAAGAATCCTTTTGTTAAGAAAGCAAATGGCGGAGAAGCCCCTACAGCGGGGAGCGATACACAGGAAACGCCCGCCGCTCATTCCGCCTAGCAGTTAGCGCCAATGGATATTGATCTATCCAAAGTAGTGCTAATCGTACTCGCGGTACTTCCAGGGTATCTCGCTCGGATGGGGAGTGATCGCGTTATTCCCCGCACGCAACGGAGTAAGGGTGCAACCGAAGAGATTGCCGAGTTCTTAATCTTCAGTGTCATGGCGCATTTCATCTTGGCGCTATTCTACAGTTGCTTCTGGATAATCGCCGGCGTTTTGTTTAAGCGTTCTGCATTGTTCTTTATTGGCGGTTGGTTGCCGCTGACGCCAGATGATTTACTGAGAAGGCTCGGAGGCGTTCCTGCTGCGTACTTGGCGATCTACCTGATACTCTCGCTAGGCATTGGTTGGTTTTTGGGCCTGGGTCGAGGACTCCTGGACGCTTGGCGCACGGCTGATTGGGTCGCCCGGAAGCTGGGAATAGTGGACTCCCGATCAGGACGTTACTGGTCAAAATACATAGAGAGATTCCTTATCACTAGCCGACCCATAATTTACAGTGCATTGTTTCCCGACCTCGACGCGAATGGAGATCGAAAAGATGTTTTTGTAGAGGCCGAATTAAAGGACGATCAAGGCAGCATTACAGGCAGAGTTGCCAGCTTTTCTATTGCTAACGATGAAGAGAGCCATAAGCTCATTTATGTCGAAGAAGTGTATAGGAAGGCGGCCGGAAGCAACCACTATGAAAAGCTAGATGCGGACGGCATGTTACTGGATGTTGCGGATGCGATCACAATCCAGATCAAGCAAGTGTAGCTGAGAGTGTCCTACCAATCGCCTCTGAGGTTTATCACGATACACTCAGATAGATGCTTTCGCTGCAAAATGCCGGCAAGCGGTTTGGTCCGCGCGTTCTTTTCCTTGAGGCCAACTGGCTGATCCGGTCGAAGGAGAAGACCGCGCTTGTGGGCGCCAACGGCACCGGCAAATCCACACTGATGAAGGTGCTGGCGGGCCTGGAAACGCTGGACTACGGCGGCTTGCAGCAGACCCGTGGCATGAGCATCGGCTACCTTCCCCAGGAAGGCCTTGCGCTGGCCGGGCGCAGCGTCTTTGAAGAATGCCTCACGGTCTTCGATGAATTGCGCGAAATGGAAAAGGAGATCGAGCGGCTCGCAGGACAGTTGGCGGTTCTCGATCACACCGGTCCTGAATATGAGTCGGCGGCGGAGCGGTTCTCCATGTTGCAGGAGCGCTTTCACGCGCTGGACGGCTACGCGCTCGATGCGCAGGTGGGCGGCGTGCTCACCGGGCTCGGCTTCGGCAAGGATGATTGGGCGCGCCAGACAGATGAGTTCAGCGGCGGCTGGCAGATGCGCATCGCGCTGGCAAAACTGCTGCTGGCCAAGCCGAATCTGTTGTTACTCGACGAGCCGACTAATCACCTCGATTTGGAAACCCGTAACTGGCTCGAGGACTATCTCCATAACTATCCCTTCGGCTACATACTTATCTCGCACGACCGTTACTTCCTCGATGTTACGATCGACCGCACGGTGGAGATATGGAACAAGCGGCTCAATATCTATCAGGGTAACTACACCAAGTATC
>CAZSVJ010000236.1:0-5792 GCA_964610185.1 uncultured Occallatibacter sp. | reverse complement strand
TTGTCCTGCACTGCAACCACCGGTTCGGTACTCAAGGCTTCCTCCTTGCGCCAATCGGAAGAGATAGAAAAAATGTTGTACCTTCCTTCTCATCGCTAATCACCCACACATGCCCATGGTGAGCTTCCGCGGCCTTTCGAACAACGGAAAGCCCGATGCCCGTGCCGGGAACGGAATCCTTCAAGTCCTTGGTGCGGTAAAACCGATCGAAGATCCGCTCCCGGTCTTCGATTCGAATCGTCGATCCGAAGTTGTGCACAGAGATAAGCACCTCGGTGCGGCTTTTTCGAACCGCAATCTCAATCTCTGTTTCCGGCGTCGAGTATTTGTGCGCATTGTCCAAATACTGTTCTAGAATCATGGCCAGTAGTGCCCGGTCTACATGGACGCTTAAAGCCGGATCCTCTATAGAAACTCGCACCCTGTCGCTCCTTCCTCCTTCGCGCGGGCTTGCCAACACCTCTTTGACCAGATTCTGCACATTCACTTCGTCCGTCTGCAGGCCGACCTTGCCGGCTTCAAGCTTCGCCGTCAAGAGCAGCCGCGTGCAAAGCTTGTTCATTCGAATCGCTTCGCCGTCGATAAGAGTTACAAGGTCGCGCTGATTGGGAGTTAGTCCTCCCAGCTCGAGTAACCCGGAACTGGCTGTCTGGACCGCGGTGAGGGGTGTCTTGAACTCGTGGGCCAGCGCATCCATAACGGCCGCTCTCAACTGCTCACCTTTGCTTGCGGTCTGAGCACGTTCCTCCTTTTCAAACGATTGGTGCCGGTCGATTGCTATCGCAGCAAGCGATCCCAGAGCATCGACTACCAGCCGGCTCAGCTTTCCCCGCACAACCAGTGCGCCAACAGGGCCCGATCCCGCCAGCAGTATGCGCCGCCAAGTCTCTGTCGTCGGATCGTCCTTCGCGGTCTCGCTTGCATAGCATTCCTTGGCCAGGTTATCCTCGGCTTCGCCCCACTCGCCGACTCGGTCTTCGCGTTCCAGGTTAAGATCGAATAAAGCCACTGCCTGTGCGCCGAATATCCGCTGAATCAGGACGGCGAGCTGCGGTCCTGGCGGTTGACTCAAGTCGAGCAAAAGTGAGTTTCTGCTTAACTCATACAACTGCTCCATCCCCGCTCGATGTATTGCTGCATCCGTTGAACTGCGCAGTTCCTTATCTGACAGCCGGCTGATGACGACTGCTGCAAGCTGAAACACTCCAAGCGCCACCCAGTTCTGTGGGTCGGTTATGGTGAAGTGAAATACCGGAGGCGTAAAGAAATAGTCAAGGCAGAGGACCGCGCCCAGCGAGGCCAACGAAGCCTGCCAGAAGCCGGCAAACAGTGCCAACACAAAGACAACCAGCAAATAAGTGAAACTGATCGTTGTCAGGTTTACATGCAGAACAAATCCAAGGTAGGTAACCAGGCCAAGACCTAGCCCACCTACCAAAAGCTGACCTGGAATGCGGAGTCTTCGCAACAGAGCCTTCCATTTCAAGTCGATCGCTCTTGCCATTTGCCCTGCATCCCTGTAAGCCCGTTGTTCAGTTCCGCTGTCTGAAGGCTAGCCACTAACACATGAAGAAGGCATAAGGGATACATATAGATAGAATGTTAAAAGGATGAGCGCCCGATGTGCTGGACTCCCATCCTTTTTTCACCTTGAACGCCGATTATCGGCGCTGTCCAAATTTCATGGTTTGTTAATGTGCGGTTGCTGGAGACTACCGAGACGACAGCTGTCCATACTTAGCCGCCAATTGGCCGGACTCTGCCGCCATGGTCCTATAGTATTCGTAAAGATATCGCGCCGAGTCGACAGGTCTTGGGTACTTGGCGGCAATCGATACGATGTTCTCGCTTCTCCGCATCCACTCCTGCTCTTCCTCGGCGGCCTGTTGCAGATAGTTCTTCTGCCGATTGCCGTAGTAAGCGGCCAGAGCGGTGTATTGGGCCGGCGTATGCGCATCTCGTGCCAATGCTTTTAGTTGAGCGTGCGTGTAATGCGCGCCATTCTCCGCGGAGAAGGCGGTTGCCTGCGCGTTTGCCACACCCGCGAGAGCGAATGAAAGAATAGATGCTGCGACTAGGTTGATTTTCATGTTGAACCTACCTCCCATGCCTAAGTATCCCCGCATTACGTGAGGGACGCATGAAGGCGGCAACGCAATCTAGATAAAGAATGCGAAAAAGCTATAAATAACTCATGTGGATTTCTGTGGGAACTATCCTTTGACTTAGATTGATATGAGGACCGCACTTTCCATAAGTACTCGCGCAAGACCACGCAGAGAGCGCGGAGCGTCACGCTTTGGCTATTGCATTGACCTATCTTCTTCTCCCAATCATTGTTGGCTACCGACGACACACAAAGTCGGCATAACCCGCTTTGCCTTACGCTGTCTGGCGGAAACAACGTGTCAATACAAGGTCTCCCGCATAGCCCGCGCCTCTTTCACTGCGGCGATAAACCTACCGGCCAACTCATGAATCCGATCTTCCTGACGAAAATGCAGCGCCTCTTTGGGCAGGAGCTCTCCACCGACGCCAATAGCGGTGGCGCCGGCGAGGATAAACTCAGATGCCGTGGACTGATTCACGCCGCCGGTTGCAATCAAAGGGATTTGCGGTAGCGGAACCTTAAGCGCACGCACGTATTGAACGCCGCCCACATGACCTGTCGGAAAGATCTTGACGAAATCCGAACCGGCCTTCCAAGCCGCGATAATCTCGGTTGGCGTCAATGCTCCGGGAAGCACCACGACGTCCATCTTCTTTGCATAAGCCACAACTTCCGGAACAAATCCCGGACTGGTCAAGAATCTGGCTCCGGCTTCAATGCTTCGCTCGGCTAAGTTCTCGTCCAACACGGTGCCCGCACCCACAGCCATATCGGGAAAGCGATTCACTAGATTGTTAATTACCTCAAACGCTCCAGGCACCGTCAGCGTGATTTCGATTACTGGAATTCCTGCGGCGTACACCGTCTCCGCCGCGAAGAGCGCAAGGTCCTGTGAATTCACTCGCGCAGACGGGAGAATGCCAATCTCCTCGATGCATGCGCGAACAGCTTCTCTTTTCATTGACTCAACCTCAGTGTACCGATATTCGAAATGCCAGGATCCTGGCCGCATTTACATCAGACGAACGGTTTATTGGATCACTTCGCGCCCGACCGCTAGGTTCAATTGGCCAGCAAAGGTTAGGTATGAGCCAATCAGCTGAACGTAGGCCAGTTGAACAACCCGATAATCGCTCTGCGCATTGAGAAAGTCCATCAGCGACGCACCGCCGTGCTCATACGCAAATGTAACTGTGTCGCGCACGCGCAGCGCCTGGTCGTTGTATTTCGCTTTGTATGGCTTGAGCAAGACGATATTACTTCGTAACTGCTCATAGGTCGAGTCCACATCGCTGAAGACCTGAGCTTTCGCGGCGTCGGCCGTACTTCGGCTCTTGTCGATATCAAGAAGAGTGCGTTTCTTTTCTCCTTGGTTCTTATCGAAGATGCGCAGCGGAATGTTCACACCGGCGCCAATCGTCTGGTGGTCGTTCGGATTGTTGAACGATGGGTTATAGCTGTACCATGCGCTGAAGGTTGGATCCGCCGAACCGTTCGAAATGGCAAGCTTATGATTGGTATCCGACTGCTGAATGGTCTCGATTGCCGCCCTGAGATCCGGCCTGTTATCGAGCGCAATCTGCCTGTAATCCTCCAGGGGCTTCAGGTCATCGCTCCAGTCGAAGCTACCCGCCACATCAAACTGGTCGACGGGCGTCCGGTCATTGAGAAGTTGCAAGAGCTCAATCTTCGATGTGCGAAGATTCACCGTCGCGGTTTCAATTTCCGCTTCGTACTGAACTCGCAGTAATTCGATGCGGTCCAGATCGATCTGGGCCAGGTCGCCGGCTTTGAGACGGGCGCGGCTTATCTCAATGATTTTGTCGTAATATTCGAGATCGGCTTTCGCCAGATCCAGAATAGCCTTCGCCTCGAGCGTCCCGACAAACATGGCGCGCAGGTTGAAGAGAAGGTTCCGCTCCAAGTCCTCGTGTTGCGAGCCGGCGATCTGCGTGCCTTCCTTGGCGCTCTGCTGCCGCAGTTCGCGCTTATGTTCCCGCTCGTGCAGGTAGTTGATGCTGGGCACAAACTGAGTACCCGTGAAGGGTTGCCAGACTCCGTGATAAGGAGCAAGCTGGGTTCCATCCGTTGCTAGGCCAACTTGCGGATTGGGACGAAGATAGGCTGTGATTTCTTCAGCCTTCATCTCTTCCACGTTAAGCTGATCCGCGCGCAACGCTGGATTGACGGCTTCGAACTTCGACTTTACCTGGTCCCAGGTTAGCGCCTGCTGCGCGCCGGCTGAACCGGCAAACAGCGCGGCGCCAAGTGCGCCACATGCAATTCTTCCAATAGAGATAGATTCAAACTTAGACTTCAAAATTCGCCTCCGTTTCAGGCAGTTTGTCGGTTTCACGCGCGATCCAAACGTACAAGGTTGGCAGCAGGAAGATGCCAATGAAGAGGTTGGCAAGGAGGCCGCCGACGATGACAATTGCGAACGGCCGCTGCGAGTCCGAGCCGATGGCATGCGAAAGCGCAGCGGGAAGGAGGCCTAGCGTGGCCACCAGCATGGTCATCATGATGGGACGGAGCCGCAAGACGGCGCCCTCAACGGCGGCGCCTTCAACCGTGTAGCCTCCAGCGCGCAATTGATTAATAAACTCGATCATGATCACGCCGGCCTGGACAGAGACGCCGAACAGCGCGAGGAATCCGACCGCCGAGGAGACAGAGAAGTTGGTGTGAGTGAGGAAGAGCGCGAGCGGTCCTCCTATCGAAGCCATGATCACAGAGACGAGAATGAGGAAGGCCCACTTGTACGAGCGGAACATTGTGTAGAGGATTAGAAAGATAACCATGATGGTGACGGGAACTACGATGGCCATCCGCTTGTTGGCGCGCTTCTGGCTTTCGTATTCGCCGGCCCACTCCAGATGGTATCCGGTAGGCAGTTTTACGTTGTGCTCGACTTTACCGATGGCTTCTTCGACAGTCGAGCCAAGATCGCGGCCCTTCACAGCATATTTGATGGCGATGAACCGCTGGCCAGCTTCGCGATTGATCTGCTCCGCTCCGTCGTTGGTAGATGCTGTTGTGAGTTGCGCCAATGAAACCCGTTCACCCGAAGGCGACAAAAGACGAACATTCTCAATGGCCTCTCGCGTGTCGCGATATTGCTGTTGATAGCGCAGAGTTACATCGAAGCGTGCTTCGCCCTGTTGCACCTGGGTAACGGCATTGGCTCCAACAGCGGTCTGCACGGCGTCTTGAACGTCGGCGACGTTGATTCCCCAGCGCGCCGCGGCTCTGCGGTCTACCTTCAAGTCTAGGTTGGGCTGGCCGACAATCCGGAAAATGCCCAGGTCTCCAACACCGTTGACGGAAGCCAACTGTGCCTGGATTTTCTCCGCTGTGCGCTCCAGAGTGCGTAGGTCGTCGCCGTAGAGCTTGACGGCCAATTCCCCCTTTACGCCGGAGACGGCCTCCTCCATGTTGTCGGAGATGGGCTGGGAGTAGTTCCAGATGACGCCCGGGAACTTTTCAAGCTCTGTGTCGATGGCAGCAATCAGAGCCTCCTTATTTTGGTTGAAGACGGGTCGCCACTCTTCTTTTCTCTTGAGGTCGACGAAGTATTCGGTATTGAAGAAACCCGCGGTATCAGTGCCGTCGTCGGGGCGTCCGGTCTGGCTGACGACTTGCGTCACCTCAGGAAAAGAGGCTAGTACTCGTCGCGCCTTGT
>CAZSVJ010000235.1:0-5796 GCA_964610185.1 uncultured Occallatibacter sp. | reverse complement strand
CACGCCGGCTCTGCCTCTTTCGCCTTACACTCACCCCATGGACAACGAGCGCATCCGCGAAATCTGCCTGGCGCTCCCGCACGTTGTGGAGACGGTCAACTGGGGCCATCACCTGGTTTATTGGGCCGGCGACCGCGACATCGGCGGCAAGATGTTCGCCATGACCGACCTCGACGGCACAGGAACCGGCGTGCTCTGGTTTCACTGCGGCGCGGAGCGATTCCATGAGCTGCTGGAGACGGAGGGAATCATCGCTTCGCCCTACCTGGCCAAGGCCCATTGGGTAACCGTCGAGCGCTGGGACACGCTCAAGCCCCGCCAAGTAGAAGACGAGCTACGCCGCGCCCGCGACCTGATCTTCGAGAAACTGCCCAAGCGAGTGAGGGCCATTTTGGCCATGCCGGAGAAGGAATGCGCCAAGCTAATTCGCGAGCGGAAGAAGGTAGTGGCTGCGCGAGAAAAGGTAAGGAAGGGCTGATTTTTCATCCCATGTTTCAGAAGCGAGACCGGAAGAGTTGTTCTATTCCATGGCATCGAAATAAATTCGCGACATCGGGTGACGCCGTATAATTCTGGGCGCACCGGAAGCCCGTTGAGAAGGTGGTCCTAAATGGCAAAGCCTTGGCAACCGCCAACAGCGCGACTCAACACCAAAGCCCGACCGTTTGTGGAAGTGGTTAGGGACATGAGATATTGCGTCTGGTCGATTAATCGATTTCGACCGGACCCGCCGGGGCAGGACAAGCGATTTATTGCGTCGAATTTAGGTTCTGGATTCTTTGTTGCTCCCAGAATATTTCTCACCTGTCACCACGTTGTGAATAGTGCCAATAACCCGCATGTGACAGGTGACCGATACCAACTCGTGCAGAGTCTTTCCGATAATACCACGATAAGTAGTCTTCAATTGATCCCCGTGGTTGGCACAGACATCCACTTTTTTCCAGATCGAGACGCCGCGATTCTTCACCTAAGTGATGCCGAGCGGCCATGTGTCTCTTTGAGCTATAGCGACATATCGGCAGGAGCAGAAATTGGCGTGGCCGGCTATCCTCTGCCACGGTTTTTAGTTGACGCCAACGGAAATTTACAGCTAGCCAATCTAATCTACCGCGTCGCCAAGGGCGTCGTTACATCAACCGTTAGACAATCATTATCTCCCGCTTCAGAAACGGAAACCATGGAATTGAAGACGATTGAAGTCAATTTTCTGTTTGTGCCTGGGAACAGCGGCGGTCCCATCTTTGATGCGGAGACGGGCAGGGTATTGGCTTATGTTCACGGTTTTATGGATAGCCAGATCGTGCAGCGATACTCCAATACGAATCAAGAGTACATTGCCGCTGGAGCGCCGGCAAAGCACATTCAGGCTTTGCACGCCGTATACTCTCTAGGGATAAAACTGGACGCGATCAGGACTGAACTAGAGGGATTTGGGGTTACTCTTTGATGCCACAGTTATCGGGGTATTCTCAAAGACGACGACAACACCTTCCCTTGGCCCAGAGGACGCCTCGGTTCCTGTCTGTATTGTAAAGGCGGGTTGCCTTACCGTCACTGTAGAGGTATTAGGCCTGGGTAGCGTCTTCATGTTGCCTCCTCCCTTACATCGAGAATGTCAGGTGCGATTCCTTCTGGCCTACATCCTAGCAAATCAACCGCCAAACGGTTTATCAACATTCTGTGAGATGCCCAATGATTCATTGGTGGTAGCTGGGTGCCCCAGCCCTGGGTTCTCAAATCTGGGATAGTGCGAACCTAAATCCGCCGCTCTCCCGTCGTCTCTTGTCGAAATTTACCTCAAGCAAGCGCACCATAATCCCATGGAATGCCTGAACGCCCGTGAACGTGAAAAGAATGGGTTCGCGGTGCCGGGAACCGCTTCCATGACGGAGCCGTATCATCTTACAGAGGCTCCAAAGCCATGGTGAAATTTCTTTTATGGTGCATTCTTCTCGTATTGTGCTGGCCGCTGGCGCTGATTGCACTGGTTCTTTATCCCATAGTGTGGCTGCTCCTGCTGCCGTTTCGTGTAGTTGGAATCGCGGTTGGAGGTGCGCTGGAACTGGTCCGAGCCATCATCTTTCTTCCCGTCCGTGTTCTGCGGACCATCTAGAGTCCAGTCCAATAACCTCGTCGCGTGAAGGGTACGGGGACAGGTTCTGAGAGCGCCAAGGATTTCCGGTCAAGGAACCTGCTTCCCATCGCGGACCTTGCCGAAGCTCCGGTTCCGCAATCGGCATGGGCGCCTGCAATCTCCGGCGTTCCTTGCACCATGCTCCTGCGCATCCTTCTACACTTCACACATGCCAGGGATTCAAAATGATCGGGGAACTCTTCAAGCTGCCAGACGCGCTGTCCAGTTCCTCGGGGCGCAACTTGCGACCCTTTCGCTTGCTTTCTGCCTGGGCTCTCCGCTGTTCGTCCACGCGGCTCAGGTGCGCGGCGCGGATGAGGACTTCCCGGTCGTCCACAACGAAACCATCACCATCCGCGTTCTCGATGGAGTGGATGGTCATCCTGTCCCTCATGCTCACCTGAGCCTGCTTGCCGGCTACAACCAGCGAGACCTTCATCTGGAGATGTGGCACGACGACATCTCCACCGACAACCATGGCATTGCGCGGCTGCCGAACGCGCTGGCGAATCTTCCCTTGCTCCAGATCAGCGTGGCTAAGAGTCCCACATGCGAGGCTCATGCCGGCTCGGCCACCTTTAGCGTCGATCTGATCAGACGCGATGGGGTCAGCACGCCGAATCGCTGCGGGAACGCAATATCCGAAGACTTGCCCGGCGTGTTTACCGTCTTTGTGAAGACCAAACCTCCCAAGCCGCTCAAGCCTTCACAAGTCCGCAAACCGGCGCCAGCGCCAGCGCCCGATCCTGCCGTGCCAGCTCCGGCGCCAACCCCGGCTCTCAAGGCTCCCGCACCCCCGGCTCCGGCACTCCCAGACCAGCCCCCCGCAGCCCCTCCCGCAACTTCTCCCGCCGAACCGGGCCACCTGCGCGCGCTTGCCGCGGACAGGTTCCCTGCGGTAGCTTGAGCCCTGTGACCTCGTGATCAAGTCCGGCGCTGCTGCGTTGGGCTTTCGAACACGTCCAATGGTCAGGGGAGCGAAATTGATGCGCAGAATTCTGCCGGTGGCTGTGGCCCTTCTGATGCTGACCCTCACGCCCGCGACCAGAACGCAGACCGCGGACGAATCGGGCGACAAGAATGCAAAGCAGGCGCGCGCGGCGCTGGACGCCATGGTGAAGGCCATGGGCGGCGACGCCTGGCTGAACATGAAGAATATGATGCGCCAGGGCCACGTGGCGGGGTTTGATCATGGCCAGCCTGGCGGCGGCACTACAGACTACTGGGAGTACCATGCCTGGCCCGGCCAGGACAGGATCGAATTCACCAAGCACCGCGACGTGGTGCAGTTTTATCTTGGCCGCCAGGGCTGGGAGGTCACTTATCGCGGCAAGAAGGCGCTGCCTCAGGAACAGGTGGACGACTGGCTGCGCCGCCGCGACCACTCCATCGAGACCGTCGTCAAGACCTGGCTGAAAGATCCGAATACCATCCTGGTTTACGAGGGCCAGCGGCTGGCGGAGCGGCATCTGGCCGATCAGGTGACTCTCATCTCCGCCCAGAATGAGGCCGTCACGATTCTTATGGACACCCAGACTCACTTGCCCCTGCGCCGCACCTTCGAGTGGCGCGATCCGGTGTTTAAAGACAAAAATCTCGACGCCGAAGAGTACGACGACTACCACACATTCGACGGCATTCCGACGGCTTTTACCATTACGAGATTCAAAAACCAGGACATCATCCGGCAATATTTTGTGGTCCATGTGACCTATAACCAGCAGTTGCCGGCCGACTTCTGGAGCGTGGACGCAGCCGACCAGCACATCAAGAAATAGCTGGACGCCGAAATTCCCCCCGGATTGCCGCAGCGCAGCAGAAAAGCGGCCGATGATGAGCCAACAAGGCTGCTCCACCCGGATTCACGCCCGCAATTCTCCTCTGGAAACAGTAACTACTAGCACACAAGTTGCAGACTAAATCGTTTAATCCGGCTTGCACTTGCCGATTTAAGTGTTTAGAAACAAGTCAACGCTCTCTTGAGCTCGACAAGAAACGCAGCGAGCATATGTCGATGGTTCGACGCGATTAACGGGCCCCAAATCGACATCTTGTACATTGGGCGCGATGAGGTTCGAAGAAAAATCGCACTCACTACTGGAGGCTTCTGTGGCGGGCCAGCGATCGGACCTCGCACGCGAGACCAATGCCGGAAAGGGGCTGGAGCCTCTGCGGGATCAATCCGCCGCTACTGAGTTCGACCTACAGATGCTGGCGTTCAATCAGCGATATGACCCTCAAACCGGCCTATTGAACCACCACGCCTTCCGGGACGCTCTTGCGGCTCTTCTCAAGGCAAGCCAATCGGGGCAGGAGGTCGCGCTGATCTGGATCGACCTGGTAAACCTTCAAAGGGTGTTTTCTCTGTGGGGCTGGACGGGAGCCGAGGCTCTGGCCCGCCGTATTGCTGGAACTCTGCGCTCCGGCGTCGATGACGATGCTTTGTTGGGGCGCTTCGGCGCGCGAAGCTTCCTTGTAGCCATGGGAGCCTCAAAGCTGGGCAAGTCCGGCCGCCGCCGTGTCCAGGCAGCCATGGATCTGCTCACCCCGCAGCGCCAGCGCGATGGAGCAGCCGAGCCGGAGGTGGCCACGGGAGTGGCATTCTACCCCTCCGACACCGAATCTCCCGAAGACCTGGTGCGCTTTGCCAGCCTTGCATCCGCTCGCGCAGGCTACATTAAGAGCCGGCGCGTCGTCGCCTTTCATCCCCGGATGAACAGCCTGATTGTGCGCGACCATCTACTGGAAGTCGAGATGCGCAAGGGACTGGAGGAGGGCGGCCAGTTCCGAATGTTCTACCAGCCGAATGTGGATCTGAACACAGGAGAGATACTGGGCGCGGAAGCGCTGATCCGCTGGGACCATCCCGACCTGGGCTCCATCCCGCCAACCGAGTTCATCCCCGTCGCCGAACGCTCCGATTTGATTCACCGCATCTTCGACTTCGCTTTGCGAACAACGCTGGAGCAGGCCCGGAAATGGCGCGATCTCGGCTTTGCCTTGCCGATTGTCGCCGTGAACGCCTCCCCCGCGAATTTGCGTTCGGACGACTGCCCTCGCATGGTGCGTACCATCATGGAGAAGATTCCCATTGCGCCGACGCAACTCGAACTGGAGATGACCGAATCGCTGGCCTTCGAGGACGAAGGGCTTCTTGCGCAGCGAATGCGGCAATTGAGGGCGATCGGAGTTCGCGTCGCCATCGACGATTTCGGCACGCGTTATACGGGGTTCAACGTGCTGAAGAATCTGCCCCTGAACACCATGAAGATCGACCAATGCTTTATCCGCGGCATTGACCGCTCGCGGGACATGCTGGCTTTATGCGAGACCATCGTCGCCATGGTCCGGCAATTGAAGCTGCGCATGGTAGCCGAGGGAATCGAGGAACTGGGCGAGCTCGCGGCGATGCGGCAGATCGGCTGCGAGGCTGGCCAGGGATACCTCTTTCAGCGGCCTGTTCCGGCGGAAGAGTTCACGGATTTCATGCGCGAGTGGCCGGAGCGGATGCGCGAATTCGGCTTCGAGGATTCAACCGACGTGTTCGATATCGACTCGATCTATGCGGTAAGCTAGTGTCCTGTCCCTAAAGTTGCCATCAGACATGGCGAAGGACCAAAGCAGATTCCCGCCACGGCGGGACTCACCACCCCCAAACT
>CAZSVJ010000234.1:0-5802 GCA_964610185.1 uncultured Occallatibacter sp. | reverse complement strand
ATATTCGCGCCCCACGCCAGCACCAGCTTGGCCAGCCGGAAGTCCTCCGTCGGCGTGCCCAGCTTCTTGCCGTAGACCAGCTTCCAGGCTTCGCCGCCCGCCTCACTGCAAATTGTCCGGTCCAGCTGGCTCGCGCCCAGCCGATGAAAGAACCGCCGGTCCATCGATCCATACCCGAGCACACCGATTGTCCCCGCGTAGCTATAAGGCAAAATCGATTCGGGACCAAACTCCTCCGCAACCCGCTTCAGCCGCGCGGCAATTGCGTCGAGCGCCTCGTCCCAGCTCACGCGCTCAAACGCCTCGTGCTCGCGCCCGCGGGCGAGCGGCCCTTTTGCTGCGCCTGGCTTGCGCTTCAATGGATAGAGAATCCGATCCGGAGAGTACACGCGATCCAGATACTTGGCCACCTTGCCGCAAAGAAATCCCTGCGTCACGGGATGCGCCGGGTCGCCCGCCACCTTCACGGCACGGCCCTCAGAGTTCACCGTAACCAGCACCCCGCAAGAGTCCGGGCAGTCATGCGAACACACCGTGTGCACGACTTTGAAGGGAGAGGGTATGGAAGTCCCGACAGCGGCCATCATACTGCAATTGTAAGCTCAGCCAATTTTTTTGCCGCGGCTACCTGCTGACGAGGTGTACCGCCAAGGCAATAAAAACGCCAATGCGCCCAAATACAGCCCAAACTGGAGAAGCGAAAAGCACCTTGTTGCTCCGCGAAACACATCGAACGATCCGTCGTCCTGGGAGCCGGCTAAGCTGCCAGGAACTACGTACCCTGACAATGCGGAGCAAAAAAATAATGCTTCTATGGCCACAAACCAGGCCAAGACAGGATTGCCCACGCCCGCGCTAGCTTTATCCTTCAATATCGTGACAAGCGCTGCCGGAGCAAACAAAAAGGCCGACGCTAGGGTCACAATTAGTTTTGTCTGTTCAATGTACGTCTTACATGCTTCTTTTTTCCCCTCAGGGGCCGTCGGCGAGACACTGTTCATAATGCTAGCCTTCCTTCCGCGAACAGAAAGGGGGGATAATGCAGAAGCGCCCATAGAATCCGCGAATCAACGCGATTGAGTTACGCTTTCTACCAGGCCTATCTTGTGAGCTGTTGTCATCTGCGATGGTCATCGTCAGATCTCGTATGCTGGGGCGCACCTCCAGCAGCGCAACGCCGGAAGCTGGGACGATCAGCTACACGTATCCGAACGGCAGCGGTTCCTGCGCCGGGATAGCAACATTGGCGTGCGGGCGCACAGACGCGAACAGCACCTCGACCACTTATTCATACGACGCGCTCAACCGGCTCACGGGCAAAAGCTATGGCGGCAGCAGCATCGGCACGGGTACGGCATCCATCGCGTACTACTACGATCAATCGAGCTATGATGGCCTGACGATCTCGAACGGAAACGGATTGCGGACAGGCATGAGAGACGGTTCGGGCAGCACGGCGTGGAGCTTCGATGGCATGGGCCGCATCGCGGCGGTGCGCAAGACGATCAACAGTGTCACCAACCAGGCGAACTACACCTATAACGCCGATGGATCGACGAACACGGTGCAGGACTTCGGCGGCACAACGTTCACCGACAGCTACGATGTCTCGGGGCGGCCGACGAGCATAGTGGATGGATCAGGGAACTCGTATGCGGCCAGCGCCGTCTACGATGCGGCGGGTCAGCTCACCTCGCTCAATCACCAGCGGACCTCCGGCGGAGGGGCGTACGTGCGTTCCATTCAGTACAACAACCGGCTACAGCCGTCGGTTATCTCGGCGACGTTGAATGGAAGCACCATTCAGAGCCTCACCTACGGGTACGGCACAAGCGGCACGAACAACGGGAATATCCTCTCCATCGCGAACGGGATGAATAGCGCCAGGAGTCAGACCTACACGTACGACTACATGAATCGAGTGGCTTCAGGGCGGGATGCAAGCCACTGGGGCGAGACGTATACCATCGACAACTGGGGCAACCTCATCCAAACCCAACCGATGAGCGGCTTGAGCGGCAACAATTTTACCGTAACCGCGAACGGGAACAATCAACTCTCGAACCTCACCTATGACTCGGCCGGTGAAGTGACGAAGGACCAGTACAGCAACACCTTTACCTACGACGCGGAAGGACGCATCCTGAGCGGAGGCAGCGGCACGTACGTCTACGATGGCGACGGAAATCGGGTGAAGAAGACGGTGAGCGGCACGGCCACGCTTTACTGGCCGGGCGCCGGCGGACTGCTCGATGAGTCGAATAGTTCCGGTTCGACAATGGGCAAGCAGGTACAGTTCGCCGGTCTGCTGGTCTGGCATGAGGATACGTCCGGAACGGGGAACTTCCTCTTCCACGATCAACTCGGCTCGACTCGCGTTACGGGCAGCGCATCGGGAAGCCTGGCCGATGACAACGATTATTATTCATTCGGAACGTTGTTTCACAACTACGGCTCGTCGCCGTCCGACAATCATTATCTGTTTACCGGCTATGAGTCCGACGCGGAAACCAGCAGCGATTACGCAATGTTCCGCAACCTTGGCACGATGGGGCGTTTCAACCGGCCCGATCCCTACGACGGCAGCTACGATCAGACAAACCCGCAAAGCCTGAATCGGTATAGTTACGTGTTGAACAATCCTCTTGCGCTTACCGATCCAAGCGGGCTGACAAGTATTTGCATTGAAGACGAGGGCTGGGAGGATTCTCCTGTATCTTGCGGTGGTGGCGTTGGCGGCGGCGGCGGCGCGACAGGCGGGTGGTTTTGGGTCCCAGATTGGCGGCAGGTCTATATCGTTCAAACTGGGGAATTACCAGGCCTCGACGGTGGTTTGGCTCCGATCGTGGGGTGGGAGTGGGAGGATTTGGGCCATTGGGTTTACCAATTATCATTTGGAGATTCGACATTAGGAGGAGCTTACGGCGATCTGCTAGGCGGCGGTGCCCCAGGTAAAAACTGCCAAGCTGGACCGCTGAATCTTAGCCAAAACATACAGGTTGCAAAGAGCCTGGCGGGGCAGTTTTGGTCTGGCCTTCTCAATGCTGGGTCGCCAGGAGGAGCAGCATCCGCTGGGGGCGCGGCGGGTGCTTATGTCGGTTTAGTCCAAACGGGTGGCCCGTGGGACCCAAAGACGACGATGGGGATGACGCCGGAAAACGTCGCGGCTGGGAATATCAACTTCGGCGCGACCTGTTCGCAATTTGGCGGAAACACTTGGCTGGGCGGTCAGGTCTGCCAGTATGGAGCAGGTATTTACGGGAAGCTCAGTGGCGTTTATGGTTCGTCCATCTTCTCAAGCTCGCACGGAGACATTCCATCAGATAACCAGCAAATTCGGCAGGGGCTAGCAATCGCCAAGAAGGGAGGTTGCTAGATGCGAATTTGGAGCTTGTTCCTCCTTCTTCTAGTTGTACTGTTGGGGTGCAAGCCTGCTCCAATGAAAAATACGGTAGTTATGAAGACGGATAGCCCGGACGGGAAGTCATCGGCTTTGCTGGTCGACCGCTCTTACCAGGCAGCGAGAGTCCCGGACGAGTTCTTCTTGATTGTGATCCCCAGCGGTCAAGACGCGAACGAGGCGGTTAATGCCAGACATATCGGCGACTCTTCAGCGCTCGTAGCGATTTGGGCTGGCAAAGTCCAGCTTCGCTGGCTAAGCGGCGATGCGCTGCTTGTGGTCTGCGATTCTTGCGGTCTCAAACCCATCGATATCTCGAAGAAATTGGATCATATAGGGACTATCAAGATTGTTTACCAAGGCTTTCCCGTCGGAACGGCAAATTCATAGGCGCAGCTATGATGCAAGGGAGCACTTGTACGATGGGGTTCGGCGCTAGTGCATTTGGTATTGCCCCAAGTAAAGATCCTTGCGCCAATGCAACTTTAGCCGCAGCAGGCATTCATGCGAGGTAGCAGATCTCCAGAGCGCAAAGCTACATTCTGAATTCGGCAGGACCGTTCGGCAGCCTAGCAGCTTACTCTCCACACCTTTTGAGCCGGCGACTTGTGTTGCCGCTGGATTCGGCGGGGCTTCCTTGTCGGCTGGCGGCGCTGTATTGGGAGGCCTCGGGGTCTACCAGGTGAAAGAAGAAGTGATTCCAGGAATCGAGCAGGCCATTAACTGCGAATAGTAGGAGCCACGATGAACTTTTCCATTTCAGAATTCGGTAAAAACATTTGGGCATGGATGTTCTGGGGTCTTGTCTTTTGGCTAGTGCTGGAACTCGGACCGTTTTTCATCGCCGGGTGGGTATTCAAGAAAACTACCGGCGAGCTTGCAGGCCCATATCTGGCGTTCGCGGTGCCTTGGGCGATCATGGCGCCGCTGATCTGGTGGTTTAGGAAATGGGAAGAGATGGGCGTTTCGCCCAAACGGCTGGCGCGCGGGTGGGGTCTAGGTATGGCACTTTTTGGTGTTACGGTGGCCATTGCGGTTTTCTACTCGGGTGTTGAGCTTCGCCTCGTGGATCGGAAGGACGCCATAGTTAGCTTCATCGTGGTTGTGTTGCTCAGCGTTCCAATCTTTTACTACACGCTGTACCTCAGGGCGCTACCGCGCATTTCCGCGAGGTCGGCCGGGAAACTGGGCGGTCCTTGCCCCAAATAACGTTACCCAGCCTTGCACCCAACGTGGCAACGCCTTACCTGCAACTGCGTATCAGGCTAAGGGACAAGCGGCAGCAAATAATTCATTACTGGACCTAGCTAATCTAGCTGCGTTTCGTGCGGGTGGTGCATTGGATGCCCAACCTCTTGGGGCAACCCCCGCGTACGCAAATTATGTGTATGGAGTCTACATGAGTGCCGCAGGTTATTCGCTCGGCCAAGCTCTCGCTGGAGCGGACATCTATGCGCAGTACAGAAGCAAATACCAACCGGGTACACCGATGGCTGCTCCAAACTATCCATACACGCCTCAAGTGAACGTTGCATATATCACCGTAGGATTTAACGCACAACAAGGCGGAAACGTATGTCATCAATAATCAATGTTCAAGGGATTGACAGTTTCGGAGTGTCAGTGCGCTTCCGCGCGAATCGCCTAGCGATTTTGGCTACGATGCTACTTCTGAGCATTTCACTATGCTCTTTGATTTCTGGCTGTAGAGATGTAGCGACAATTTGGTCCACTGAAGTTCTATCGCCAGATGGGCAATGGCATGCGATCGCCAGGACGGACGAGTATGGTGGCCCAGGAACCGCCGGTTTGCAAACCATTGTTTCGTTGAGGGCGAGCAAAGGTTCTCAGACTCCAATCCAGATTTTGCTGTTTACCCAAAACGAGAAATCTATCGATCTGCAGATGAAATGGCTGAGTCCATCGCATTTGGAAGTTACGTATAAAACACACCCGAGCCTCGATTTTCAAGCGATCAAGTGCGCTGGCATCGACATCTCTGTCCGAGATACTTCAGCCGGGGCCGTCGGTTCGTTGCAGTAGGAACACAGCTTCTAAGCAGCCGCAGGCCGTCTCTTCGGGGCGGCCTTGGCGTGTTTGCATCTGTAAACAGCAGTGAGGCGCTGACCTGACCCCCTGAATCCGTCCAATTTGGAATACGATTTGGACGAAGGAAAGGGGAAGGAAGATGAGCAAGAGCAAGCACACCGAAGCGCAGATCATCGGGGCGCTGAAGCAGGTCGAGGCAGGCCGTAGCGCGGAGGATGTAGCGCGGGAACAGGGTGTCAGCAAACACACCATCTACGCCTGGAAGGCGAAGTACGGCGGCATGGACGTGAGCGAGGCTGAAGAGGTCAAGCACCTGCGCGACGAGAACTCCCGATTGAAGAAGCTGGTCGCCG
>CAZSVJ010000233.1:0-5849 GCA_964610185.1 uncultured Occallatibacter sp. | reverse complement strand
CCTCCTTCACGCCGGTCCCGGGCAGCGAGTTCACCGTCGAAGCCGATCTGGTTCTGCTGGCACTTGGTTTCCTTGGTCCGGTGCGCTCCGGCATGATCGAGCAACTCGGCCTCAAACTCGACAACCGCGGCAACGTGGCCACCAACGCCGATTACATGACCTCGGTCGAGGGCATCTTCGCAGCCGGAGACATGCGCCGCGGCCAGTCGCTGGTAGTCTGGGCCATCTCCGAGGGCCGCAAGGCCGCGGCCGCAATTGACAGCTACCTCACCGCAAACGCCGACGTGGAGCCCCAGTTCCGCCGCGCAATGGTTTAGAAACCAGGCGGAACGATCACACCTAATAGCTATTCGCCCCGCGCAACTAAGCGGCGTATCCTGGGTTCCAATAGGTGGAATGCTCGCGCCGTGCCAGCACTCCGGCCACCTTTCCCAGGAGCGCCATCGATGCAACGCTTCAAAGCGACGTTAGCCGGCCTGATGTGCGTCAGCCTTATCGGGCCGTCCGCGCCTGCATTCGCCGAGTCAGTTCCCTCCCCCGACAATCAGTCTGGCAACGGCACCTCGCACCGGCCAGCCTATCAATCCGGCCAGTTGCACGGCGACGAACGCATCCTCCACGCTCTCAACCGCTTCACCTTCGGCCCGCGTCCTGGAGACCTGGAAACCGTTCGCGCCATGGGCCTCGATCAGTGGTTCAATCAGCAGTTGCACCCCGAGACCCTCGACCAGGCCGACCTCAATGCCCGTCTTGCCCAGTTCCCTGCCATGCAGTTGGACCCGCAGACCCTGCTCGCTCGCTATCCCAGCAACGCAATCATCCGTCAGGTCGCCGATGGCAAAGCCACCATTCCCAAGAACCCTGCGCTTGAGGCAATCTACGGCAACGAGCTTGCCCGCGTAGAGCAGCGCCGCCAGGAACGGGAACAGAAAAACCAGCAGCAGGCTTCCATCTCCCCGAATGCGCCGGCGAATCCCGGCGCCGCGATGAATGCCGCCACGAGTCCCCCAGCCATGAGTCCTCAAGATATGGCCGAGGCCATGATCCAGGGCCAGGACCCGCCAGCCGCTTTAGCAACCATGGACGGCGCAGCCACGACGATGGCTCCTGCAAAGGCCGTCGATTCCGGCCAGATGAACATGATGGCTGCCACGTCGAACTCCGACCAGTCGCCATTTCCCCAGGAAAGAATCGATCGCATCCTGGCCCTTTCTCCGCCGCAGCGCATCACCCGTTTGGGAACTTTGTCGCAACCCGATTTCGACAGCTTTCGCAAAGCTTTGAAGCCGCAGCAACGTGCTGCGCTCTTAGCCGATCTGAGTCCGGTCCAGCGCGAGTTTGTCGACGCCCTCGAAAACCCCCAGCGCGTAGTTATCGACGAGTTAGCCGCCCAGCGACTAACTCGCGACATATACTCGAGCGCCCAGCTTCAGGAAGTCATGACCGACTTCTGGCTCAACCATTTCAATGTCTATCTCCGCAAGAACGAAGAAACTCCCTACTATCTTGTCAGTTATGAGCGCGATGTAATTCGCCCCCTAGCATTGGGTAAGTTCGAGGACTTGCTTGAAGCTACCGCGCACAGCCCGGCCATGCTTCTCTATCTCGATAACTCCAGCAGCATGGGTCCCGATTCGCCCGCTGCCGAGCGCAACAAGATAAGAGATGCGCGCAACCCCGACGCGAAGAAGAAAGCTCCCGAAGGCCTGAACGAAAATTACGCCCGCGAGCTAATGGAACTTCACACCTTGGGCGTCAGCGGCGGCTACACCCAAGCCGATGTAACTCAGGTCGCGCGCATTCTAACCGGCTGGACGGTCGACAAGCCCGCACGGGGCGGCGAATTCAAATTCGATGAAACCCGTCATGAGCCTGGCGCCAAAAAGGTCCTGGGTAAAAAGTTCAAAGACCATGGCGAGCAGGAAGGCCGCGAGCTGCTCCATATGCTGGCCACGCGTCCAGCCACGGCAAAATTCATCTCTCGCAAACTCGCGATTCGCTTCGTCGGCGACGATCCTCCGCAAGCCATCGTCGATCGCATGGCCAAGTCGTATCTATCCAGCGGCGGCAATATCTCTGCCGTACTCAATACCCTCTTCCGCTCGCCCGAATTCTGGGCCGCCGGCTCCTATCGCGCCAAGGTCAAGACTCCGATTGAGTTTGTCGTCTCCGCCGCCCGCGCCGGCAATGCAACCACGGATAACATGCAGCCGCTTGTCAACGCTCTCCGCGAAATGGGCATGCCCCTCTACGGCGCAATCCCTCCGACCGGCTATAACTGGCAGGCCTCCACATGGGTGAGCACGGGCGCATTAGTCAACCGGATGAACTTCGCGCTTAAACTCGCCGCCAACAAGCTTCCCGGCATAACGGTTGGATGGCCTAATCAAATTGTTTTGAGCCCTGCTGCCACTCCAGAATCCGAAGAGCAGCGTCTTGAACCTGTTCTTGTCGCCGGCGGAGTTAGTAACTCCACCCGAGCCGCGGTCCTCGATCAATTTCAACAGCAAAGCGCTCAAGCCGCGGCACCGGCAAAGGCAATTCCCGCAGCCGTCAAGCCAGTTAATCAAGCTCAAGCTGCTGCCGCGCTCGATCGGCAAGACCAACTATTAGCTGGGCTGTTACTCGGCTCGCCGGAATTTCAGCGCCGATAACTGAGGATGAGTTAGCCAAACGAGGTACATCATGCAGACCAACCGGAGATTCTTCCTTCGCAACGGCGCACTCGCTATAGCCGGCACTACCGCCATTCCCAGCTTTCTAGTCCGCTCCGTCATTGCTGAAGCAGCTGCCGTGCCCGGCCGCCGCCTCGTCGTCATCTTCCAGCGCGGCGCAGCCGACGGCCTCAACGTCGTTGTCCCTTACCGCGAGAAGAACTACTACGCCATGCGTCCCGGCATCGCCATCCCGGAGAATCAGGTTCTCGACCTCGACGGCTCCTTCGGCCTCCATCCTTCGCTCGCGGCCTTCAAGCCGCTCTACGATCAGGGCCATCTCGCGGTTGTCCATGCCGCTGGCTCGCCCGATATGTCCCGCTCCCACTTCGACGCTCAGGACTACATGGAGTCAGGCACGCCCGGCGTCAAGGCCACCGAGGATGGGTGGCTGAACCGCGCCCTTCAATCCGAGGATCTGAATCAGGCCCTCCGCCACCATCAGGAGCACACTGCCTTCCGCGCGCTCGCCCTCGGCGCTCAGGTCCCGCGTACCCTCGCCGGAAAGATTCCCGCCATCGCTCTGTCCAACGTCAACAATTTCGCCGTCGGCGCTCAAAACCCCAATCGAAATGCGGCTCCCACGCCGGCAGCCGCCGCCTTCCAAGCCATGTACGGCGACAGCGGTGATAGCATTTTCCACTCGACGGGCGAAGAAACATTCGAGGCGGTCAAGATGCTCCGCGACGCCAACCCCGCTCAGTACAAGCCCGGCCCAGGCGTCGATTATCCCAACACCGAATTCGGCAACAACATGAAGCAGATTGCCCAATTGCTCAAGGCCAACCTCGGAGTTGAAGCAGCCTTCACCGATGTCAGCGGCTGGGACACGCATCAGAACCAGGGCGGAGTTACCGGCCAACTCGCCGACCGCCTGCGCGACTTTTCATCGAGCATCGGCGCTTTCTGGCGTGACCTTGGCGACGGCGCCGAAACTGTAACCTTGGTGACCATGTCCGAATTTGGCCGGACAGCTCGGCAAAATGGAACCGGTGGCACCGACCACGGCCACGCCAACGCCATGTTTGTCCTTGGCGGCCACGTCAAAGGCGGGAAAGTATACGGCCGCTGGCCCGGCCTGGCCAACGAGCAGCTCAACGAAGGCCGCGACCTGACCGTCACTACCGACTTCCGCCAGGTCCTCGGCGAAGCCGTAGCCAAAACGCTCGGCGCAACCAATCTCGAACTCGTATTTCCCGGCGCGCAACTCCGCGCTGACCGCTTCCTGCGTCTCGTCTAGCAGGAAACCGGGACAATGAGTGTGAACGATGCACCGTGCGCCCCGTCCATTTCATCCGTCGCAGCGGGCGAAATGGGTGGGATACGACGAATTCAATGTTCCCTGCTTCTCTAGCCTCTCCGGCCCCGCATGATTTACCCTCAAACTCGTCATGATCATCAAGAACACGCTTTTCATTTCCGCAATGTCGGTTGCTTTTTCCGCCTCGGTCCTGGCCCAGCAGTCCACCAAACCCGCCGACAATCTGCCCGACGCGCCTCAGGCATCCGCCGCCGTGCTCGTCCGGCCAAACGGTCCAAGCGTGGTCATGGACACAACCATGGGCCGCATCACCTGCCAGTTCTATCAGAGGCAGGCCCCCAAGGCGGTGGCCAACTTCATAGGCCTCGCGGAAGGCACCAAAGACTGGGCCGACCCTGCAACCCAGAAGAAGCAGCACAACAAGCCGCTCTACAACGGCACCACCTTTCATCGCGTCATTCCAGAGTTCATGATCCAGGGCGGCGACCCTGTCGGCACCGGCATGGGCGATCCCGGCTACAGCTTCAACGACGAGTTCGATCCCAACCTGAATTTCGATCAGCCCGGCAAACTGGCCATGGCCAACTCCGGACCGAACACCAACGGCAGCCAGTTCTTCATCACCGAGCAGGCTGTCGAGTCGCTCAACCAGCACTACACGCTTTTCGGCCAATGCGACGATGCGAGCGTCGATGTCGTCAAAGCCATTGCCCGTGTTCCGCGCGACGGCAACGACAAGCCGCTCAGTCCGGTCATTCTGAAAAAAGTGACCATCGTTCGCGAAGGTCAGCCGATGCCGCAGCTGCCGGCCACGTCCGCGCAAAAACCATAGCCAAGAAGTTCAGCCGGTGCCCCAGGCCGCGTCCGCCGCGGCGGAGAGACCTGGGATTCCACGAATCCCAAATAAAACTCCAGGAGTCTCTATGCCCCTATCTGCAGGAACCTACGCTGTCTTCTCAACCACCGAAGGCAAGATCGTCGTCCGCCTCTTTGAGGCCGATGCGCCCATCACCGTCAAGAACTTCATCGAACTGGCCGAGGGCGCAAAGGAGTGGTCCCACCCAACCACGCGCGCCAAATCCAAGGACAAGCTCTACGACGGCACCATCTTCCACCGCGTCATTCCCGACTTCATGATTCAGGGCGGCGACCCGCTCGGAACCGGCACGGGCGGCCCTGGCTACAAGTTCGCCGACGAGTTCCACCCGGACCTGGCCTTCGACCGGCCGTACCTGCTGGCGATGGCGAATGCCGGGCCGGGCACCAACGGCTCGCAGTTCTTCATCACGACCGTGCCGACCCCGTGGCTGACCGGGAAGCACACCATCTTCGGTGAAGTCGTCGAGGGCAGCGACGTCGTCGACGAGATCAGCCGTGCGCAGACGAGCCGGGGGGACCGCCCGGTGAAGGACGTCGTGCTTGAGGCAGTCGAGATCGGCCGCGACGAGGCCGAGTAGGCCAGGCCCGCCAATGACCATCCCCCCGGACCAGGGTCAGGCGCAAGAACAGAGCCAGGCCGCGCCGCCGGTCTGCTACCGGCATCCTGACCGGCCGACCTATGTGTCCTGCACTCGCTGCGGCCGCCCTGCCTGTCCGGACTGCCTGCGCCCGGCCGCGGTTGGCCATCAGTGCCTGGACTGCATTAAGGCCGGGAATTCCGGGGTCAGGCAGGCCGCGGGCCGGTTCGGGGGGGCGGTCTCGTCGGGCGCCCGCGTCACCTGGGCGCTCATCGGCCTCAACATCGTGCTCTACATCATCGAGCTGGCGCACTCGCAGCTCGGCTACGACTGGGGAATGATCGGGGTGGGCCGGTACACCCAGGGCGGCCCGCTCGTCGGGGTGGCCGTCGGCCAGTGGTACCGGATGATCACCAG
>CAZSVJ010000232.1:0-5849 GCA_964610185.1 uncultured Occallatibacter sp. | reverse complement strand
CGAGAAACCCGAACAGCGCAATCTGATCTTCGCTGACCTGGGTATGAATGTGCAGCGCGGCCTCGGCGCCGACCGAGGGCAGCGCCGTAAACGTAGGCACGGAGATGGTGACGTCGTATCCCACCCCGCCGGCCTCGACAATGGCCTGGCCGGGTTCCTTATGAATCAGCTTTCCGCGCAGATGAGCGATCATGGGATGGTCAAACGGCTAGCTGATCCAGATACTGTTTCACGCGATCAATCTTTGGCTCGATCTTGTCGGACGAGCGTCGGGCAAGTTCAAGGAGGCTGATCAGGTTGACGTATATTTCGCCCTGCGCTGCGCCGTTTTCGTGGTCAAAAGAGACTCCCACGAGATCACGTTCAGAAATGAGGAGGGGTGAAGATGAGACAAAAGGCACATCCGCATTATATGTAATTAATCTCTCTCGGGGAGGAACCAATCGGGGCTCAGGCCCCTTTTCAAATATCCTGAACCCGGCCTCCTTGTTGGTTGACCAGACCAACGCCTCTAATTCTCCGTCGATCGCTGTTTGGTACTGGGCCATCTCTGGAAAACCGAAAGATCTTTTCTGTACCCACTCAATCTTGTTGTCGCGCGTCAGCCGAAGAAGCTTGGCGATCAGAATCGCAGACTCGGTCATATCGTAAGTGGTGTTCATTGAACTGCTCCTTCGCTCAGACGTTCCATACGCCCTGCCAGTTCACATACGGTACGGTGAATGGCATGACAACGGTCCAGCAGGTCTGAAAATCTGGATTGATCGGTCGGAACACCGTCCGCATTGAGACCGACTATTACTCTTATGATCTCACTTTCGCATGTCTTGAGCATGTCTACGTCGGATGCGCGAGTCATGCTCCGGGTGCGAATAATTGAAAGCGCGTGCAAGAGATTATTTGCGGTCGAAATCGCGTTTTCCGTCCGGCCCTGCTGAACGGCAGAGAGAAACTCCTTTGCATCTCCGGCGAGCCTCAGGAACTCTTGGGCGGTATTCCTCTTTCGAACCGCCGCCGCGGCCTCTCGTGCCGCATCCTTCGCTTTTGTTGCCTGTACCCACGCCATCCAACTAAAGACAACTCCAGCGATGCTTGCGACCGTTCCCGCGATGGCCAACAGCCAGTTCCAGTCGCTTGGACTCATTCAGACTTCTTTCGCGCACCGCCGATGAAAGCATTCTACGCCAGAATCGCATTACACGAATAGCGGCTCAGGCCCAATCGATTTCCTGTACGTTTAAATGTCTCGCTGTCTCAAATGCCTCTATCAGACATTGAATCCGACGCCATTCTCCCCTCGCCAACGTCCAAAGAATATCTCCCAATGGCCTGGGTGCGCCCCAGCCGGATACAATGGAGTTCTACGCTGCGGCAACCGGGCGGTATACGATTTTTCCTTGAGATTTGGAGCAGGCGCACGTGAGAGGCATTGTCTGCCGCGGTCGGCGGCTTAAGTTGGTTGCAGGAATCGGCATCGCGTTGGCGATGCCCGCGCTGGCACTGGCCGCGCAAGACTCGCAGAGTTCAGAGACACGGGGATTGTCCACGCAAACCTCGCTGAAGGCGCAAACCCGCGATCAGGCCGGACGCACGCAGGCAACAATCTTGGTGAGCGTGCTCGGCGACGATGGACTTCCGGCAACCGGCGGAGTCGCTATCAGCGATCGCGGAGTCCAGGTGGCCGGAGCCGCGCTGAATGCCAAAGGCGAGGCCAGTATTGTCGTCGCCCTGCCGGCCGGGGACCACTCCCTTGCAGCCACCTACTCGGGGGACGCCACGCATCGGCCATCAGTATCCCCGGTCGCCGACGTGCAGGCGCAGGTCACTGGGACGCCCAATTTTACGGTTGCTGTCTCTCCTGCAACTCTTAGCCTCACACCGGGTCAAACCGGAACGGTCATCGCATCCATAACGCCTCAGAACAGCGCCGCGTTGACGGCCCCGATGTTCATCACCATGTCCTGCTCGGGACTTCCCGATCAGTCCTCCTGCAGCTTTACGCCTGAGAATCTCGAAGTCCTGCCAAATGCCACGGCCCCGCTCACCAGCTCGATGGTCATTCTCACCCAGGCGGCATCTTCAGCGTCGCTCGCTCATCCAGCCTCGGCCGCTCATCCTCAATCCAACTCCGTCGCTTTGGCGATTCTGCTTCCCGGCGCGCTTGGCCTGGGCGGGCTGGCCTGGGGAATTCGCCGTCGCGCCTGGCTGAATCGGCTTTCGCTTCTGGCTCTGGTCGCGCTGGTCACTACGCTCGGTACAACGGCCTGCAATCCACGCTACTACTATTTGAACCACGGCCCGCCCACCAATCCCGCCACTCCAGCTGGCACCTATACTATCAACGTCACCGCTCAATCCAGCAACGGCGTCGATGCCATCACCAACACCACCACAATGTCGCTGACGGTTCAGTAATCTAGCTGTATGAACCGCCGGCATTCCCCTCCCGCGGAACTCTACGCGCTGGTCGAGCACACCCCGGCAACGGTGCTGCTTGAAGATGCAGCCTCAGCCACGGCTGAGCTCTCTTCAATTGAGCCGCGCGCTGGCTACTCTCGCGTCTTCATCGCCCCGCTTCGCATCCTGATCGCCAATGACTCGGCTGACCTCCCAAATCTCTTTGCGGAAATCGAACGCGCCGTCGCCGCCGGTCATTATGCCGCGGGCTCCTTTAGCTACGAATGCGCCCATTTCTTTGAACCCACCGTGCCGATGCGGCCCGGCCAGTTGCAGGCCCAACCTCTTGCTTGGTTCGGCATATACGACCGTTGTTATGTCTTCGATCACCAATCTGGATCTTTCCTCAATGGCGACCCTCCGGGCCTTGAGCAAACCCGTGCCGCGACACCGCATCCTCAGCCCTCAGTCGAACTGCATTTGGAGACGGCTCTTGCCCTCACGGAGCAGGAATACACAGATCGCGTTGCCGCCATTCACGAGTGGATTCGCGCCGGAGACGTCTATCAACTCAACTTCACCTTTCCCATGCGGGTTCATGCAAAGGGAAGCTCAGCCGCTCTCTATGAGCGCCTGCGCAGCCGCCAGCCCGCGCCCTATTGCGCGTTTTTACACACCCAACCCAACAGCCGCATCCTTTCTTTTTCGCCCGAGTTGTTCTTCCGCGTGGATCATGACGGAGCAACGCGCCGCATCACCACGCGGCCAATGAAAGGAACCGCGCCGCGCGGCAGAACCAACCGCGAGGATCGCGACCTTGCCGAGTGGCTCTCGAACGACCCGAAGAACCGCAGCGAAAACGTAATGATCGTCGATTTGCTGCGCAACGATCTCGGCCGCATCTGCAACTACGGCAGCGTGCGGGCCGAGAGCCTCTTCTCGGTCGAGCGCTATCCCACCCTGCTGCAAATGACCTCGACCGTCAGCGGTGAACTTCGCCCCGGCGTCGGCTTTCAGGAGGTTTTTCGCGCGCTCTTTCCCTGCGGCTCCATCACCGGCGCGCCGAAGGTCCGCGCCATGCAACTGATTTCCAGTATCGAGGATCGGCCCAGAGGCGCCTACACCGGCGTCATCGGCTTCTTTTCTGCGGAACGGACCGTATTCAACGTCGCAATCCGGACTCTCGAACTGAATGGCGACCATGTCACAATGGGCATCGGCAGCGGCATCGTCATCGACTCCGATCCCGCGAGTGAGTTTCGCGAATGTCTCTTGAAGGCGAAGTTTCTCGGTCAAGGTTCAAGTCCGCCCACGGACACTTTTTCACTGATTGAGACCCTGCTCTGGAACGGCGAATTTCCGCTGATCGAGCTCCATCTGGATCGCCTCGAAGATTCAGCCCACTACTTCGGATTCCCATGTGATCGCGCGACCGTGAAAGCCACGCTACAGTCCCACGCCGCAACTTTTGCGAAAACACGATGTGCCCCATCCGTTCCGCATCTTTCCGCGAAATGGTCGGGAAGCCAAGAATCCCAACGAAGCGAACATCCCCGCAAAGTCCGCCTGCTCCTCGACCAAGACGGCAACCTTGAAATCGAAAGCGAACTCCTGCCAACGTCCATAATCACCGGCCACGCGAGACCGGCGCGCGTCCGCATCGCGCCTCAGCGCACAGACCCCGGCGACCCCATGTATTTTCACAAAACAACCCACAGACCGCTCTACGCTGAGGCCTTCAAAGCCGCTGTCGATGCGGGTTTCGACGATGTGCTGTTCCTGAACCTTCGCGGCGAAGTCACCGAAGGCGCGATCAACAACGTTTTTATCGAGAAGGATAGTTGTCTTTTCACATCGCCTATCGAATGCGGATTGCTGGCCGGTGTCCATCGCCGTCATCTTCTGGAATCGATGCCATCAATGTTCGAGCGAGTGCTCTACCTTGAAGACCTGCGCAACGCCGACGCGATTTTTTTGTCGAATGCCGTTCGCGGCCTCCGCTCGGCAACCATCGGCTGGGAAGGGTAGATCGACGCTCCGACCGGCATCAACTTTCCTGGCCGCATTCGGTGCAGGCTATTCAATCCTTGCCGAAGGCAGCCTTAATATCCCGGCTGCCTCTCAGAACACGCAGAATCGATACATCGTCGTCTTCGATTCGGTAGAGGATCATGTAATCCCTGACCGGAAAACTTCTCAAACCAGGACGCAGATCATGGTCGCGGCGGCGGCCTATGTATGGGTTGTTGGCAAGCAGATAAAAGCGGCCGGCGAGCAATTCGATGAAGCGGTCCGCGATTTCAACACTTCCGCTGCCTCTCGCTATATACCACCAGATGTCGTCCAAATCGGCTTCGGCTTCCGGCGCTACGCGATGCGCCATCAGCGGTCCGCTAGCTGCTCGGCTGCAAGCCGCGCGCGACCTCGTTGTTTCACATCGCCGGCGAGCTCGCGCATGGATTCTTGCGTAATGACGCGGCCTTGACCATGGCCGAGGGATGCGTCCGCGCCTTCGACCATCGCGATTATCTCCGCGCGCGCTCGCTCACGCTCCTCCCACATCAGCAGCGCCTCCTCTACCGCGTCTTCCTCGCGATTCAGCCTGCCCGTTTTCAAAGCCAGGCGAAGAAACGCCCTTTGGTCTGCCGAGAGTTGAACTTCCATACCTTCAAGCGTAGGAGCTACGCGGGCGGGTGTCAACCCGAACAATTTTTCAGCGCGACCCGGGATTTGGGAACTCAACCGCAAACACCAAGACGATCTATCCCCTCTGCCCTGGGTCGCTAGGCGGGCCAGTCCGAGAAGCTGATACGCTCTTAGCGATAGCGAAACCGGAGATACCAGAAAGAATCGGTAGCCCGGCTTCAGCCGAAATGGTGCGCGTGAGGAGCAATATGGTGAGTACGACAATCATTAGGACGGCTACAATCGTCTGACCGTAGCTTGTCCAGAACTCATTACGCCTCTGTAGTTGCTCCGTGTACGCCTCGATCAGCGGACGAATTGAAGGGTTTCCTGGACCATGAAGCCAGCGTTCAACAAAATGGAACCAATCTTCTGGGCCAAACGGAAACCTGCGAAGGAAGCGGCCACCTTAAAGGTACATGCCGAACCAGACAATGCCACCAAGCACAAGCAGCCCGATCCCGCCTACAAGAAGGCAAATATAGACCACACTCGACTCGGCCAGCAGAGGAGTCGTGGTTTGATTCGGCAACATAGAGCCCCCTCCATGTAGTACATAATCCCTGCCTAGGTTGACACGCGCATACGCATCCGCACCAGCGTAGAATTTCGCTCAAGGCTTGTCAACTGACGCTCTTGCCGCCGCGCGAATCGATCGCATGACGTGAGCGGCTTATCCTGAGTAAATACACCGTGTCCGACTTCGCCCAATCCGTCAAGCAGCAGGCCGACATCGTCAAGGTGATCGAGGGCTACATCCGCCTGCG
>CAZSVJ010000231.1:0-5858 GCA_964610185.1 uncultured Occallatibacter sp. | reverse complement strand
CTGTGCCTGAGTTGCAAGGCATGCAAGACGGAGTGCCCGGTGCAGGTGGACATGGCCGCCTACAAGTCGGAGTTTCTGGCGCAGCACTACAAAGGGCGGCTTCATCCGCTTCACCACTACATATTTGGCTTTGCCGACAAGCTGGCTCGCTGGGGCTCGATAACGCCAGCTTTGACGAATGCGGTGCTTACCAGCCCCATAACCAGTCCGTTCCTCAAGCGGCTCGTTGGAGTGGCCCAGCAACGTGAGCTGCCGCGCCTGGCTTTGCGAAGCTATCAGCGGCATCGAGCCGCAGCTTTGAAGGGTACGGGCTTTAGCCCGTACGACCATCAAGCTAAAGAAGATGGGGCTTTAGCCCCGGAGGCGCTGCAGGTGGTCTTATGGCCGGATACCTGGAACAACTACTATCACCCGCAAACGCTTATTGCCGCCGAGTCTGTCCTCACCCAGGCGGGCTTCAAGGTTGAAACCCCGCGCGGACACATCTGCTGCGGCCGCCCGCTTTATGACTTCGGCCTGCTCGATGCCGCGCGCAACTATCTGGGCAAAGTCCTCGGCCGGATGGGCCCGCAAATCGACGCGGGCCTGCCTTTCATCTTTTTGGAACCAAGCTGCGCGAGCGTCTTCAAGGATGAGCTGCTGGAGCTTTTCCCAAATGACTCGCGTGCGCAGCGCCTTAGCCGGCAGGTCTGGCTATTGGCCGATTGGCTGGCTGCCAAAGCGCCGGCATGGGCCACGGGCAGGCTGATCGGCGCGCACATTCTGCTGCACGGCCACTGCCACCATAAGGCGGTTTTTGGCGGTCCCGCCAGCGAGATTGCGCTGCTTCGCCAGGCCGGAGCGACTGTCGATGCCATCCAGGCAGGGTGCTGCGGAATGGCTGGGCCATTCGGCTTTGAAGCCGGCAAATTTGAAGTGTCGAAGACCATCGCCCAGGACGGTCTGCTGCCCGCGGTCGAGTCTGCCGGCTCCATGACTCTGATTTTGGCCGACGGCTTCAGTTGCCGTGAGCAGATTGCCCAGCTTTCCAGCCGCCGCGCCGTGCACTTTGCGGAGGTTCTGGCTCACCACTGCGAATGTGGCGGATAAGGCTGTCAAATGAGCGCGTTAGAGATCGGCGGCCGGCTCAGGTTTTGAGCAGGCGCCGTCCTGTCGCCGGGGATGCCGAGTGATCAAAAACATACAGCCAAGCGGAAATCATTGCGTGTAGTGTGTTGCTGTGCGGCAGGTTAGCTATGTACTATCAAAAGACACTGCAACCCCGCGCCCGGTAGTTGAATCCTATGTGCTGTGGGCAGTTCCGGGGGCCGCTTCGCCGGGGCCGCGCCCTCAACCTCGAACGGCTGGTTCTGGAATCCAGCCCTGGAAACGAGTCGCGATTTGCGGCACACCAAACAGTTTTGATACGCTCAGGCATTCTTCAAGCTGAGCTGAAGGAGATAATTCGTCATGGCAGAGGAAAGCAAGATACACCATTTGGGTTGGTTTGTTGCTGGATTGGGCGTGGGCGCAATTGTGGGGATTTTGTATGCCCCAAAGAGCGGCCGCGAGACCCGCGAAGACATTGCCAACAACGCCCGCGAGGGAACCGAGTACCTACGCGCCAAAACCAAGCAGGCAGCCGAGCAGGTGAGCGCCATGGTCGACCAGAGCAAGGAGCAATTGAGCGACCTGGTGGACAAGGGCAAGCAGCAGGTGAACGAGTATGTGGGGCGCAGCCGCGAGGCCGTTGATCGCGGACGGGCGCAGTGGGAAGAGTTTGTGGAGCGGGGCAAGGGCCTCGTCGCAGACCAGAGCACACGAGTGGCCGCGGCGGTGGATGCCGGACGCGAGGCCTATCGAACAACGACCTCCGAGCACAACAACAAGTCGTAGCGCCACGTTGCTGTCATTCCCCCGGAACCGCTCCGGTCCTGCTGCTGTTGCTCGATCATGCGCTTCGGAACTGCGCGCGAGAAATCCGGATTCCGGCTCGCGCGCGGCCTCCAGATAGAACGCTTCATGTTGCCCTGAGGGCATTGAACCGGTTGTCGTTAGTCCGCAGATGCCCTGCGCGAGATCACACCGATGCAAAATCTGAACCACGACACCATCGAGTTAATTCTGGTTGCCGTCGCCGCGGCGGCCATTGTGATGCAGGCATTCATCCTGCTGGCAATTTTTCTGGCCCTGAAGAAGTCTTCACGCTCCATCGTCGAACAAATCGAGGATCTGAAATCCACCATAACGCCCGTCGTCCAAAACGCGCGTGGAATTCTGGATCGCGTCGGGCCCAGGCTGGAAGGGACCACCGCCGACGTTGCGGAGATTGTTCGCACTTTCAAAGTACAGGCTGCCGAGGCCGAAGCTTCCGTCGCGGAGATTCTCGACCGTGTGCGCAAGCAGACGACCCGGATCGATGAGATGTTCTCAGGCCTTCTGAATTCCGTAGACCGTGCCGGCGACTATGTGGCCGGCGTGGTCAACGGGCCGGTGCGCCAGATTTCGGGCGTGCTGGCATCGATCAAGGCGATTGTCGAGTCGCTGCGGGGGCCGATGAAGGAGCCTCGCGAAGCCCGCGCTTCCCGCGACCGGGAAACATTCATTTAGCTTCAATTCTCTGCGAAGCTGGAAGGTTCAGTTCGTGGCCGGCCGGCGCGAAATGCAGAGAAGAAGCCCTACTTCCTCGTGAACATCGCGCCCCAGTTCACAATCGCGCGGGCCTGGAACTGCCATTCCGGGCTCACGTTGAGATCGAGCTGGGCGCTTTCAAGCTCGACCTGCCCGTTGCGAAATGGAATGATCAGCCCTTCTTCGATTCCCGCAGTTTGCTGACCCCCTGTTACTTCGTGCTGCCAGCCGAGGAAGAATGCAGTTCCTCTCTTGTCCAGCGTGCGGAAGTAGTCAACAGAGCCCACGTAGTCTGACCGCGGGTTCGCCACGGACACGCCGATTCCACCCGTCCAGGTGATATTCGCGGCAGCGACATTCCTGCCCCAGGAATATTGCGGCGCTGCCGTTCCGCCGGCCCGTCCGCCATCCACCCCGCGGGTAAAGACTGTCCCTCGCGGTGCTATCACCAGCGTGAAGGGGCCCTTTGCCGCAACCCGCTGCCGGGCGACGAAATCGAATCGATTTCCAAAATGTGTGACTCGATCGCTGGGGGACGATTCCGAGTCAACGAGATTCACTAGCACGCTGAAATCTGTTGGCGTTTTAAAAGGTGCAACGGTAATGACCGTGGGAATGTAGCGCCCGTCGCCGATCGACTGAAAGCCGAACTCGGTCTCCAGGCACTCCGGGCAGATCGGAGGCGGGCTGAAGATGAACGTGGTGCCGTAGTCGGAAATGCTGGCGTTCAAAGGCTGGGGGCTGGCTGGCGCTTGCGATTGGGAGTGGCACGAGCCTTGCAACGCGAAGACAAGCGCAGCGAAGGCGGCGAAGAATTGAATCGGCGTCTTCATTCCAGATCGCGATCCCCGCTCAGATTCTAGCTGAGCCTGGCCGAGAGCTCGACCAAGGTCTGATTAAATAATCCATCCGCCGCCAACCACTTCGTCGCCGTCGTAAAAGACAGCCGATTGGCCAGGAGTGACCGCGCGCTGCGGCTCATCGAAGGTGGCTACCACCTCGTCGAGGCCGGCAAGATCGAGCGTCGCCCAGGCCGGCTCATGACGGTGGCGAATCTTAGCGCGCACGCGCATGGGGGCGGTCAGCCCGGGAATGCCGATCCAGTTGAGGCGATTGGCGCGCAAGGTTCGGGTAGCCAGCTCAGCGTCGGCGCCAACGGTGACGCGGTGGCTGGCCGGGTCGATCTTGAGCACATAAAGCGGCGTAGGCGAGCTGACGCCGAGCCCCTTGCGCTGGCCCACGGTGAAGTTCGAGATGCCCTCGTGGCGGCCAATGACCTCGCCGCTTGAAGCCACCAGCTCACCGGCCCCCTCAGGGAACTGCTCGCTTTGCTCCTCCAAATAAGCGGTGAGAAACTGCTTGTAATCGCCGCCGGGGATGAAGCAGATCTCCTGCGAATCGGGCTTCTCGGCCAGCGCCAAACCGTGCTGGCGGGCAACCTCGCGTACCTCGGGCTTGGTCATGCGGCCCAGCGGGAACAGCGTACGCGACAACTGCTGCTGAGTGAGGCCAAACAGAAAATAAGTCTGATCCTTGGCCCGGTCGGCGGGGCGCTTGAGGATCCAGCGGTCGCGTTCTTGATCGTACTCGTTGATCGCGTAGTGCCCGGTGGCGATGCGGTCGGCGCCGATTGACCGGGCAGTCTGTAGCAATTGATCAAACTTAAGATGGTTGTTGCAAAGAGAGCAGGGAATCGGCGTGCGCCCGGCGAGATACTCGCTGACAAAGGGGCGAACTACATCCTGCTCGAAGCGGTCCTGCTGGTTGACGACATAATAAGGAATGCGCAGATGCTCGGCCACGCGGCGGGCGTCGTACACGTCATCAAGCGAGCAACAGCGTCCGGCCTTGGGCTGCTCGGGGATTCCGTGCTTGCCGGCCAGCCGCGTCTGGTCCCAAAGCTGGAGGGTCAGGCCTACTACGTTGTCTCCTGAATGGGCGAGAATCGCCGCAACCGTCGAGGAGTCGACCCCTCCGGACATGGCTACGGCGATGGTTGCGTTCTCAGTCATGAAAAAATCCTAGCCAAGCGTTCCGGCGGCCACCGGTGCAAGCGCGCGCAGATGTTCAACTGCTTGCGGAACGACCTGCAAAACGTAATCCACATCGGCTCCGGTCGCGGTCTTCAGCAGGCTGAAGCGGAGGCTTGCGCGTGCTCTTGTCTTGTCCAGGCCCATAGCCATCAAAACATGGCTGGGCTCGGTGGCACCGGAGTGGCAGGCCGACCCACCGGAGATCGACACGCCTTTCAGATCGAGCGCGATTGCCAGCGCCTCGCCTTCAAGTTGATCGAACCAAATATTGGTGGTGTTGGCCACGCGAGGAACGGGGTTGTGGCTCGAAAAAGCAACCGCGGATCCTTCGACTCGTCCGCCGCGGCGGACTCGTTCAAGATGACACTCGTCAGAATGTGCCCCGTTGACCCCGGCGCCTTCGATCTGCAAAATCCTCTCTTCCAGCCGGTCGCGCAAGGCCGCAAGCCTGTCAATGGTTCCATCTTCGAGTGAGTGCATGGCCAGTTCCGCGGCCTTGGCCAGGCCGACGATTCCAGGGACATTCTCAGTGCCCGCGCGCTGGCGGCGCTCGTGGCTGCCGCCCACCAAAAGCGGCTCAATCGGCGTACCGCGGCGCACAAACATGGCGCCGATGCCCTTGGGGCCGTGCATCTTGTGGGCGCTGATTGAGCAGAGATGGCATCCGAAGCGGCGCATATCGAACTCGACCTTTCCCGCGCCCTGCACAGCATCGATATGGAAGAAGATGCCTGTTTCCGCGGCAATCTTGCCGATCTCCTCTACCGGCTGCAGCACGCCGGTCTCATTGTTGGCCAGCATCACGCTGATCAGCCGTGTCTCGGGGCGGATGGCGCGGCGAATATCCATTGGATCGATGAGGCCGCTGGGCTGTGGCGCGACGAAGGTGGTCTCAATGCCGTCTCTCGCAACTCGCTTCGCCCCCTCAAGAATCGCCGAATGCTCGATCGAGGTGGTAACAAAGTGGTCACCGGGGTGAAGCAGGCCAAAGATCGCCGTATTGTCGCCCTCGGTGCCGCCGGAATTGAAAACCACCTCGGCCTCGTGGCAGTTGAAGAATTCGGCCATGGTCTCGCGGGCGCGGTTTACGGCGGTGTGCGCCTGCTGCCCGTGCAGGTGAATCGAAGAAGCATTGCCAAAATGTTCCATCCAATATGGGCGCATGGCCTCCATCACCTCTGGCAGCAGAGGGGTGGTGGCATTGGCGTCCATATA
>CAZSVJ010000230.1:0-5927 GCA_964610185.1 uncultured Occallatibacter sp. | reverse complement strand
ATCGATGCCGATGCGGCCACGCGCCGCGGCGTTGTGGTGATGAACACGCCGGGCGCGAACGCGGTTGCCGTGGCCGAGCTGACCATTGCATTGATGCTGGCGCTGGCTCGCAAACTCCCCGCCGCTAACTCGACCATGCACGCAGGCAAGTGGGAGAAGAAGAGTCTCCAAGGCGCGGAGTTGCGCGGCAAGACCCTGGGCATTCTTGGCCTGGGCCGTATTGGCCTGGAAGTGGCTAAGCGCGCCAAGGGATTTGGTCTCGATATCATCGGCAGCGATCCGTTTGTCTCGGCTGCCGTGGCGCGAGAGAACGGGATAAAGCTTGTAACTCTCGATGAATTAATCGCCGGATCGGATTACATCACGCTGCATGTGGGACTAACTCCGCAAACCACGGGAGTTATCAATGCTAAGTCTCTGGCGGCGATGAAGAAAGGTGTGCGCATCGTCAACTGCGCGCGCGGCGAACTCATCGAGGATGCGGCGCTGGTTGAGGCGCTGAAAAGCGGTCAGGTTGCGGGCGCGGCGCTGGACGTATTCGCGCAAGAGCCGGCCAAGAACACACCTTATGCGGAACTGGACAACGTGATTCTTACGCCGCACATTGCCGGCTCGACGGCCGAGGCGCAGGAGGCAGTCGGCATTCAGATTGCGCGGCAGGTTCGCGACTATTTAAAACTCGGAGTCGTGCAGAATGCGGTAAACCTGCCTTCCCTGAGCCACGAGGAGTACACTGTGCTTGCGCCATACATCGACCTGGCCGGCCGCCTGGGAGAGTTTCTTGCGCAAACGGGCAGACCCGCCGCGGCGGGCAAGGGCGGCATTGAGGGCATTGACCTCACGTACGGTGGCTCACTGGCCGACGCCAAAACAGAGCTGGTGCGCAACGCCGCAATCGCTGGACTGCTGCAAGGCTCGGAGAATGTGAACCGCATCAACGCGGCCGCAGTCGCCGAAGAGCGCGGCATCCGCATTCACGAAGAGAAGACCGAGAGCCATCGCGGCGGCTCTGCCTCAGTGCTTCAGATCGAGTTGCACACCGCGGCCGGCTCTTCGCATGCCAGCGCTACTGTGATTCATGGCGAGCAGCCGCGCCTGCTCGAATTCGACGGCATCGATATCGAAACGCCGCTCGAAGGCAACCTGCTGGTATGCCGCAATCTCGATGTGCCAGGCGTCATCGGCAGGATCGGCACCATTCTAGGAGAACACGGCGTCAACATCGCCAACTTCACGCTGGGCCGCGAGCGTTCCGGAAAGAAGCCCGTCAAAGCCCTTGCAGTTGTCCAGGTGGACGCGCCGGTCGGTGCTCCCGTGCTGGCCGCACTGGGAACCATCGAAGCGCTGCTTGAAGCAAAGCCGGTAAGCCTGCCAGCCGCGGCGGGCTTGCCCGAGGCCAAATTCTGAACGGAGTTATCCGCGAAAATCCAACCCCGTGCAAATGGGAAACCACCGCCAACCAGCGGTGGTTTTTCGTGCTCCCTCTAACTCGCGCAAGTGTCGGAATTAGCCCATGACTCCAGGGTGCCCAAGCCAGCCTCGCAGATAAGAAGCCTGCCCAACGTGATAGGTCTCGTGGTAGGCGAGAAAGTTCACGATGCCGCTTACTTTTCCGTCGGCGCTCGGCGGCCCGTTCGTCGCGGCAGCGGCCAACACTTCCGCCGGCACGGAATCCATCGCGGCTGTGAGGCGCGCGCTCGATTCGTCCCACGCCGCTATCGCCTCTTGAGGCGTCGGAAATGCCGGAGGGGTATCGGTCTTTGCCTGGCGTCCAAAGAGCGCAAGCCACGGCTTCGACCAGTCTTCTCCAAGCCGCTTCAGCAATGCGCTACGCGCCCAGGTCACATGGCCAACAATCCACAATACGTCGTTGGCAGCTCCGTCGGGCTTGCGCGTCCACTCTTCGTCCGTCAATCCTTCCAGGTTCTTGTTCAGAAAAGTGGTGTTTTGTTTGAAGCTCAAGGCGGCAATAGCAATCGAGTCGGGGACAGGCATCGGAATGGTTTCCCTCCTAGTTGAAGTGGCTTTATGGTGAATCGAATTGTACTCGCGGACCTACCTATCCGCGCTTTATCGGATGCAATAGACAACCGCGTCTTCGAGATCCTTATCGCCAAACATTTGACTTCCAAGACGCATCCCGTATATATCGCTCATGGAGGCATAGGCGTTTCGCAGAGCCTGGATCATCGGATTGTCCATCGGCCGCAAGAAAATCGTAGGCTTTCTGTGAAACGGAATACCGGCCTTGCGGATTGCCTCATTGATCTCCGAATAACCTGAGAATTCAGATGATTGATCAAGCCGGTCGGAAGCGATGACCAATCTCCAATCCTCGTAATCCCTCAGCTTGGCCCATATAGCGACGTTTGGGGGCTTGCCCGCCTTGTCGAGGGCGTCCACCACTCTTTCTCCGTTTTCGATATCGAAGCTTACCAATGTTGGCGTACCCACGGGAGTAGTCCTCCTGACTGATTCTCAATTGCCTTGATCAGCCGCAAGCTACCGAATGCGGTATACGTAGGCCTCGTCTACATATTGCTTGCCAAAATACTGACTGCTCAGTTGATGTCCTAGGATTTCCTCTTGTCCAGCATACCTATTGCGCAGTTCCGTGATGAACGGGTCATTGGCCTGGTAAAGCAAAACGGAAGGGCGCGATCCGAACTGCACGCCGGCATGACGCAGATGGGTCACCAATTCCTCGTATCCTGAAATCTTGCTCGATGAGAGAACAAATCGCCAGGTTTCATACTGCGGCAACATGGCCCACATCGCAACTTCCGGAGAACATCCTTCGCGGTCAAGTGCTTCTATGACGCGCAGTCCCTTGTCGATTTCGAGATTTACCAATACTGTTTGATCCATGGCAACACTCCACCTTTCTCAAATTCCACCGCGTTAATCATGCGTGCGGATTCAAGAAATCGAAAGGTATCATCTCCTTCGATCAGTTCATACCGACTCTGCTCCGACCAGCGTTCGATCGTTTCCCAAGAAGTTTCCGATATGACATTGCGGCCAATATCAATCTTCAATTGGTCCGACAATCCAGCCAAACGCAATAGGATTTTTATATCGTGCGTGTGACTGTCATTGACCAGCTTCTTCTCGGGAAAGTCGTACTCGTGCGTTCTCTTGGCAATGCAAGCCTTCAAGGCGCACTCGACCGCATACCCTGCCAAATAGTATGCGCCATCTGGAAGTTCAGCGGCCAGCAGTGCATTCGCTTCCTTCAGCCTTAACTCGGCAAGCCGCTGAAAGTCGGCCCGGTTCATCGCTCCCCTTCTTACGCCCGGCTCAGGTAGGCCCCCTCGCTGGTGTCCACGCGAATCTTTTCGCCCTCATTGATGAAGGCGGGCACCTGGACAACCAGACCTGTTTCGGTCTTCGCCGGCTTGGTCACGCTCGAAGCGGTGGCCGACTTCAATCCCGGCTCGGTCTCCACCACTTCAAGCTCGACCGCCGCGGGCAGCTCGATGCCCACAGCCTGGCCGTCGTGATAGCTGACTTTTATCTGCAGGTTGGGCGTCAGGTACTCGATCGCATCGCCGAGCGTGGAGCCCTTGAGCACGGTCTGCTCGTAGTCCACAGGGTTCATGAAGTAGTAGTCGTCGCCGTCGGCGTAAAGAAAATCCATGGCAACCTCGTCTACCACCACCTTCTCAATGGCGTCGGCGGAGCGGAAGCGGTGCTCGAACATGGCTCCGGTGCGGATGTTGCGCAGCTTGGCCTGGATGAACGCGCGCAGGTTGCCGGGGGTGCGGTGCTCGACCTTGAAAACCAGGTGCAATTGGTCGTTGTGCTTGATGATCATTCCAGGACGCATTTGAGTGGCGGGAATCGCCATAGAAGTTGAAGCTCCTTGCTTTAGTTGCGGTCACGCCGCGGAAAATTCTGGGCCTTGGCCCATCTTTCATTGTAGCTTAGCGATGAATGCCGGCTGCGCGACCTATCCGATCGCCGAGTTCCATGATCTTGGTGTGCTGAGGCGCCGGCCTAAATTCGGGCGGAACATAACTCCGCGTCGCACCGGCTAGTTGTAATGGCGCGCGGCGTCCTATGTCTAATTAACGACTGGCTGACTTGCTTGGTTTTTCAGAATCCTATATTCGCTTCGCGAAGCCCGTCTTTATATGCATCCCTGGCCTGCTTGGCTTTGTCTTGGGCGTCCTCCTCGGCGAATCCCGCTGCGTCCCATTTTTCCCAAGCGGTTTCGGAGTGATCGGACGTGGCCAGGTTCTCTTCCGCGCGAATGGCGGTTACCCATTGGTCGACCGCTGTTTTATAGGCGAGGCGTAGTTGATCGAGGGTTGAGGTGTCCATAGGTGTGGATACTAGATGAGGGCTCGTGCAGGGTCAACGGCTCGGCGATATCATTCACAGAAAGTTAATCTAGGCCGGTGCGGCATTCCGCTCATTGATTGCTCGGATGTGTGCGAACTACCGCACTGGCTCGTAGGGCTCGACGCGCAGAAAGTCGGAGAGCACGCCGCGCTCTTCAGGCGAGAAGACGCCCTGGTAGCGGGCGGAGTTGAGCACCGTCTCACGCTGTTCGAGCGGCACTGCGCGCAGATCCTGGAAGGCGCGGCGAACCAGGGCCTTGCGCTCCGGCGGCATGGCGGCCAGGCGCTGCGCGGACTGGTTCAGTCCCATGCGTTGCTGAGGCGACAAACGCTCGATCGCTTCATTGCGAGCCAGCGTGCGCTCCCGCTGCTGCTCCGGCATCTGATTCACTGAATGCAGTTGCTGTAGCAGCCGCTGCTGGTTGGCAGGCGGTAGCCGGTTGAAGTTGGGGTCGCTGCGCAGCAGCCGTTCCTGGTCCTGAACCGGAAGACCGCGGTGCTGATTGAGCCAGTCGCCAAGATGGCCTGGAGGAGCGGCGCGAGGACTCAGATAGCCCGGCCGGCCTGGCGTTTCATAATTCGGAGATCCGTATGCGGATCCGGAATTGGGATAGCCGGTATTTGGACGCGCAATACCGGGATAGACAGGCGCCTGCCCGCCCTGCGGCCTGCCTTGGAATTGCTGGTTCGCCCGCCCCTGGCCTTGGGGCCTGCCCGGCTGCGTCCGGGGCGCTTGAAAATGGGGCGCGGCAGCGCGCGGCGCGGGACGGGCCGCGCCCTCGCGTTGGCCGCGGGCCCAGCAACCGGGCACACACAACGCTGCCGCCATCACAGTCAAAGCCGCGCGGCGCAACCCTTTCGCATTGTGTGCCCCGGTCACGTGTCTCTCCCGATCCCGTCGTTTACCGCCAAGGATGCAAGCGTCAGTCCCCGTTTTCGCTGTTGGTGCTGGAGAGCGCTTCCATCTGGCTCAACACCTGGGCGTTGCTATCCAGGTTCTGCAAATCGTTCACCACAGCTGCCTGTCCCGACGGTGCGACCGGTTTGTCGAGATTGGTTATGCCCATGTACGTGCCGCCGCCCAGCAGCAGCATCACCGACAGCGCCATAGCCGCCAGCGGACGCACATGCATCGACGGGCCGTATGCGAATCGCGCACGCAACTGTCCAATCCAGCTTGCCGGCCAATGAACCGGCTCAGCCTCGCGCTCCTCGCGCATCCGCGCGTCCAGCCTGGTCAAAAAGTATGGGCTCGGCTCCGGTCCCTTCCACGTATCCAGCAAGGCCATCGTGGCCTCGAGCTCCGTCAACTCCGCGCGGCAATCCGCGCACTTCGCAACATGAGCTTGAACCTTGGCAGGCGCAGCGGCTGGATCGAGCAGCAGGTCCGCCAGCTTCGATTCCATCCCGGTGCAATTGTTTTTCATCCGTTCCATGGTTACCACCCCACTCCCGCCGGTCGCGCCCGGCTTGTTTCCACTCACACAAAATCCTTCAGCTTGTCCCTGAGCGTCTGGTAGGCGCGAAAGAGCAGCGACTTGGTCGCCGACTCGCTCAGCTTGAGCACCTCACCGATCTGCC
>CAZSVJ010000229.1:0-5945 GCA_964610185.1 uncultured Occallatibacter sp. | reverse complement strand
TTCGATCTGGGCGGATTGCAGTCGGAACTGGAGACTGCTCTTGGCCGCCCGGTAGACGTCGTCACGGTAAAGGGCCTGAAAGCTCGCATCCGCGCACGGGTACTTCTGGAGGCTATTCCGGTTTGAGAGACCCCGCCGAGCGCCTGCGTGACATCTTGGAAGCAATCACCGCAATCGAACGCTACTCCAATTGCGAGAAGAGAGCGTTTGAGCGCGACGAACTGCTCCAGACGTGGTTCGTGCGCAACCTTCAAATCGTCGGAGAAGCGGCCCGAACTATACCGGAAGAAGTCCGTGAACTCGCGCCTTCGATTCCGTGGCTGCAGATTGCGGGGATGCGAAATATCCTGGTTCACGGATATTTCGAGATAGATACAGACCTCGTATGGGATGCAGTGACCCGCGATGTCCCCGCCTTGAAACCTGCTATCGAGCAACTGCTTGCGTCCTTGAACACGGGCGGCAAATAGGCCGCGATGCAGCCGGCTCCGCACCTCAGTCCGGCGACCGCAAAGTCTATTTAGATGGATGGACCCAACCTCGAATCCATAACCAGCATTCGCCGCGCCGGAGCAGAACTCATCGTCACCTGCTTCGCCAAGGAAGCCGCTAAACTGCTGGGCTAGCCACTCCCACTTACAAATTTCTTTGCGATCCGCCAAGTCTGTGCTCTTCTAAAAGCACTCGCCTATGTTGACAAAGCTAGAGACTTACTTTGAATTCGCCCGCCTGGGAACCAACTGGCGCACTGAAGTCCTCGCCGGCGTCACAACGTTCCTGACCATGGCCTATATCGTCCTGGTCAATCCGGCCATACTGTCGGCTTCGGGAATGCCCCTGGCCGCGGTCACCGCTGCCACCTGCCTATCGGCGGCCTTCGGCTCCATTCTGATGGGCATTGTCGCCCGCTATCCCATCGCGCTCGCGCCCGGCATGGGCCTGAACGCATACTTCACTTACACTGTCTGCCTCAAGATGCACATCCCCTGGCAGACGGCTCTCGGCGCGGTGTTTCTTTCCGGGGTAATCTTCCTCGCGCTCACATTGGGCGGCATTCGCCAGATGATCCTCCGCTCCATCCCTCACGAGCTCTACGCCGCGGTGGCCAGCGGCATCGGCCTGTTTATCGCCTTTATCGGCTTTCGCAATGCCGGCCTTGTGGTTGGCGATCCGGCGACCCTTGTCGGCCTGGGCAATATCCGCAACCCGACACCTGCGCTGGCCTTCTTCGGTCTGATCCTCATGGTTGCGCTGGAAGTAAAGAAAGTCCGCGGCTCCATCCTCATCGGCGTCCTGACCGTCACCGGCATCGCCTGGGCGCTCGGCATTGTGCATTGGACGCCCGCCGCGGGCGGATTCCACTCACTCGCCGCTACCGCCTTGAAGCTCGACATTCGCGGCGCTCTCAACAAAGGCCTGCTTGAAATCGTCTTCGTATTTTTCTTCGTCGACCTCTTCGACAACCTCGGCACTTTGGTCGCCGTCACCAAGCGAGCAGGCCTCATCGCCGCCGACCACTCCATTCCCCGCCTTGACCGCATCTTGCTTGCCGATGCCACCGCCACCGTCTTCGGCTCGCTGACCGGAACCTCGACCGTAACAAGCTATGTGGAATCCACCGCCGGCGTCGCAGCCGGAGGCCGCAGCGGCGTCACCGCAATCGTCACTGGCCTGCTCTTTCTCGGCGCCATCGGAGCGGCTCCCTTCGTCGGAATCGTACCATCGGCAGCTACAGCCCCCGCGCTGATCCTGGTCGGCTCACTCATGCTCGCAACCATCACTGAGATTCGCTGGACCGACCCGCTCGTCGCCGTCCCATCCTTCCTAACGCTCATTCTCATTCCGCTCACGTACTCCATCGCCAACGGGCTCGGCTTCGGCATCATTTCCTGGGCCATCATCCACCTCGCCACCGGCAAATTCCGCCGCCAGGACTGGCTTCTCTACACCCTGGCCGCTCTCTTTCTTGCCCGCTTCATCTACCTTGGCGCAAGCTAGATTCGATGATGTCGAGGGTGCCCGACCTATTCCGCGGTTTTGGCGGAATGGGTGGGAAGCAAGTAGTATTCCGCTTGGCAGACAGAAAGGAGCAACCATGCCCTGGTATTACTACGTTTCCTACTTTTTCGGCGGCGCATTCATCGCCAACACCCTGCCCCATCTAATCAATGGAGTTTCCGGACGCAAGTTTCAGAGCCCCTTCGCAAAACCGCCGGGACAAGGCTTATCCTCCTCGACGGTCAATGTTCTTTGGGGCATCTTCAACCTTGCCGTCGCATGGCTCCTCATCTTTCGCGTCGGCAGCTTCAATATCAAGAGCATCCACCAGGTCGTCGCGCTCGGCGCGGGAATGCTTCTCATGTCCATCATGCTGGCTCGGACTTTCGGCAGGTTCCATGGCGGACTGTGAGCCGTGCACGGCTGTACTATGGGTTCAAGGTACTTTCCAGAATCCTGAATGCGCAGCATGAGAAAAATTCGGCTTCGCTCGATCGACGGCGCCCAGCGATTGAGCACTCCTCTACTGGCCGTAGCTGCCGTCGCCACCCTTGCGCTTCTCATCACTGCTTGCGAGCAAGTCTCCACTTATACCCAACCCGCCCTGGTGCGCGTCATCGATGCATCTTACGTGGCCCCGGCTGTGGATGTAACGGTTAACGGCACACTCATCGCCGCCAACATCGGTCAGGGAGCGATCACCGCCTATGGCGCCATCCCGGCCTCAACAAGCGCCATCATCGATATAGACCCCACCGCCGCCGGCCCTTCGCTGCTCAATGGCGACGACTGGGGATTCGCGGCGGGCACTCAGTCCTCCGTTTTTATAACGGACAGCGCCGCGAATCCCAAAGGCTATGGCTTCACAGTTCTCCAGGACCAGCAGATCGCCGCGCCAAACGGCCACTCCTCCTTCCGCTTCCTTAATCAGGCCATCAACACCGGCGCCGTCGACATTTATATGATTCCCAGCGGCGTCACCATTGCAAACGCCGTTCCTCTGATCAAAGATTTGCCCGTCGGCGGAACTCCCTCCTACGTCACGTTCATCTCCCAAACCGTCACCATTGTCATCACGCCTACCGGGCTCACCACGCCTAATTACACTTCTCCCCCCATCGCTCTCATCGGCGGCGAAGTCCGCACCGTGCTCATCGTCGATACACAACTCACCAGCAATCCTCCCGTCGCCGTCTTCATCGGCAACGATGTGAATTAGAGCGCAGCCCACGCGATGAATCTCTTTTCCATACGTCGCGCGCTGGTCTTCGCGTCACTTTGCGGCCTGGCGCTGGCGCCGGCATTCGCGGCGGACACTTACCAGATCGTCCACACCTATCCGCACGACCAACACGCCTACACGCAAGGACTCTTCTATCTGGAGGGTCATCTCTTCGAGAGCACCGGCCTCAACGGCCAATCTTCCGTGCGCATGGAGGAGCTTGAAACGGGCCGCATTCTCGAACTCCACGACGTGCCCTCGAATTACTTCGCCGAAGGGCTTGCTGCGTGGGGCAGCACGCTGATTCAGCTCACCTGGCAAAGCCACATCGCACTGGTCTATGACCGCTCGACCTTTCGTTTTATCCGCACCCTTCCTTATGAAGGCGAAGGATGGGGACTTACCGCGGACGACAAACAAATGATCCTCAGCGATGGCACTGCCACACTGCGCTTTCTTGATCCAGCAACCTTCAAGGTTCTGCGTCGCGTGACCGTTACGGACCATGGCCGGCCTGTCACCCAGCTCAATGAGCTTGAATTTATTCATGGCGAAGTCTACGCCAACATCTGGCACTCGGATCGCATCGCCCGCATCGCTCCCACAACCGGCAAGGTCCTGGGCTTTATTGACCTCACCGGCCTGCTGCCCGCGAGCCAGCGTTCCAGCCCCGAAGCCGTGCTCAATGGCATCGCCTACGATGCTGCGCGCGACCGGCTCTTCGTCACCGGCAAGCTATGGCCCAGCCTGTTCGAAATCCGCGTGATTCCCGAAAAAACAAAGATGAGTTCACTGCCCCACAACAAGTAGCAGCGATCACAATGCGGCAATCGACTCAGCGCGTATACTTTTTTCCAAGGCAAAACAGGCCATGGACCCATCGAATTTCGTCGCCCCGAGCTCGCTGCAAAACGCCGCAGTCCTCACCATTGTTCTTGCATTCGCCGGTTACCTGGTCACCTTCCTCATCACTCGCATGATGGCCCAGCGCGCGGACAAGCTCCGCCTCGTCAACATGCGCCTCAACGAGTTTTACGGTCCCCTCTACGTAGCCTCCGAGGCCGGGCGCATCGCCTATAAGTCGATGCTTAAGAAGCAAGGCAAGGAAAAGAACATCATCGTTACCGAAGAGGAGCTGAAGGATTGGATCCTATGGCTGAACACTATTTTTATGCCTCTCAATAACATCCGGGAAAAGATCATTATCGAGAAGGCCTATCTGATCGTCGAGCAGGAGATGCCCCAATGCCTGCTCGAGTTTGTAACTCACGTTGTGGGATACAAAGCGGTGCTGGCTAAGTGGGCCAGGGGAGACTACTCCGAGCGCCGCTCGCTCATTGACTTCCCACCCGGCTTCGACGACTACGTACAGCGCTCCTACTCGGCCCTCAAGGCACAGCAGCAACGCCTCATGCACAGCACGGCCTGGAACATCTACCATCGCTTCGTCCACCGCAAGCGGACCTGAATGTCGGCTTCAGTTCCTCACACCGGCGCCGGCACAAGCGCACGCAACCCCAGATTCCTGCACAGCCGCAGCGTCGGGCCAGCCTGGTTGATGGTATAGAAGTGCAGTCCCGGCGCGCCGCCGCGCAACAGCGTCTCACACAAGCGACTCACCACGTCCTCCCCAAATTCGAGCAGCGCAGCCTTGTCGTCCTGCAACTCTTCCATGCGCAGCCGCACCCAGCGTGGCAGATCGGCTCCGCAACCGTTGCAGAAGCGCACAGTGTTGGCGAAGCCGGTGATGGGCATAATACCCGGCACCACCGGAATCGTGATTCCCGCCTTGGCGCAGCGGTCCATAAAGTCGAAATAAGCGTCCGCGTTATAAAACAGTTGAGTCAGCGCCCCGTCTGCGCCGGCTTCCACCTTGCGCTTGAAGTTGTCGAAGTCCACGCTGGAATTCGGCGCTTGCGGATGCATCTCCGGGTAAGCGGCCACCTCGATCTTGAACGCCTTGCCGTGAGTCTCGCGGATAAAGCTGACCAGCTGGTTGGCGTAGTGGAACTCCCCCGGCGCGGCGGGGCTCATGGCCGTCGCTGGCAGGTCGCCGCGCAGGGCCACAATTCGCTTCACGCCCGCTTCTCGATAGCGTGCTAGCAGGGCGGCGACATTGCCGCGCGTCGAGCCCACGCAAGTCAGGTGCGGCACGGCTTCCACGCCGGTATGCTTGACCGTCGCCAGCGTCTCGTAAGTCCCGTCTTGTGTCGAACCGCCGGCCCCGTGAGTAATCGAAAAGAACTCCGGCCTCGCCGCAGCCAACTCGCCCACCACACCGGCCAGTTTGGCTGCGGCTTCCGGCGTGCGCGGCGGGAACAGCTCGAAGGAAAAGTTTAACGGCGAAGCCATCCGATGTTACCCCAAAAACCAGAAAAACATGAATCCCCGATTGCGCCCAATGCAACGAAAAACCAAGGAGCCGAGCAATGAACAACCGATCACTGACAGCGAATCGTTATTCACTAACCACTGCTCTTCAGTACCGGTAACTCTCCGCCTTATATGGGCCTTCCAACGGCACGCCAAGATAGTCCGCTTGTTTCGGCGTGAGCGTGGTCAGCTTCACCCCGATTTTATCGAGATGCAGCCGCGCAACTTCTTCGTCCAGCTTTTTCGGCAGCACATACACGCCGACCTTGTAACTGTCCTTCTTTTCCCAAAGGTCAAGTTGCGCCAGCGTCTGGTTGGCAAAGCTGTTGCTCATCACAAAGCTCGGATGCCC
>CAZSVJ010000228.1:0-6027 GCA_964610185.1 uncultured Occallatibacter sp. | reverse complement strand
ATCGGCACCACGCTGAGCTGCATGAACACCGGCGCACGCGTGACCTATGCCATGGGCAAGGACGACGAAGCTCCTGAGCACTTCGGCATTCTTCATGCCGGGTCTCTCTCGCCGCGCAAGGCCATCTGGACGCTGGTCGTTATCTCGGCAGTTATCGGCGTCATCGCTGTATCGCTGGTCTTTGGCGATGCCGGCGCGCCCAGCGATGCGGCCATCGCCGCGCTGCCGCACGGTATCTTCTCCAACTTCGGCTATCTCTCGCACGACCAGTTAGCGTCGTTGCCGAACTCGCTGCTCACCATCACTCTAACCTCCAACTTCGGCACGTTTATTCTGTATGCGCTAAGTTGCTTCCTGTGCATCGTGGCCTTCCACGGGCGGCCCGACTATAGCTTCGTCAGGCACACCCTCATCCCCGGCTTTGGATTGCTGGCCAACCTGGTCTGCATGGCTTTCTACTTGATCAGCCCCGCCTTCGGGCTAGGCACGTTCAAGGAACCGCTGTTAGCGGTGGGCATCTCCGCTGTCTGGGGCGTTTACGGAGCGATCTACTTCCTTCGATCATCGAAGGCGAAAGGGAAGTCGGTTCTGCTTACTGCAAAGTCGACGGCTACACGCGTTTGATGCAATTTGCCTTCGGCCCCATTTCTGCTAGCTAGCATCGACGTCGCAAACATAATGGCCGGTGGTTCAGCAAATGCTGAATCGCCGGCCATTTTGTTTTCGGTAACTGTCAGTAACTGAGTTAGGCGGTATCTGGTGCGGAGATAAAACGCTTCTGTCTTAGGCAACGGCGCTACCTTGTCAACTCCCGAGTTACATTTGATTTTCGAGTTCGCGGGCGGCTTGTGTAACACTTTCCGGCCGGCCAAGATCGCGCCAAGCATACTCGTCGGCAGAGAAAGCGACGATTTTTTCTCCCAGGGCTGCAAGATGCAAATAGGCGTCAATGATGGAGAAGGCGCCATCTTCGCGCATTTTCGCAAATAGATGAGGCGAACGGACGTGAATGCCAGAAAAAGCGAGCGCCTGCAATTTCTGAGGAGGCAGCGGCCGTTCAGGTTGACCGAATTCGGCGTCCGCGGCTTCATCTTTCGCGGCGCGACGGCCGCAAAGCAAGCCATCCTCGTTAAAGAGCAGATACCGCGATGTCTCCCGCTCTTGAACTGCCAAGGTAGCCAGGGCCTCGTGCTCCATGTGAAACCGGATCATGCGACTGAGATCGATCGTGCTAATAACATCGACGTTGTGTAAAATGAACGGCTCCTGCCAGTTCTCACTGGAATCTAGAAAGAACCAAGATGCTTCTTTCAAGCCGCCGCCAGTGTCAAGTAGAACCTCTTCGCGAGAGATTTCAATGCGCATGCCAAAATTTCCGTTGGCATTCAAATAGTCGACGACCATGTCCGCGTAATGATGCACGTTGACTATCGCCTCGCGCACTCCAAACGAGCGCAGGCGGCGGAGGGCAATCTCCAGCATGGTGCGGCCGGCAACCTCAACAAGCGCCTTCGGCCGGTCGTCGGTTAATGGCCGAAGGCGCGTGCCTAAGCCGGCGGCCAGAATCATCGCCTTCATTTGTCTAACTGCTCCACGTTGCCCATTTTTTCCAGTTCGATATGCCGCACAGCTACTTCCACCGCTTCGCCGGCCTGTAAGTGCTTCGCTAACTGCTCCGCCAGATACACAGATCGGTGCTGCCCGCCGGTGCAGCCGAACGAGACCATAAGACTTTTGAAACCGCGCTGTCGATAGGCGGCCACGCTTGCATCCACAAGAGACATAGCACTGGCAAGATATTGGCGCACGCTCTCCTGGCCATTGAGATACTCGATCACCGCTGCGTCTTTGCCGGTCAACATGCGGAATTGTTCTTCGCGCCCTGGATTGGGTAGACTGCGGGCATCGAAGACATAGCCGCCGCCGTTTCCCCGCTCATCGGCAGGCATCTCGCGATGAAACGAGAAGCTGAAAATCCGCACTGTCAACGTCTCTGTGGAAGAGGCAAGAACGCGCAGTTTCTCCGATGCCAGCATGTCCTCGAAGGCGCCCATCAATGCCGGGAGGGCGATGGGCAACTTAACCTGATCGGCTAGCCAGCGCAAATTCTTCAGCGCGTAGGGCACACTCTGCAAGAAATGAGCCTTGCGTTCATAAAACCCTCTGAAGCCATACGCTCCCAGGGCCTGCATGATGCGGACGTAAACGAACGCATAGTAGTGCTCCATGAAAGCTTCGCGGTCAACGTCGATGAAGCCGCCGAGGCGGTCGAGATAGTAGTCGAGCAATTGCCGGCGCAGCTCCGGAGGCAGATCGGCTTTGCCATCGTAAAGCAGTGACGCGATGTCGTATTGCAGCGCGCCTTTGCGGCCGCCCTGGTAATCCAGGAAAAAGGGCTGCCCGCCGCGTAACATTACATTGCGCGATTGGAAATCGCGATAGAGAAAGTAATCGCTTCTCGCCCCCAACAAGAACTTTGTCAAGCGCCCGAAATCGTGCTCCAGCGCCTGCTCATTGAAGGGCACACCGGCAAGGCGCAAAAAATAATACTTGAAGTAGTTCAGGTCCCAGTTAATGGACTGACGATCGAAGCTGGCGCGCGGATAGCACACCTTGTAATTCAAATCGCGGCCTGCCTCGATTTGAAAACGCGGCAACACCGCGACCGCTTTGCGATAGGCTTCAATCGCCGGCGGCGCGATGACTTCGCCGGCGCGATTAGCGCCAAGAAACTCAAAGAGTGTTGTGTCGCCCAGGTCTTCTTCAAGATAAGCGCCCTGGCGCAGATCCTCCGCATAAATCTCCGGCACAGGTAATCCGCGCCGATAAAAATGCTTCGTGAACTCAAGGAAGGCGACATTCTCCTCGCGCACGGAATAGCGGATGCCGATGGCGCTGAGTCCTTTGCCGGTGAGCCGGACGATGGTGCGACCGGAACCGCCGAGCTGGCCTTGAAGCGGCTGCGCGTGTTCAGCCGGCATCCGGTAATGCTGCTCGAAAAGCCGCTTTAGAACGTCCATGAATGTCTTTCCGGGAATTGGTCAAACTGCTTCACAAAGATACCCGCAGGGGGGACCAAGCGCAATGCCGGAAGACATCAGGACTTGGCACACGCGTCCACACTCCCTTCGTACTCTTGCGTGATTTCCACGACACGCACAAACTGAATTACAGAAACAACGCAGATCTGGGGAAAGGAGTTCTCAGGCGGCATGTTTTCCATGATGCCTGGGAACTCCTCTTTTTTGTTTTTTCAGCGTCACATGATTCTATCCAGGCTTCCGCGATGCCGCCTCTCACCTCCTAGAAACCTCCTATAGTATTGACAAGTCAAAGCTTCCGCCACGCTTCGCCCCTCCGGGGTCTTCGATGTGTAGGTACAGTCATGTGCTCCTTGTCTATCAGTAAGAATCCGCAGGGATGCGCGAACGGGCGTACAACTTCCGTAATCGAAAAAGTGGTCAATTTTGAACACATGAAAATGTCCAAGAAATATCAGGCAATCAGTCCGGGGAGTGCTCCGACTCGATCGGGCGGAAATCGCCTGCTGTTCAGGCCCCATCCGCGCTCCGTGAGCGTGGAAAAAACAGACCGAGAATCCTCGTGCTGAAATACCCCGTAATGTTTTCGCAAGGAAGCAAAGCCAGCGACTTATTCCCCTCACTGAAACGGTGGGATGTTAGAAATCTGAATTGATAAGAGTTACTGGCTTGGTGAATTTCATCTCTTCAATATGATGGGCTTTGCTATTCAATCGCCGTTGGGACTACTGACCAACTCATGGATGCTATTCCCGGCTCAATCGAAAGACGCAATGCTATTTTCTCAATCAATTCGTTTTGTCTTCCCCGAGTAGATATCTCGGCTCTGAGCCGCGTGCGGTCGCTTCCCGGTTCATTATCGCTGTGAATCGCCTGAAGGGTGGCCGGTTCTTGAGCCATCGAACCGAGCAGCAAAGCTCGAAGGTGTGCCTCATCGGCGCAGCGGCAGGTCAAGACCATCTCGTACAGAGTGTCGGAGTGTTCAGGGGATGGCAAAACACGATGAAACTTGTAGGCCAGCGGACGAAGGGCAATGTTCGTCAGTAAAACGGTGATAGTCATGAATGCCGCCAGGGGAAAAGCATCGAGGCCACTGAGCACACCGATCCCCGCTGAGCACCAGATCGTTGCCGCAGTATTGAGCCCACGGACGCTGCCGCCATCTTGGAAGATCACACCAGCTCCCAGGAAACCTATACCGGAGACAACGTAGGGTCCAACGCCGGCCATAACGAAGACGGATGCACCGGCAGCCACGAGGGCATTCGTCCGAGTTCCTGCCATTCGCTGCCGCCATTCACGCTCTAGGCCAACGACCGCGCCAAGGGCTGTCGCTCCAGAGAGGTGCAGCACGAATTGAAGCGGCGGGGTCGCGATCATTGCGCTCCAGTTAGTAAAACCATTTCCGAAAAGGGACTAGCCATTCCGCCTTCCTTCGGGAAGTTGGTCCGATCTTAGTCCCCAGAGATTCACATCAATTGACAATGAAAGCGATAGGAGTCCCAACTACTTCCAGCGGAAAAACTTGCGGTTGATGTCGGGCCAGAACTCCTCGAATGCCAAAGTTATAACATCCGAACCGATCTTTGTGGTCGAGCGCTGCCCGCCACCCTAGTGGCCTGGTTTTACTCCGCCTTTGACGAGCGCGTTGTTATCGAGACCTCCTGCTGCAGTATGAAATCGATCAGGGACTCGCTTGGCACCTTAACCTGGTCTCCCTTCGTTATCGTTTCGGATCCTGCTCCGACGCCGGCGCCAACGCCCGCACCGATTGCCGCTCCTTGGCCGCCCCCGGCGAGAGCGCCGATAAGCGATCCAACGGCCGCGCCGCCAAACGTCCGCTTTGCGGTGCTTGCTCCGCGCGACTTGCCGGTCAGTTCGTATTCTCCTGTAACCAGCGGTACTGTTTGCCCATTCACAACAATCCCTGTTAGTTCGAGCCGAAGCTGCGATCTACCGCTGAATGTCCCTGACTCCTTTGACTCCGCTAGCCGGCCGTACACGTCGGCGCCTTTTGCAACTACCACATTGCCATCGACGATCAGCGGTTCTTCGAGAGAAGCCTGAAAGCGATCTCCCACATCATTCTTAGCGGAATCGATGTCGTCGATTGTACGTACTGAAATGCGCGTGCCGGCCGGGATGATGACGCTTACTGATGCCTGCCGGCTGGCGTGTTCTGCGTTCTCGGAATCATAGAGCGGCACACGATCCGGTTCGTGCGATGCGTCACTTACTGCCGCATCCGAATCGAACTTGATTGAGACGATGTCAGATCGACTGAACTTCTGCACCGATGATCCGACCTGAAAGGCGATCTCATTCTCCGAGCCACCCATGAACCTGCCGTTGATCAGGCTCCCGTTCTTCAACTCCAACGAGTCGGCTCTCGCAATCGATGCAGCCAGTAGAATTGCAATGAGCATTCCGCAATTTCGTCTGAACTTCTCCATGAATTCTCCTCTGTTTTAGCCGAGCATACAACGCCGTGACATTTTCCTCTTCATTGTGCAGCGGTACAACAATTCAGTAATCTCTCATAGTGAATGTAAAGATGTCTGAAAATTCAAAAGGGATCGCGCTTTCTTCGAAAAATGCGCAAGCTTATGGAAGCGGCGCCTTGGGCAACGACGTAGGCCGAGGGTCCCTTGTAGGACCGGCATTTGCACCGCGCGATAATTCGACATCCTGCCGGGCAGCAGTACGCGTCTCATCAAGTATGTCGTTCATCATCTTTCGCGGCAGATCGTCCGTCAGCGGCTTGATCAGCCAACGCACCTCCACAGGAATGCCTCGACTCAAGGAAATCGTCTCCAACTCGACATACACCCCCCCATCGCGCTCTTCGAGCCGCTCCACAATCTGTGCGCGCCAGACAAAACCCGGCCTCCGATCCTCCGCGAAAGCATGCTCGCTGGTCTGACCGTAATTAGCGATCTCCTGCATGCGTATGGAGTTTGCCGTGATACAGGCCCGGTCGGGAGCG
>CAZSVJ010000227.1:0-6044 GCA_964610185.1 uncultured Occallatibacter sp. | reverse complement strand
CGATCATCCAGGTGCTCACCTTCTATCCCGGCGGCGGGCCGGAGGTGATGGCCTCTTCGGTTACAGCGCCTCTGGAGCGGCAGTTTGGCCAGATGCCGGGCCTCAAGCAAATGACCTCGGTGAGCAGCGGCGGCGGCTCGGTGATTACTCTTGAATTCAATCTGGACGAAAACATCGACGTTGCCGAGCAGGAAGTTCAGGCCGCCATCAATGCGGGCAACAGCTTTCTCCCGGCCGATCTGCCAAATCCGCCGATTTACAGCAAAGTCAACCCCGCCGACGCGCCCATCATGACGCTGGCGCTCTACTCAAACACATTGCCGCTGGACAAGATCGAGGACGCGGCCGACACCAACCTGGCGCAAAAAATCTCCCAGGTCACCGGCGTCGGCATGGTTTCCATCGCCGGGGGCCAAAAGCCATCCGTGCGCATTCAGGCCAATCCAGCGCAGTTGGCAGCCTACAATCTGAGCCTCGAGGACCTGCGCACCGCCGTCGCCGCTTCCAACGTCGATCAGGCCAAGGGCACGCTGAATGGCAACCGGCAGTCTTATACCATCGGCGCCAATGACCAGCTTCTCAGCAGCGCCGATTACAAGCCGGTGATCGTGGCTTATCGTAATGGGGCCGCGGTCCGCGCCTCCGACGTTGCCACCATCGTCGATGCCGCCGAGAACTCGCAGCAGGCCGCATGGATGGATCGCACGCCTGCGGTGATCGTCAATGTCCAGCGTCAGCCGGGCGCAAACATCATTGCCGTTGTTGATCGCATCAAGAAGCTGCTGCCGCAGTTGCAGACCAGCTTGCCGGCCTCAATTCAAGTTCGCGTTCTCACTGACCGCACAACCACCATTCGCGCCTCCGTGAGGGATGTCGAATTCGAGCTCATGCTTACCATTGGCCTGGTGGTCATGGTGATCTTTCTCTTCCTGCGCAACCTGGCGGCGACCGTCATTCCCTCGGTCGCGGTGCCGCTGTCTATTGTGGGCACATTCGGCGTGATGTACCTGCTCGGCTACTCGCTGAACAATCTGACGTTGATGGCGCTGACCATCTCGACTGGGTTTGTCGTAGACGATGCCATCGTGATGATCGAGAACATCTCGCGCTTCATCGAGGAAGGCGACAGCCCCATGCACGCGGCGCTCAAAGGCAGCGAACAGATCGGCTTCACCATCATGTCGCTGACCGTATCGCTGATCGCAGTGCTCATCCCGCTGCTCTTCATGAGCGACGTGGTGGGCCGGCTGTTTCGCGAGTTCGCCATCACGCTCGCCGTCACCATTCTGGTCTCCGCGTTTGTCTCGCTCACACTTACGCCCATGATGTGCTCGCGCATTCTTCAGGATAAAAAGACAGCGCGCCAGACCCGCTTCTACTATTGGTCTGAGAAAGTTTTCAATGCGGTGATCGCGTGGTATGGACGCACCCTGCAGGTGATTCTGCGCCATCGATTCACGACGCTCATGGTCACCATTTCAACCTTCGTGGCGACTATTCTTCTGTTCATCATTGTCCCCAAAGGCTTCTTTCCGGTGCAGGATACGGGCGTGATCCTGGGCATTTCCGAGGCTCCGCAGACCGTCAGCTTCGCCAGCATGGCCGAGCGCCAGCAGAAGCTCGTGGAGATGCTGCTCCAGGATCCGGCAGTCGATAACATCTCTTCGTTCATCGGTGTCGACGGAACCAACACCACGCTGAATTCAGGGCGCATCCAGATCAACCTCAAGCCGCTCGATGTGCGCAAAATCTCCGCCACCGAGGTCATCCGCCGCATGCAGCCTAACCTTGCCGACGTTGAAGGCATCCAACTTTTCCTGCAGCCGTTGCAGGACCTGACGGTAGAAGATCGTGTGAGCCGGACAGAGTTTCAATACTCGCTCGAAGATCCGGATCAAGTCGAGCTAGCAAAATATACGCGCCTGATGGTTGAGGAACTGAGCAAGGAGAAGGTAGTCACCGACGTGGCCAGCGACCTACAGGATCAGGGCCTGGGCGCCAAGCTGGTCATCGACCGCGACACCGCCGCGCGGCTGGGCATCGCCATGGCAGACGTCGATAACACGCTCTATGACGCCTTCGGCCAGCGCCAGGTCTCCACCATGTTCACGCAGCTTAACCAGTACCACGTGGTCATGGAAGTTGCGCAGAGCTTCCAGGCCGATCCCACCACGCTCAACAACTTATATGTAAAATCCGGCAACGGCACGCAAGTTCCGCTGGGCATGGTAGCTCATTGGGAGCAATCAACCGCGCAGCTGGCCATTGGGCACCAGGGCCAGTTCCCGTCAACGGTTGTTAGTTTCAATTTAGCGCCGGGCAAGTCGCTGGGAGACGCCGTCAAGGCCGTGAATCGCATCGAACAGCGCATTCAGATGCCGGCCAGCATCAATGCCAGCTTCCAGGGAACCGCCGCAGCGTTCCAGACCTCGCTGGCCAACGAGCCGCTGCTGATTCTGGCCGCGCTGGTCACCGTTTACATTGTGCTGGGCGTGCTCTACGAGAGTTACATTCACCCCATCACCATTATTTCTTCACTGCCCTCGGCCGGCGTCGGCGCGCTGCTAGCCCTGATCATTACTCGCGTCGACTTCAGCGTCATCGCGCTCATCGGAATCATTCTGCTCATCGGCATCGTGCAGAAGAACGCAATTATGATGATCGACTTCGCCCTTCAAGCCGAGCGGCTCGAAGGCAAATCCGCCGAGGCTGCAATCTTCCAGGCGTGCCAACTGCGCTTCAGGCCCATTCTGATGACTACCTTGGCCGCAATGCTCGGCGGGTTGCCGCTGGCACTGGGCGGCGGCGTGGGCGCGGAGTTGCGCATGCCGCTTGGCATCACCATCGTCGGCGGATTGATTCTGTCGCAGACGCTTACGCTTTATACCGTTCCAGTCACGTATCTTTACTTCGACAAGCTGGCGCGGAAATTGAAACCGCGCGAAATCAGGGAACAGGGAACAGGGATCAGGGATCAGGAAACAGCTCCCGTTGTCGGCACTTAGCCGGGTTCCCACCTGGGCGCGTTTTTGGTTTTGCGGCTAGGATGGGATACTTCAAACCTCAACCGTACATGTTGCGTCATTCAAAAACAGCTTTGTATCAGGGCACGGCTTCAGCCGTGCCGAAGAGTTGGGAAGGAGGAATTGGGCTTTAGCCCCTGCTATGGCAATACCCGCACGCAACGCCGGTCCTGAAAACATACTCAGCTTGTCGCGCGTTTTCTTCACCACGACCAAAACAAGCATGGGAAAACGCCTATTCCAGTCCGAGCGAAATGCCATGCTTCTTGTCGACGTCTTGCGGTCGTATGTGGTGGCGCGAAAATTCCTTCTCCACGATTTCGTAGTTATGCCGGATCACCTGCATCTACTTCTGACAGTCCATGGGGATATGAGCATTGAAAAGGCCATGCAACTCATCAAGGGCGGATTTTCATATCGCCTGAAGCGGGAATTCCAGTTCTTCGGAGAGGTTTGGCAACGTGGCTCTTCCGAGGTGCGGGCCGACGGCCAAGAAAGCTCTTTTGCGCTATCGGGAATATATCGCACAGAACCCAGTGATAGCGGGACTGGCCGAATCTCCCGGGCAATATCCCTCTTGCTACAGCTATTTGGCAAAGAAGAAGACCAGCAGGGGCTGAAGCCCAGCGATTTTCGCGGCGTATTGCGGCACGATCCGCCGCGGCGGATCGTGCCCTTTTAAGACGTCATTTATGAGACTGGTTCTAGAAGCTAGTAGCTAGGAGCTAAGTAGATGCATCTTTCCGCACCCTTTATTCAGCGCCCGGTAGCCACTTCGCTGCTCAGCCTGGCCCTGCTGCTTGCGGGTTCGGTAGCCTACTCCCTTTTGCCCGTGGCTTCGTTGCCGGATGTCGATTTCCCCGTGATTGGAGCCAGCGCGGGACTGCCCGGCGCCAGCCCCGAGACCATGGCCTCCTCGGTTGCCACGCCACTGGAGCGCCAGTTCGGACGCATTGCAGGCGTCAACCAAATGACCTCGTCCAGTTCGCTGGGCGCGGCTTCCGTCACCCTGCAGTTCGACATCAATCGCAACATCGACGCCGCTGCCCGCGACGTGCAGGCCGCCATCAACGCGGCGCGCAGCCAGTTGCCTTCATACCTGCCGCAGAATCCCAACTACCGCAAGGCCAACCCGGCTGAAGCGCCGATCCTGATTCTTACGCTGACCTCCGATGTCGTGCCCAAAAGGCAGATCTACGACATGGCCGACTCGATCCTGTCGCAGAAGATCTCGCAGATCAAGGGCGTGGGCCAGTCCTTTGTCGGCGGCAGCTCCAGCCCCGCCGTACGCGTGGAACTTAATCCCATGCAGTTGGGCGCCAACGGCGTGGGCCTTGAGGCCGTGCGTACCGCCCTCGCCGGCGCCAACGCCAACCGGCCCAAGGGTGCTTTTCAAGACGCCGGCCAGCGCTGGCAAATCAGCGACAACGACCAGATCTTCCATGCCAGCGACTACGCGCCGATCATCGCCGGCTACAACAAACAGACTGGCGCTCCGGTTCGCATCGCCAACCTGGGCACGGTTACCGATGGCGTGGCCGACATTCACACCGCCGGCGTCTCGGGCATCAACGAGCCCGGCAAGCCGCCCACCCAGATCAAAGACGCCATCCTCATCATCATCTTCAAAATTCCCGGCGCCAACGTGATCGACACCGTGGACAACGTGATGAGGGAACTGCCGCGCCTGCAGGCCGCCATCCCGCCCACCATCAAAATCGCCGTCGCCGTCGACCGCACTATCACCATTCGCTCCAGCGTGCGCGACGTTGAGATTTCGCTCATTATCAGCGTGGTGCTCGTGGTGCTCGTCGTCTTCGCCTTTCTGCGCGAGATCTGGGCCACCATCATCCCTTCGGTCGCCGTGCCGCTCTCGCTGGTGGGCACCTTCGGCGTCATGTGGCTGCTCGGTTACACCATCGACAACCTCTCGCTGATGGCGCTGACCATCGCTACCGGCTTTGTGGTTGACGATGCCATCGTCGTCATCGAGAACATCACACGCTATCTCGAGATGGGTTTCAGCCCTTACGAAGCGGCCATGAAGGGATCGAAGGAGATCGGTTTCACGGTCCTATCGATGAGCACATCGCTGATCGCCGTCTTCACGCCCATCCTGCTGATGGGCGGCATCGTAGGCAAGCTCTTCCGCGAGTTTGCCGTTACCCTTTCTGTCGCCATCGCTGTCTCGCTGCTGGTCTCGCTGACCACCACGCCCATGCTGTGCGCGCAGTTTCTCAAGTCGCACGACGAAAGCCGCCACGGACGCATCTATCGCGCCAGCGAGGGCATCTTCGTGTGGCTTCACTACGAATACAACTCGGCGCTGCGTTGGGTGTTGCGTCATCAGCCGCTCATGCTTTGCGTGACCATTGGCACCGCGGTGCTGAATATCTACCTGTTCATGATCGTGCCCAAGGGTTTCTTCCCGCAGCAGGATACAGGCCGTCTCGGCGGCCGAACTCTGGCCGCGCAAGACATCAGCTTCCCCGCCATGCAAGCCAAGCAGCGCGATCTGGCGCAGAAGGTTCTCGACGATCCGGCCATTCTGTCTGTCACGGCCTTTGTCGGTGGCGGCGGGCCCGGCGGCGGCAGCTCAAACATCGGCAACATGTTCGTCGCCCTCAAGCCCCTCAACCAGCGTCCCGGACGCGTGTCCGCCGACGAGGTCGTCGCCCGCCTCCGCCGCAAACTCACCAGCGTTCCCGGCGCCACGCTTTACCTACAAGCTCAGCAGGACATCCAGATCGGCGGCCGCGGCAGCGCGGCGCAATATCAGTACACGCTCTCCGACGAGAACCTGAACGAGTTGAACTTCTGGGCGCCGCAACTGCTGGCCCGCATGAGACGAATGCCGGAATTGGCCGATGTATCGAGCGACCAGCAGGATCAGGGCCTGGCCGAAAACCTGGCCATCGATCGCGACACTGCGTCCCGGCTCGGCATCACCCCCGCCATTATCGATAACGTGCTCTACGACGCATTCGGCCAGCGCGAAGTCTCCACCATGTACACCGCGCT
>CAZSVJ010000226.1:0-6050 GCA_964610185.1 uncultured Occallatibacter sp. | reverse complement strand
ATCTGCCTCCTCCATACACTTCAGAGGCAATCCAAATGAGGTCATTTCTATCGAGACCGCATGGGGACATCTCTAATGAGCGTCAACAGCCAAAAGCTCGACTCCTGCGCAATACGCCAACATGGTTCTTGGATCGGCCTGACATGAACCATACTCAAGCGCTCCAACGGCCTCGGATTCACCCACCAAGCCGCACATGTAAACTGGTCTCGCCATGAGCTGCATCTTTTGCAAGATCGCGGACGGAAGCATTCCCTCGACCGCCGTTTATTCCGACGACCTGGCCTACGCCTTCGCCGACTTGAATCCGCAGGCGCCGGTTCACGTACTCATCATCCCGCGCGAACACATTGGATCCCTAGCCGATGCCGATCAAACGAAGAGCGCGCTGCTTGGTCACCTGAGCTGGGTAGCCGCGGAGATCGCCCGCGCCAAGCAGCTCGGCAACGGCTACCGCATGGTCGTGAACACCGGCCCCGACGGCGGCCAGACCGTCGACCATCTGCACCTGCACCTGCTCGGCGGGCGTCATTTCACCTGGCCACCGGGATAGCCTCCGCTTGCCAACAAAAAGGGCGCTCGTCAAGGAGCGCCCTTTTCAATTCTCGTTCAGAAATTCGAGATCAGCCTCGACCGGAATCATCCCAGGTCTTCCGCCGTGGCGGACCGCGGCGGACGAGACCTGGGGCACCCGACACTAGCCGCTAATCACTAACCACTGCGTCTTCACACCGGTTGCGGATAGTAATCTTCTTCCTCTTCCAACCCGTAGCGCCGCAGCAGGTTGGGCAGGCTCTGCGAAAAAGCGGACCGCGGCATCACCGTATCGCACCCGGCCTCGATCGCTTTCATCTTCAGGTCGCCCTGCAGATGATTGAGAAACCCGATGATCGATGTGGCCTTTTTCAGCTTCGTCTTGAACTTTGGAATCAAGCTGATCGGCTTGGCGTTCAGGTTGTTCAAGTCAAACACCAACAGCTTGGGCCGCTCTTCTTCAGGCAGGTCGGTGAGCTTGGACACGGATTCCTTGTCGCCGCCTTTGATGAATTCCACCTTCACGCCCAGTTTGCGTGCCGTCTCCTGAATCTTGGCCAGGAAAAACAGGTCCTCGATGAAGCAGTAGATGCGGGTCGGCGCATCTTCGCGGATCGCGACCGGCGTAGGGAGCTGATAAACATCCTGGTAATGGCCGTTGCTCGAGGTTGGAATGGTTGAAGCCGGGCCGTCGGAGACGTTACCGTTCACGGCGCGATAGCTGTGGTCCATGGGGCCCACAAATTCCCTCGGCCCGCGCTGTTTTCCCTTGCGCTTGCCCTGGCCGTTCCCCTGCCCGTTGCCAGGCGAATAGCCCACATTGTTGCCAGGCTGCGCGGGTGCGGCCGAACCCTTCTGGAAAAACTTCTTCTTCTTCCGTCCCTGGCCCTGTTGCGGTTTCGCTTGGCGTGGCTGGCTACCGGGCTGATTGCTCTCGCGCGGCGGCGGCGCGGCCTTCAATTCAGCAGGCTGGCCATTGCTGGGTTGTAGCTGGGGTTGCGCCTGGGGCGCGCTCGCCTGGCTGGATTTGTTCTTGCGTCTGCGCCGGCGGCGCCGATGCCCTTGCGACTGCCCTTGGCCATTGGCCGGAGCCGGCCCCAGATCTGTCTGAGGCTGCGTCGATTCTGTCGTCATGCTTGTACTTCCTGGCGCCTTGCAATCCGATGCATTGCGCTTCCGGTGATTTTGAGCTTCCTCATTTATTGCGCGCGTGATCCTCTATGCGTTCCGATCATTTGCGCCTTTAAGGCCCAGCCATTACCTGCCCCATCTTGAGGAGCCTGTTGAAGAGCCCGTCAACTGAGCCTAAGTCTTGCCTGCCGTCAGTCCAGCTTTGGACAGGGAATGCTACGGCCGGCAATCCAATCGTTCGAGAACTTCAGGCAATTTACAAGGGAGCGCGACTCAGAACGCAATTTATCACGATGACCTGGAGCCCTGCCGCTCTGCACACAGAAACTTCAGGAACCGTTAAGGCAAGTTCCATCCTGTTGTCGGACCCATTTTATGGGGCTCCTTGCAGAGCCTCTGGTGAGGTTCGCTACGGAGCGGATCGTGCTTTCCCTTGGGTAGTGCCCTTCCTATGGGAGCTTTCGTCGCATTCAGCCTGTTAGGGATTGACCATTGACCTGGATGCGGCGAAACTTCCTTGCTCGGCGGCGAGCTTGCTCTACCCCTCTCGGGGGGCACGCATCAGCCGCTTGATAGGCAAGTCCGATACTACAGCGAACCAGGACGGCTGGCAAGTTTACTTTAGTGGTACCAGGGCAAACATATCCCAATTCGGCCGGTCTATGCATTTTGGGATTCCGGCGCCAAAAGCAGAAAACGCCATCCGCCGAGGCGGTTGGCGTTTTTGCTGTCCTGCGCTGGACACTGGCCTCCCAAATCTTGTGGTGGACGACGGTTTTTCCATCGTGCCTACTGCAGACTGTCCCGGCCGGTCATTCCCTTTTTTCAGGGCCGCATTGTTTGCGGATGCTCTTGCCGGGCGTCTGCTTTCTTTGGGCTGGCCGGACGATTCTCCAGCAGCCGGTACATCACTGGCACTTTAGTTGTAGCAATTTTCGTTCCGTTCATACGAGGCTTTTGTTTCAATAACTTATCGAATCAACAGCTTCCCGGTTGTCTGCATTCTGGGAGGCCGGACAAGACTAAATTCTAAAAACCATAGAAAACCCTCCTTAATGCTGGCAGTTTGGACAGTAGTGAGTCCCCCGTCCAGCCAACACGATCCTCTTAATCGGGGTCTCGCACCTCAGGCATGGCAGGCCCGTCCGCAGGTAGACACAATGCCGCAATTGGAAGAACCCCCGCACCCCATCGGCATCGACGTAGTCTGAGACCGACGACCCGCCCAACTGGATGGCGTGGCGCAGAACCTCGCGCAGACTGAGCCGCAGCCGTTCAAGCTCCGCCCTGGTCAGCCTTCCCGCCCTCCGGCCCGGCCTGATCCCAGCGCGAAACAGGCTCTCGTCCGCGTATATGTTGCCCACCCCGGCCAGCAGCGTCTGGTTAAGCAGCGCGGCCTTGATCGAAAGCTTGCGACGGCGAAACAGAGACGCGAACTGCTCGGCCTCAATTGTCAACGGCTCCGTGCCGGTCGCGCCGAAGCCCGCGCTGCGCCGCAGATCGCGGAACTCGAGCCGTCCAAACCGTCGCGGGTCCACAAAGCGCAGTTCCCGCCCGCTCGCCAGGCTCAACCGCGCGTGCGTATGAGCGGCCACTGGACCGTCGGTCGTAGTCACCAGCAACCGGCCCGTCATTCCCAGATGCACAATCCACTGTGCCTGCGGTTCGCCATCTGCTGGGTGCCCCACCCTCACCATCCGCCGCGGCGGATTTTTGTGGTGGAGCCTGCCCTGAGCGGAGCCGAAGGGGTGGGATAACACATCGCTCACGCCCCCCAACTCAACCACAATATGCTTTCCCTCTCGATGCACGCCTAGAACGACGCGTCCTTCAAGCCCTTCGGCCTGCATTCCCGGCGGTGTTTTGAAAGGTTGCGGAAACCCGCTGAACCAAGCGTGAACGATGCGGTCGCCACGAACCCGTTCGTGAACGCCGCGCGCAATCGTCTCCACCTCAGGCAGTTCCGGCATCGATCTATTGTAGAGAATGATCCAGGCTGACGGTTCGCGGCCGAAAATCTGTGCGGCCTAGCCGTGACTCTCCGTCATCGATTCCTCTTCTTCGGCATTCTGAACCTGCGCCGCGCCCCACTTCTCCAAGTAGGTCAAACCCAGCACCAGCCCAATCAAGAACACGCCCACCGACCCGTACTCCATCTCATTGAGCATCTGGTCTTCCTGCTCGGTTTGGTAAACCACGGTGCCATGAATGTTGCGCGGAACGATACGCAGCTCCTCTGCCGCAGGTTGCCGCGGCATGATTTCGAGATAATGCGTCGATATCGTGGCGGAGACGATCAGGCCCGCCAGCCCCGGCAGAATAAACAGCAGCGCGAAGAATTTAAGTGTTGTCAACCGTGCGGTCTTCATTCTATCGACCTCGATCCGGTTCACTCAGAAATTGCACATCGTCCTTATTTGTGCTCGCCGGGATCGCGAATCTTGCTGGCCTCAAAGCTGACAACCTTCCAGTTGCCCTGCGCGTCCCGCACATAGACGCGCGTGTAGCGATAGCCTCCGGAGATGTCTCCCTCAGCCGTCGTCCCCTTTACCTCGGCCTGCGAAGTCACCAGCGCGGTCTTCCCGTAAAAACGTACCTTCCTGTCGGAGACCTGGAGCGTCGTGAAATGCATCCGCCCGGAACGAAGATTGGCCAGCGCCTGATCCTTGGTTTGCAAAGTGCCATAGGCGGTGATAGCCATGTAATCGTCGGCCAGCAGGTTGCCCATCGATGCGGCGTCTTGCTTCATCAACGCGTCGCGCCAAGCCGCTTCCAGACTTTCGATCTCGTGCCGCATCTCGTGTTTCTGTCCCTTCGGCAAATCGGGACGCGGCGGACGTGAACCCGCCTGAAGCGGGTGCGCGCACACCGACAGCATCAGGACAGTAATCACCGTCAATCCAGGCAAGAGGCGCCTGACGATCGGAGTCGAAGGGTTGGTTGCGGTACCGGGCATTGGCGTATCGGATAGTATTCCCGAACAGGCGCAACGGTCAATCGGTTTCGATTTGCCGTATTTGACTCTTCAATCGAAGGTGATCGAAATACGGCCAAATGGTAACTCCCGCCGGTTAGACGCGTGCTGCGGCTCAATCGAGAGCAGCCAGGTTCTCCACGCTGCGCTCCCGCATCTTCTGGAAAAGGCCTCCCACAGCGTGCTCTTTGAAATGATCTGAGGCCCGGTGCGCGGCCAGCGCGCTGGCATCCCGGTACTGCTCATAGATGAGCACCGTGTCGGGATCGTCCTCAACGTGATGCGGGATATAGTTCACGCACCCCGGCTCCTTACGCGAAGCCTCCGCCAGCACACGCAGAGTTTCCACCACATCGGCGCGATCTTCCGCGGCAAACTTCAAACGAACCAAAAAGCTGACCATAAATTCAGTTTCTCTCTCTTGCCCGAGCGTCGCATCCCCAGGACTTTTTTCGAGCCGGCTTGAAGGGAACCGGCTTCAGCATGAAGGGCACGGGCTTCACAGGCTGCGGGAAAATCCTTCGGGTGCGCAATTCTCGTTGCTTTGAAAGGAGCTTTTCGCTCGCCGCGGCGTGTTCAGCCCCTCAGGCAAAAATCGCTCAAACTGACCCTCTACTCAAGGCTACTCGATTTCTCAAAGCCTATCTGTGAATTTCGTCCAGCGCCGCCGCAAATTCCGGCAGTACCATAGTTTGATCGCGGTCCGGCCCCGTCGAAACCATCCCGATCCGTGCCCCGCTCTCTCGCTCCTGAAAACGTAAATACTCCTGCGCCGCCGCGGGCAGCTTGTCGAAATCAGTGATCCCTTCTGTAGACTCCTGCCAGCCCTTCAGCGTTGTATAGCGCGGCTTTATCTGCTCCAGCCCCTGCACATCCGCCGGAATTTCGTCGGTTACCCGGCCGCCGATCTCGTATCCAACGCAAATGGGAATTTCTGCGAGAGCGTCCAGAACGTCCAGCTTGGTCACCACCAGCCACTCCGCGCCGTTTACCTGGTTCGAGTAGCGCAGCAGCGGAATATCCAGCCAGCCGCAGCGCCGCGGACGCCCTGTCACCGCTCCATACTCGTTTCCGCGCGCCCGCAGCTCCTCGCCAACGGCATCGTGAATCTCCGTTGGAAACGGCCCTTCGCCGACTCGCGTCACATATGCCTTGGTCACCGAAATCACGGTGCCGATCGCCGTCGGGCCCACGCCTGTTCCCGTCGCCGCTCCACCCGCCGTGGCCGACGACGAAGTCACAAACGGATAAGTCCCGTGGTCGATGTCCAGCATCGTCCCCTGCGCGCCCTCGAACATCACGCTGCCGCCAGCCGCCAAAATCTCATTCAACAGCCGCCCCGTATCCGCCACAAATGGCCGCACCTGCTCTGCCGCCGCCGCGTACTCGTCAAACATTTTGGCCGGGTCGA
>CAZSVJ010000225.1:0-6109 GCA_964610185.1 uncultured Occallatibacter sp. | reverse complement strand
GCGATGCGCTCGATCAGCTTCGACTTGTTTACCTGGTAGGGAATCTCGGTGACGATGATCGCCTGCTTTTCTTTGGTCAGGTTCTCGATTGCGACCCTGGCGCGCATCATGAATCGCCCGCGGCCGGTCCTGTAGGCCTGCGCAATTCCGGATTTTCCGTAGAGAAATCCGCCGGTCGGAAAGTCCGGCCCCTGCACGTGCTTCAGCACGATGCCCAGCGCCATTTCGCGGTTGTGCGCCGCCTCAGGAGTCTTGACCAGCTCGATGGCCGCGTTGACTACTTCGGTCAAATTGTGCGGCGGAATGTTCGTCGCCATTCCCACCGCAATGCCGCTCGATCCGTTCACGATCAGATTAGGAATGCGCGTCGGCAGCACGGTCGGCTCAAAAGTGGACTCGTCGTAGTTCGGCGTGAAGTCCACTGTATCCATATCGATGTCGACGAGCAACTCGCCCGCCAGGCGCGTCATGCGGCACTCGGTGTAACGCATCGCCGCCGGCGGATCGCCGTCAACCGATCCGAAGTTGCCCTGCCCATCGACCAGCGTGTAGCGCAGCGTAAACGGCTGCGCCATGCGAACCAACGTGTCGTAGATTGCCGAGTCGCCGTGGGGATGGTAGACACCCATCGCCTGGCCTACCACCTTGGCGCATTTTGTGTATTTCTTGTTGTACTGGAGACCCATCTCGCTCAGCGTGTAGAGCACACGCCGATGAACGGGCTTTAACCCATCGCGCGCATCCGGCAACGCGCGCCCGATGATCACCGACATCGAGTAATCGAGATACGAGCGGCGCATCTCCTCTTCAATATTGATTGGAATGAGGCTGCCGCCGCTGTTTGGCGGCGTGCCACCTTCAAGAGGGAGCTGGGGGTTCTGATCGTCTGCCATAGGATTTTTTCAGGCGCGTCGCAAGGCGGCAAATAGGTTGCGGAGAAAGCGTGGCCGGAGTGCTCGGGCTATGCATCTATTTTACCCGTTCAACGCGGGTTTCGGCAAGGCAAACAACGATAAATAAGTCCTTATTTTGCTTGATTTTATGGGTTTCTCAGGACGCCTTCATAAAAGCCCAGAAAAGGTTATGCCGCGCGGCGAGTTTTGGCTCTGGATTTAGCGGAGTTCGCGGCCTTCCTTTTCGGCTTTTTTGGTCCGCCGTCGCTGCCTAATCCAGACAAAATCAGCGGCGGCTGACCGGGCAATTCGACCATGACCCTCAGCTTGCAGCCCAAACCCTCCACATAGCTCCGCAGAGTGGAAAGATTCATGTCGGAACGCCTCTCTATGCGCGAAACGCCCTCCTGGCCTATCTTGAGCTTCTTGGATAGCTTGGCTTGGGTCAATTTCCGCAGGCGGCGCACCTCACGCAGGTTCATCTCCGCCCGCATCTCTTGGGCCAGTTGCTGGATGCGCGCCCTGCTCTCCTCGGATTCCTCGGCAAGCATTTCTTCCAATGAAACGGTCATCTGGACTACCTCTTCAAACGGAGAGTTCGCAAATGCTGATCGTACCGCACATCCGCGATGCGCAACAGATTGTGATAGAAGCGTACCTTGCCGGTTCCGCTCTTGTCTCCGCCCGCCAGCAAGATGGCCTTACGTTCTGGATCAAAGGCGTAGGCTACACGCCGAGCGCCTCCATCGGCATCAAATCGCAATTCCTTCATATTCGCGTGGCGTGAACCCTTGAGCGTATCTGCCTGTGGTCTCCCGAGCAGCGGGCCATCTTCGCTGAGGATAGTCGCCGCCGCCTTCAACTTCTCCCGAACCGCTTGGGGCAATTATCGGACTTCCGCCGCAAAATCATTGTGGAACTCGACCACCCAATTCCTGTCCATAGTATGCTCCAGAGAGCCTAATGTTTTCAAGTGCATTTTTAGATTCGCTTAGATAGAATCACAAGATTGCCGTTAAGTCCACAAAATCGGTTTTGAAAGCCTTCAAAAAAGGCGGGAAACAAATGGCGCGGACCTGCTTGTACGAACATTCCGTGTACGAGCACACAGTAAGCAAAGCGTTCGTTGGACAATTCTGCAACGAGCCTAATTCCAGACTCGCCACAGAGGGAAAACGCTCCCATTGGACTCCGAAAGCTCCTCCCTCACAGCAGCCCGGGCAAGCTCATCACGCAAAACACAGCCTGTAGAAGCAGAATCGCCCCCGCGGCTGCCATCGCCAGCCTGCCTCTCGGACCCTCGTACGCGTCGGCAAACACGCCGCCGACAAACGTCAGCAGAAATGGCAGCGACCAAAGCCACGGGCTACCCGGAGCGCCTGTCATCACCAGCAGGACCAACACCAGAAAACAAAACAGCGGGGCTGTGTTTCCGAAGTAGCGCGCCTTGCGCAGGCCCAGATACAGCACCGCAGCGGCAGCCGCAGCAACCGTAATCCCTGCATTCGCCAACGAGGAAAAGAACCGCCGCGCCGGGTCCACGGAAATCCAAAGCAACCCCGCGGCGGACCGAAACATGTAGCTGAATGCATCGGGCGAAAAACCGTAGCATGCAAACACCAGCAACAGTGCCCCGGCCACTGCGGCCAGCAACACGGGCAGCACTTGGGCTCGACGGCCTTCGGCCACCCAGAGCATGGCCGCCAATCCCAGCAGCGCCACCACCGGCAACGCGGCGATGTGCGAAGCGGCCGCAATTCCAAACGCCGCCGTCAGCAGCACTATTCGGGGGCGCCACTTGCGCCGCGGCCCCTGCATGGCATGGGCCACGCCGATGCACGTATACACGCCGCCATAAACGCCAAGCGCCGCCAGAATCTCAGCATTCGGCGCGACACAAGCTTTGAGCACCGTGGGCGAAAAGCAGTAGAGCGCCAGCGCCGTGTATCCTCCCAGGTTGCCGTAAAGCCGCCTTGTCACCCACCACAGCCCGGCGCCCAGCATAGCCCCAGCAAGCAAAAACGGCAGCCGCTCGAGCAACAGGATGTGGGTAAGCTGGTGGCGCAGTTCCCAGGTGCTGAGCTCGCCTGGGGCCTGCACAAATCGGTCTTCCGGCTTGCGCGCCAGATCGAGCACCCGCTCGGCGAGCAGATTCAACGTCAGCGGCAGGCCCGCCAGCCGGTAACCCAGAACTCCATCGTGAATATTGCCGCAAGTGGTGTAGTAGCCGGTCAGCGCCTCGGGCCGCTCCCACATCTCGCGCCCGCAGCGGGCATATTGGTAATCGCGGTCAGTCAGTGTCTGACCCTCGATCAGCCAGAAACCTTGAATGAGAAAAAGCGCCAGCAAACCTGCCGCAATCCGCTGCGGAAGGTTGAATTGGAAGCGCCGAATCCTGTTCAACCGAAGGGTCATCGCGTTCAATGGAACAGGTTCCAGTCTAAACTTCCCAACCGGCGTTTCCCTTTAGCCGGTGGTAAACGGCAGGTCAATCGCATGAACAATGAAGCTGCATGAATGATTGCTCTGGAAGGGCACGACCTTGGCTAAAGCAATGCCTCTTCAAAGCCCGTCTTTGCTAATTGGAGAACAGGTCTATCCCGGCCGGCCTGAAGTCTCCGCAATGCTAGCGGCGGATCTTGATGCTCACTTCTCGCTTCCCGCGCGCACTCCGGCCGACCTGGTGTTTCCCTCCTACGGACTGGAATAACCGCTGGAGTAACCCTGGCAACTCTGCTGGCAAGCGCAAGAAAGCCGCTCCGTAGAGCGGCTTTCATTTCCTCGTCTACGGTTGACAGTTAGTTGAAGATCACCCCGACGGTTACGTTGGAGTTATACAAAGGGCCGGCGGGATTGAGCACTATCGTGCATTGGTTTGGCCCGGCTGCAGTGACAGTCCCGGTTGCCGTACAGTTGCCTGACCAACCGCCGAAGGATACTCCCGGTTGAGCCGGTGCAGTCAGAGTCACAGTGGTATTCACGGGGTAGGTTGCTACGCACACAGAGCCGCCTGAGTTCCCGCCGGCGGCCCAACCAGGACCGCAATGGATCACGTCCGCAGTGCCCGTAGCAGAAGGAGCCGTCACCAGCCAATTGGTGGTGTTCAAGCCTTCGTTATAGATGGTGATGGTGGACAAAAGCGCCGACGCCTGCGAGCCTGGGAAACATGAACCGTAGGTGAGGGGAAGATCCGGCGGAACCAGAGGGCAGTTGAAGGTTGCCGTGGCGGTCTGTATTGAACCTGTGGTAGGATCCGTTGCTTCGGCAATGATTGTTGCGCCCCCCGTCCCGTAGGCAGTCACAACTCCGGCCGGAGCGCCCGGATTCGTCGAGTTTGAGCCGGTGTTGACAGGGAAGCTACTGGGAAACGAAGAAAGCCAGGTAACCGAGTTGGTCAGATCGCGAACGTTTGGCGGAGTTGAGTAGGTTCCTATTGCCAGGAAATTCCCAGTGTCCTGCAAATTGCCAACGGTAATCACGGCCGGAATAATGGTGAGCGAGAGCAAGGGTTCCGGCGCAAGCGAGGATGTGGTAGTGACGGCTGCCGATGCCGAAGCGACTGTACCGTCGGTGTTCGTATAGATCGCCGTGATCGTGGACTGACCGACGCTCAGTCCGGTCACAAGGCCGGTAGCGCTCACCGACGCAATGGTTGGAACACTGGAGGTCCACGAGATACCAGAGGCGCTGGTCACATTCAGTTGCAGGCCGGTGGCGCCGGAAGTTCCCAACGCAATGAACTGGCTGGTTTGACCCGACGCGGAGAGCGATTGCGTGGTTGGGGTGATTGAAAGCGCAGTGACTTTTTCCGCGATTGGGCCCTGAACTGTGAAGGTCGATGTGCCCGTCGCCACGGTTTTGTCCGGATTCGTGAAGAGGGCAGTGATGGTGGCGGTGCCCGGACCTGCCCCGGTTGCAAGCCCGGTCGAGGAGTTGATGTTGACAATACCTGGGCTGCCTGAGGTGGTCGGACTGCTCGAACTCCAAGCGACCAGGCCGCTCACGTTTTCGGTCTCTCCCTTTGAGGTCGTTCCAATCGCAATGAATTGGGTTGTGTCACCTGCCGAAGCAACCGATTGAGTCCCCGGAATGACCGTAAGGGAAGTCACATCGCCGCCCACGGTAGCCCCTCCGCTGCCGGATGCGGTAACCGTAATTGTCCCAGTGGAGGGAGTTACTCCGCCGCCGGCGGTGGCCGTAATTGTGGCAGAACCCGCAGACACCGCGGTGGCCAAGCCGTCAGAATTCACAGTGGCCACGGCAGGAGCGCTTGAGCTCCAGGTCACCGTCGACGTTACGTCCTCAGTGGTGGGAGGATGCGACCCGTGGTCGACGATCCCGGTCGCCGTGAACTGAGCCGTCTGTCCCACTGCCACAGATTGCGCTGATGGGCTTACCGTGATGGAGCTAACCGAAGTATTACTGGTGCAACCGGATACTGCCAGGGCAACAACGGCCACCAGCAACGCGCTCAAGCAAGTTCGATGAAACATCGACGACCTCCTCGGTCTCCCACGGTCTTCCGATCCGGCACTTCACGACTCGGCTGAAGGTTGTTTACCCCTTCGACTATAAGTCCGTCTACGACCGAACTCGATAGCCTGCGAAGGCGTAGTAACTGTTTGGAATCAAGACAGTCATTAAAGGGCGCAATTCCACGCAACAGCTATTGTGAATGCGCTGCGCGCCGGACGGAATACACCAAAGGTGGAACAGATCAACCGCAAAGGAACCATCCCATCTCAGCTAATATGCCGCAAGCCGCGGCGTTGTGTCTGTTTTACATTGCACGCCGTTTTCCAATCCTCTATTTTTCTACCTTGTTTAGAATCTGTCATTTGTGGCCATAGACCGGCCCAATAATGTAACTTCCTGTAAACGCGGCCGGGTGAATGAGTACTTTCGTTTGCTAGCGGGTTGAGCCGGCAAGGCAGTTGCGCCGGCAACCCCCGCCCTTTAGACTTCCCACAGCATGGCCATCGCCCGAGACAATACTCCGGAGCGTCTCGTCAGCGCATCTCGCGCCGAGGAAGAGCAGGGTTTTGAGCTGAAGCTGCGCCCCCGCTGGCTGCGCGAGTTCATCGGCCAGTCGAAAGCCAAGGAACAGCTCGCCATCGCCCTCGAAGCCGCCAAATCGCGCGGCGAAGCTCTCGATCACGTGCTGCTATTCGGCCCGCCGGGGCTGGGGAAGACTACCCTGGCCACCATCGTTGCCA
>CAZSVJ010000224.1:0-6128 GCA_964610185.1 uncultured Occallatibacter sp. | reverse complement strand
CCGCCGCCTCAACAGGCCACCCCTGTGCCCATCCGCCCTGGGTTTGCGCCTGGGAGTCCGCCACGCTCCCCCCAGCAGATCAGGCAGGAGATGGAGCAGCGCCAGCAGAACCAACAGCCTGCCAATCCACCGAACTAGAGCATTTCTCTCGAGGTGAAGGGGGCTTCACGCGGGTCCTGACGGAGGGAGCGTGGGGCTTCAGCCTCACGAAATTCAGGCCGGAGGTTGAGTGGCCTTCAGGCCCGGGGCTGAAGCCCACATTGCACTCCCTGCCTTATTCAGGGGCCTGAAGACACCTGCTCCCTCCACTTGAATCGCCCTTCTACACAAACGGGAGAACCGCTCTAGGTTCCAGAAGCCGGAAGTCGGTTATACGTGGGCGACAGCTCGAAGTCGTTGACGAAGCCGCCGCGCGAGGGCATCCTTGTCTTGCACGGTCAAGAATTCCAGTTTTTACCGGGCAAAGATTCTTTGAGAATTATGGATTTGACGGTTGGCTACTCTTCTTTACGAAACACGCGCCACTTCTGGCCGCACATTCATGGCAACTCGGTTAGCGGGCGGACGCATCAGAAAGAATCCGACGCGAAGAATGCCGTAAGCGGCCAGAATGCCAAACGCCATCGAGGCCACCGACGCACAAATCAACATCGCGAAGTTCAACAAATCCGCCACTGTTCCCCACCCCTAAAATTGGACCCTTCTAAATGCTCTTGTTCATCCGCTCATTGCCGGCAGAGCGTCTCACATGCTTCGCACGGCCAAGACCACTTCTGTGATTGTCGCAGACAAGAGCTGCCGCTGACTGCCCTTTTTGTTGCTAAAGGGAATACCCCCTGACAACGGGTTTCGAATCGGCATCCGAATGGGACACACAGCCCGCAATGGGAACGCGGGCTCTAGAGCCGAACCAACGAAGATGTATCCCTCGGGGGCTAAAGCCCACATTCTTGGCCACTGCCGGCGGCACGGCTAAAGCCGTGCCCTTTCAAAGCGGGGCATAGCAACGCTAGCCCCGCTCTAAGCTGACGGGCATGAGTTGGGCTTCGATGCAGCTACCTGCCCAGCCAGCCGCCATCCACCGCCAAGATGTGTCCGTTAATGTAGTCGCTGGCCGGCGATGCGAGAAAGACCACCGCGCCGGCCACGTCTTGCGGCGACCCCCAGCGGCCTGCAGGAATGCGCTCAAGAATCTGCCGCGAGCGGACTGGATCGTTGCGCAGGGCTTCTGTATTGTCGGTGTCCATGTAGCCGGGCGCAATGGCGTTCACTTGGACGCATTTTTCGGCCCACTCATTTGCCAGCGCTTTTGTGATTTGCGCAACGCCGCCTTTGGCTGCGGCATACGAAGGCACTCTCACGCCTCCTTGGAAGCTCAGCAGCGAAGCGATGTTGACGATCTTGCCCGAGCCCTGCGCGAGCATGTGCCGGCCGGCGCTCTGGCTCAGGCGAAAGACGCTGGTGAGGTCTGCAGCGATCACCTCGTTCCAATCCTCTTCGCTGAATTCCGCGGCAGGCGCACGGCGAATGAGTCCAGCGTTGTTGACCAGAATGTCAATGGACCCGAGATCTGCGACTGTCGCGGCAATCAGTTCCGGGCAGCAATCGGGATAGCGCAGATCCGCCGCAAGCTCAACATGCCGCACGCCGGTTGCGGCGACGCGCTCAACCACCGCCGCGGGAACCGATTGCGAACCATGCAGCGCCACGTTCGCGCCCGCTTCGGCCAGGGCCACGGCGATGGCCGCTCCTAATCCGCGCGATGAACCTGTAACCAGCGCGTTCTTGCCGGTAAGTCGAAATGAGTCGAGGATCAACGAATCGCTCCCTTGGTTCGCGGCTTTCTTGATTTCTAATTCAGCCTTGATTCCGCGACGTGCCCTCCGTCTACAAAAGCTCCGGTATGCGCAGCGCATCCATGTCTGAGTAGACCTGATTCTCTCCGCCCATGCCCCAACAGAAGGAGTAGCTGGCCGTTCCCACGCCGGCATGAATCGACCAGCAGGGCGAGATGGCCACCTGCTTGTTGGCGACAATCAGATGCCGAGTCTCTTTGGCCGGCCCCATCATGTGCACGACGCGATGATCGGCGGGCAGATCGAAGTACATATAGATTTCCGACCGGCGCATATGCGTGTGCGGCGGCATCGTATTCCACACGCTGCCCGTCTCCAACTCAGTAAATCCCATCACCAACTGGCAGCTTTTGGCGCCTTCGAGATGAATAAGCTTGTTGATGGTGCGGCGGTTGGCCGTGGATCCGTCACCAAGCGTCGTCGGCATTCGATCCGGTTCGCGCACAATTCGGGTGGGATAGACGGCGTGGGCGGGATAACTCAACAGATAGAACTCCGCCGGCTTGTCTGCGCTGGCGCTTGAAAACGAAATGCTGTGCTCGCCCTTGCCGATGTAGAGCGCATCCCGATTGCCCAACAAATGCGTTTCGCCATCCACGTCAATCGATCCATCGCCTCCGATGTTGAACACGCCCAGTTCGCGCCTTTCAGTAAACCAGTTGGCGCGCAACTCGCTGGGGCAAGGCAGCGCCAGAGGTGAAGCGAGCGGCACCGCGGAACCGATGACCGTGCGGTCCAGATCGACATACACAAGTTGGACCTGACCGGGCGTAAAGAGATCTTCGAGCAGAAACGTAGAGCGCAACTCCGCCGTAGACATGCGTGGATAGCGAACTTCATCCGCCAATTGCAGAACTTTCATTGCGTCCTCTGTTGCTTCACGTGGTGTCCAGTCTACAAAGTTCGCTCAACAAATGCCTTTTCGCAGAAATCCTCAAAAAAAGCGGCCATCCTGAGCGAAGTCCGCCGCGGCGGAGAGTCGAAAGCCTGCCCGCCGTGGCGGGGACCTGCATCTTCGTCGAGTGCTTCTGTAGCAAACTTCTGAGACGCCGCACTAAAAGCTAGTTTATTCCCTTTCGCTCGGAGTTGGTGGGACGGCAATGTTGTCGCTACGAAGCTGCCTGTCCCAGGAAAACTGGCGCGATGTGCCGCGCGTAAAGGTTCTCGGTCACATTTTTCGCGATCACAGCCTGATTGGCTTCTAGTAGGCCAAGATAACGCGGACCCATCTTCGCCGCAACTTTAAACCCAACATGCAGAAGTTGGCGCAGGCTCTGGTTATATGCGGGCGAGCGGCGATCGTGACGCAACGCGGCTGTAAATTGCGCCGAGGTCCACCCATTCACGTCGGCTGGCGCGGGCAGCTTGGTTGGATCGATATCGATGACCGTGGCATACGGCGCGCAAAGTTCGGCGGAATGGGCGTATGCCTCTGCATAAATCTCCTTGGCCAGCGCAAGACCGTCGCCTCCGGCCTCGGCAAGCCCGATCAATTCCTCCAGCCAGTTGGTGCCCGCGGTCTTCAAATGCACGCCAGTCGAGAACTCCCTCATCGATGCGTTAATCGCGGGATAGATGGAGAACTTGTCGCTGCCGGAGTGAACGCTGAGCTTTAGGTTCGCGGGCAATCCATAGTGGGCTACGGCATGGCGAATAGCGGCCATGTCCAGCGCCATCTCGCGGGCAAACTGGCTCACGTCGCCTACGTAATCCACGCCCTTGTTGAAGCGTCCGCTGAACTTGGGCGCAATGGTCTGGATGGGGATGCCTTCGTCGGCGATCGACGCGAGAATAATTAGCAGCTCGGCTGGAGATTGCGCGAAGTCGGTCTCGTCCATCGAGACTTCGGAGATGAATGCGCCCTTCCCTTTCGCCGACTCGATCTTGCGATAGATCTTGCCTGCCTCTTGAACGGCGAAGAGGAACTTCGCCGCGGTCTTGCTGAGCAGATCGGCGGTAATTTCAATGCTCTGGCCCGCGCCCTCCATTTTTATGCTCCCGATGAGCTCCGGATGCTTCTTCACAAAGGCATCAATCGACGCCGGCTCTGCGGGCTTGCCGATGTAGTCGGCCACATCCATGGTGTAGAAGTCGCAGGAAGTAAGAAAGCGGTCTACCGTCGATAGGTTGATATGATCGGCATCGCAATAGTAGGGCAGCTTCCAGCCGAGTTCCGCAACAGCGGCATCGGCAGCGGCGCGAACGGAAGCCGGCTCCGAACCGATGATCAGGTGCTCGCGATTGGATTTGTTCCACACCGGAATGACGTCCACGCCGGCATTGCCCGCGAGGATGCACGCTTCGAGTTGAGCCTTTGCCTGGTGCGCGAATCGATCGCCCACGCCGATTGAGTATTTGCCGAGTGTCGCCATGATTGTTTTCAGAACCTCCCCATCTTCGACCTCCGATTATTTCGGCAAGAGGTCAGACCACTAGTAGAATACACGATCTTGCCGGATCAGGCGGGCTTCACTTTGACGAAGATGAGTTGATTGCCGTCGGGATCGTGAATCGAAAGCATCGATTTGGTCTTTTCAACGGGGATTTTGAGCTCCTTCAGTCTCGCCGCTGCCTGACGCAGATCGGAGACGCCGAAGAACACATGGAAGTCCGATCCGGGCGCATGTTGGACAATTTCGATCTCCTGGCTCGGCAGGCCGGGAAGCGAAAGCCAGGTTTGTCCCGCCGCCAACGGAGCGCCCGGAACAAAGGCAAGCTTGTCTTTGTAGTAGGCAGCGGCAGCAGCCGGGTCCTGCATCTCTACCCCCACAGCGACAATCTGCTCCGAGACACGATTGGGTCCCAGGTGCAGTCCCTTGTCGTTCGAGTGTTTCGATCCCGGCAAGTACTGCGTGTATTCGATGTTCTGCTTCTCAGGCCCCGCCATCGTGAACAGCAAGTTTCCGGCCCCCGCTTTCCTCACCGCGATGGGAGTCAACCCGCGCGCAACATACGCGTCATGCAGCGTCTGAATGTCCGCGGACTCGAAGCAGACGTGCATGAAGCCAATAGTGTCCGTCGGCTGGCGCTGAGGATAGAGTTCAATGAATTGGCGGTCGTTGATCTTCATGAACGATTGCGTTGTCTTTCCGCCTTGGCTCATATTGAAGGCCTCTTGATAGCCAAGCTTGGCGTAAAAGTCACGCGATTTATCGAGGTCTGCGACGCGAATTGCGGCATGAGCAATGCCGGCCAGGCCGGGCGATTGAACCGGCGCTGCCGACGAAGTCGTGGCTGGTTCCTGCGCCGCACAAGCGGGAATGAAAGAGATCGAAACCGCTGCCGCGAAAACGCTGGACAAGACAGTCAAACACCATATAAGCCGGACGCGCAACAGAAGTTTAAAGCTGATAGCTCTTGTCTTCATTTCCTAAAACCTTTCCACGCCCAACAACGCCGGTCGCGTTTCGATATCGAAAAAGTGTACCATGCGAATGCAGCGAGTAGGGATCGGCAAAGCGCGTCCAACTCGCGAAGAGGTTCTCTCATGATCAAGCTGGCATGTGTTTCTGTAACGACAGCAATTCTTCTGGTACAAGCGGCTCAAGCTGGATCGCAGCAGCCCTGGCAGCAGTTGCAAAACCTAACGGCAGCCGAGGTGGCCGGGCATTGGACCGCGCCTCCGCCGGAGTATGGGCCAGAGCCTTATTACGGGTTGAATGGCCCCGTCAGCATTCCCCAGGTTGAGCGCGACTTGGACACGCTGCATGAGCTCGGCTTCCAGGCAGTTACAGTGCAGGCCGGCTATAACATGCCTTTCGCCTACTTATCGCCGGAGTACTTTGCCTTTTTCCGCAAATTTGTGGACGAGGCTAAACAGCGCAATATGCGCGTCTGGATCGTCGATGATGCCGGCTACCCGAGCGGGTTTGCCGGCGGAAAGTTCACCTCGGAGAAGCCCGAACTGCGCATGCAGGCGCTTGAAATCTCGCAGAAGGTGGAGGCGGCCGACGGAGCTGCGATTCATCTGATTCTGCCGCCCGAAGTGGTGAGCGCGGCAGCGGTGGACCAGAACGGCGCGGCCATTTCAATTCCGTTGAAGGGCAACGTGCTGGATTGGACCGCGCCCAAAGGGACCTGGACGGTTCTGATTGCGGATCACGAGTTCCGCACTTCGCCTACGCGCTCCGACACCAACACGCAGCGCGTTAAAGACACATCGCAATCTCTTGAGGACTATCTCGATCCCGAAGCGACGGAACAGTACCTGCGCTTTACGCACGAGCAGTACAAGCAAGCTGTCGGCGACGAGTTCGGCAAGACGATCATGGG
>CAZSVJ010000223.1:0-6137 GCA_964610185.1 uncultured Occallatibacter sp. | reverse complement strand
TTTCTGTCTAGGGAACCGCTGAATAAGCCGTCCGCATTCCCTCAGGGGCTAAAGCCCGCACTCACTTTGTGCAACTTGAGGCACGATCCGCCGCGGCGGATCGTGCCCTTTCAAAACATCGCCTTATTCAGAAGTTCCCTAGCCCGGAGCTATCTCATCTGCTGCCGCGCGAGCCGCCGCCAGCAGGGCGCGCGCATCCCGCTCCGGGTGCCCCGCGCCGAACACGGCAAAGCCTGCCACCAGCAAGTCCGCACCAGCTTGGACTACCCTGGCCACCGTATCGTGAGCCACGCCGCCATCCACCTCGATTTTAAACGCCAGCCCCAGCTCCTGCCGCAAAATCGCCAGCCGCCGGATCTTTTGCAGGGAAAAGCCGATAAATTCCTGCCCGCCGAATCCCGGATTGACGCTCATGATGAGCACATGGTGGACCATGGGCAGGATGTCCAGGATTACGTCGACCCTGGTGGCGGGGTTCAGCACCACTCCCGGCTTCATGCCGTGGTGGGCGATCAGCTCCAGCGAGCGGTGCAGATGGGTGCAGGCTTCATAGTGCACGCTGACCCAGTTGGCTCCGGCATCGGCAAACGCGGGGATGAATTCGTTGGGGTTTTCGATCATCAAGTGGCAATCGAGCGGCAGACTGGTGACCTTGCGCAGGCTCTTCACAACCGGAGGGCCGAGGGTAATGTTGGGCACAAAATGGCCGTCCATCACGTCGACGTGGATGGTTGTGCCGCCGCCTCGCTCGGCTGCGGCAATCTCGTCGGCCAGGTGAGCAAAATCCGCGGACAAAATGGAGGGCAGCAACTCTACCATGGAGTTCTTCGCAGGTTCTCCTTGCCCGGCCAGTGTATCAGCGGCGGCGGGGCAGAGTCTTCGTGAAGATTTTTGGGGTAGTGTTTGCTCAGCGCGCGCCGAGAGCATTTCTCCCAAGGTGTAGGGAGCTTCGCGCGAGTCCTGACGGAGGGAGCGTGGGGCTTCAGCGTCACGAAATTCAGGCGCAGCGATTGGTGGCCTTCAGACCCTTGGCTGAAGCCCGTTTGTTCTTCCACACCTCGTTCACCCCTGCTCCCTCGGAAAAGGCAAGGTAGGCATGGTCAATGTCTCGCTACTGCGGAAGTTTGTCGGAGAATTCAGATGCGTTTGCCCCTGGCGGAGTCCCGCTTCTGTTGCACTGTATGGCACGGGCTGAAGCTGGCTTGCCGATCCGCAGTCTTACGCTGCACACTTGATTGCAATGTTCTCACCAATCGAAACCGAGGTCTGTGCCGGACTGGGCACTGCGGCTGTGCTTGGCGCGGGCGGCTTTGCATACGCTGCCATGTGGCCGGCTTCAGCGCTGTTTGGAAAAGCATTGATTGCGCCGTCGCGCCCCGGCGAACTGGCGATGACCTTCGACGATGGTCCCAACCCGGCGTGGACCCCGCGCCTGCTCGAGGTTCTTGCCAGCCACAACGTGAAGGCGACATTCTTCTTGGTCGGCAGCCATGCGCAGGCGGAGCCGGAGTTGGTTCGGCAAATTGTGGCTGCCGGACACCTGATCGGCAACCACTCCTGGAGCCATCCAAACCTTGCGTTTACTGCAGCCAGCCGCGTGGGACAAGAACTGGCAAGCACGAGCGATGTGCTGGAGCAAATCGCAGGCGTCGCGGTGAAGTATTTTCGTCCGCCGTTTGGAGCGCGCCGGCCAGTCGTGTTTCGCCTGGCACGATCTCGCGGAATGGTTCCGGTTCTGTGGAACGCGATGACATCGGACTGGAAGGAGCCTTCAGCGGTGGCAATCGCGTTGCGGCTCACACATAGAATCGACCAACTTGGGCGCCGCGGCAGTGCATCGAACATCGTGCTTCACGATGGAGATCATCGGAATCGGAGCGGGAATCGGGGGCCTTCGGTAGCGGCGGCGGGAAAACTGCTGGCCCGCTACAAGGACACGCACCGCTTTGTGACGTTGGACGCGTGGGGGTAGTCGCAGGCGTGATGCCGCGTCGCTTCACAGTACCCTGCCGAGCCCGGCCCTCCTTCGCCGCCCGCAGAAAGGCGTCAGCCAGCCCTTCGCGGTTCTCGTAGACCCAGTTGGCTTCATCTGTCTCGTTGTCAAACTTCGGTATCTTCAGTGTCTCCATATCGGTCGACTTAAACCCCCAATAGGCGGTCATTCTGAGCGAAGCGTTCTACAGCGGAGTCGAAGAACCTGCATTTTCCTTCTGATTTCTGCAATGACCTTCGGATCGACCCCACTCGGGTCAAACAGCGTGAAATGCTTTTCCGGCGGCAGCGATGGTTGCCTGAATTTCTTCTTCTCCGTGCGCGGTGCTTAAAAATGCCGCTTCAAATTGCGAGGGCGGCAGCCAGACGCCGGCGTCCAGCATCGCATTGTGGAAACGGCCGAAGGCGGCAGTGTCGCTCAACGCTGCCTGCGAGTAGTCGGTGACCGGCCCATCGGTAAAGAACCAGGTCCACATCGAGCCAACGCGATTGAGGGTGAGCGGAACTCCGGCGTTTGCGGCTTCGGCGGCCACGCCTTCGGCTACGGCCTTGGATGCGGCTTCAAGTTGCGGATAGACCTGCGCCGCGTGTTCCTGAAGGTACGCCAACGTCGCGATCCCCGCGGCCATGGCCAGCGGATTGCCGCTAAGCGTTCCTGCCTGATAGACGGGACCGAGCGGCGCCAGTTGGTCCATGAGCGCGCGCTTGCCGCCAAAGACGCCGACCGGCAGGCCTCCGCCGACGATCTTGCCTAATGTGATGATGTCCGGGTCGAGCGAATAGAGCTCGCAGGCGCCGCCAAGGGCCACGCGGAAGCCGGTCATGACCTCGTCGACAATCAGCAAGGCGCCCTCGCGGTTGGTCAGCGCGCGCAGAGCGGCAAGATAGCCGGGGGCTGGAAGAATGCATCCGGCATTGCCAACGATTGGTTCAACGATGACTGCGGCAATGGCATCGGGATGGGCGTCGAATGCGGATTCGACCGCGGCGATGTCGTTGTAGGGCAGGGCGTGGGTGAGGCGCGCGATCTCCTCGGGCACACCGGCAGAGCCCGGAATGCCGAAGGTTGCCACACCCGAACCGGCTTTGACCAGCAGGCCATCGGAGTGGCCGTGGTAGCAGCCCTCAAACTTCACGACGATCTTGCGGCCGGTGGCGGCGCGGGCCACGCGGATGGCCGACATGGTGGCCTCGGTGCCGGAACTGACGAAGCGCAGCTTTTCGATGGCCGGATAGCAGGCGACGATGCGTTCGGCCAGGTCGGCTTCAGCAGCGGTCGAAGCCCCGAAGCTGGCGGAATTCCTTGCGGCGCGTTCGATGGCCTCGACAACGGGCGGAAATGCGTGTCCCAGAATCATCGGTCCCCAGGAGCCGAAGTAGTCGATGTAGCGGTTGCCGTCCGCGTCGGTAATCCAGGCTCCCTTTGCGCTCTCGATAAACGGCGGCGCGCCCCCCACCGCCCGGAAGGCCCGCACCGGCGAGTTGACGCCGCCCGGAAAGAATCGCTCGGCTCGCTGTTGCAGGGCCTGCGATCGATTACGGACTCGAGCAAAAACTTGAGGATTCATCGTGGGTTCAGTATAGAAGGCGATTCGGGACGGCCGGGATTCTCAGGGCAATATTGGTGCAAACACTATACATCTGCATCAAGCTGTGTGATTGCACTTTTCCTTCATATGGTGCATAATTGACCGATGAGAACCAGCATTACACTCGATGAAGACGTCTATCAACTCGCTTGGCTTTACTCAAAAGGGCGGGGAACCACCCTTGGCGCGGCTATTGGAGAATTGGTCCGGAAGGGCGTTGCCGCGCAGCGTTCCGAGGCCCTTTCGCCGCGGCTGAAGAGAGCGCCAAATGGCTTGCTGATCGTCCGCTCTCGCGGCAGGGTCATTACTCCCGAGATGGTCAAGGCAGCTCAAGAGGACGAGTTTGAGTAAGCCTAAGTATCTGCTCGATGTGAACGTGTTGATAGCCCTCACAGAGGAAGAACACGTCCATCACGAGAAGGTAATGAAGTGGTTCAGGACTCCAGGTCTCGATTGGGGTATGTGCGCGTTTTCCGAAGCGGGCCTTCTCCGGGCTACCGCGAATCCGAAGGTGGGTGAGCTGACAGTTGAGGATTCGTCTGATTTACTGGCAGCGCTGGCAAGCCAATCCGGTTACCGGTACTGGCCCATCTCGACAGGTTGGGCCGACCTTGCCGCGCCGTTTCTTGAGAGGGTATTTGGGCACCAGCAAATCACCGACGCCTATCTGCTTGGACTCGCGATAAAAGAAGGCGGAGTTCTGGTCACGATGGATAGGGGAATCAAGATTCTCGCTGGGGCGGAATACAGCAAGAATGTACTTCTTCTCGAATAATGGTCTGCCAGAAGAAAGCTGCGCGCGACTTTGTGGGTTTCACTTCAAAGATAGAAGCGCCGCTGGCCAGGTTTCTGTCATCCTAAGTGCGGATGACCAATCGAATCGAACTCGGCGATCGGCTGCTGGTCATCTTCGATGGCCATTGCGGCTTTTGTAACAAATCCGTCCGGTGGTTTCTGAGCCGCGACTCTCAAGCCCGGCTGCGCTTTGCGGCTTCGCAGTCGCCGCAGGTGGCCGCGCTACTGGCGCGCCACGATTTTGCCCCCGCCGACTTGGAAGCTGGCCCAGATACGATACTCGTCGTGCGCGACGCAAATGGTCCAAATGAGCGAGTTCTGATTCGCTCGGAGGCGGCGTTGGCGATGCTTCATGAGCTGCCAAGTCCCTGGCCGGCCGTTGGTCGCATCCTCAATTGGATTCCCCGGCCAGTGCGCGACTTTGGTTATCGGCTGATCGCCAGATGGCGCTACCGGATCTGGGGCCGGCTCGATAGCTGTCCTTTACCCACGCCCGAAGAGCGCGGCCGTTTCCTTTAAATCACAGTTGAAGCCGTCACGATGCTGCTAAAATCGACCTTTCCGGCCAAGCGTGCCGCTCAACACTCCATCCGTAGAAAGCCCTTGCCGTGCCTGACGAAGCTAAACCCAAGAACGAGCCCAAATCGAAATCCGTAACCTATGCCGATGCCGGCGTAGATATCACGAGCGGCGACCTTGCCAAGCAGCGCATCAAGTACATTGCGCAGAAGACCTTCAACCGCAATGTATTGGACGGCATTGGCGGATTTGGCGCGCTCTTCCGGCTGGACATGCAGCGCTGGAAGAACCCCATCCTGGTGAGTTCAGCCGATGGCGTGGGGACCAAGCTGAAGGTGGCCTTCGAGCTGGGAATGCATCACACCGTGGGTACGGATCTAGTCAACCACTGCGTGAACGACATCGCCGTTCAGGGCGCCACGCCGCTCTTCTTTCTGGATTATCTGGCCAGCGGCAAGCTCGATCCGGAAGTGACCGAAAGCGTGGTTATCGGGCTGGCCGAGGGATGCAAGGCCAACGCTTGCGCTCTCATCGGTGGCGAGACGGCGCAGATGCCCGGCTTCTATGCCGACGGCGAATACGACTTGGCCGGTTTTATTGTGGGCGTGGTAGATCGTGACAAAATGGTAACTGGCGCGGAAATCAAAGTTGGCGACGTGCTGATCGGCATGCCCTCGACGGGGCTGCACACCAACGGCTACTCGCTGGCGCGCAAGCTGCTTTTCGAGGTGGCCGGCTACAAGCTCACCCAATACGTGCCCGCCATCAAAGACAAAGCCGGCGCGGCGCTGATGAAGACCCATCGCAGCTACCTTCACGTGATCCAGAAGCTGGTTACGGCCGGGCTCACGAGTGGCATGGCGCACATCACCGGCGGCGGAATCACAGAGAATCTGCCCCGCATTCTGCCCAAGCACACGGGCGCGCAGGTGGAGCTTGGTTCGTGGCCGGCGCTGCCCATTTTTGAGCATCTACAAGCGCTTGGCCAGGTTTCGCAAGATGAGATGATGCGCACCTTCAACATGGGTATCGGGCTGATAGCGGCGATCCCCGCGGCAAAGTTTACCCGCGCCAAGAATCTGCTGAACCGCGCCGAGGAAAAGTTCTATCTCATCGGCCGCGTAGTCAAGGGCGAGCGCCGGGTACAGTACACGTGAGAGCGTCTATCACGTTTTGCTTTGAAAGGGCACGATCCGCCGCGGCGGATCGTGCCGCAAGAGCAACAAATAGATGCTGGGCTTT
>CAZSVJ010000222.1:0-6139 GCA_964610185.1 uncultured Occallatibacter sp. | reverse complement strand
AACCGATTTATGAGCAATGTGCAAAAGCCAATCGTCGTAGTCGGCAGCGTCACCATGGATATGGTTTCGCGTGCCCAGAACATTCCAAAAATCGGCCAGACCGTCATAGGTACCGGCTTTGAAACCACGCCCGGCGGCAAGGGCGCGAACCAGGCCGTCGCAGCGGCGCGCATGGGCTATCCGGTGAAGATGGTGGGCATGGTGGGCCGGGATGTCTATGGTCCGGCCTTGCTTGAAAATCTTGGCCACGCCGGCGTGGGAACGGAAGCCATCGAACCGGTTGCAGGCCCCTCCGGTCTCGCCCCGATCTTTCTTGCGGAAAACGGAGATAACGCCATCATCGTTATTCCAGGCGCAAACGGGAAGGTTGACTCGGCATATGTCGACCGTCATGCGGAACTGATTCGCTCCGCCGGAATGGTGCTCTGCCAGTTGGAGATCCCTATTGAGACTCTCGCTCATACGCTTGCCCTGTGCGCGGAAGCAGGCGTTCCGGTGATGCTCGATCCCGCTCCCGCTGCTCCGCTGCCAGATCAAGTCTGGAGCCAGGTTGAATGGTTTACCCCCAACGAGACAGAGGCTGCTTTCTACCTTGAGAACAACTCGAAGCCGGAAGAAGCGGCCAAGCAATTACTCGCCAGAGGCCTGCGCGGCGTGGTGCTGAAGCGCGGCGGCGAGGGAGCATATGTGGCTGTCGCGGGCGGCCAAGCTGGCTGGGTGCGGGCTTTCAATGTCAATGCCGTCAATACCGTCGGCGCGGGCGACTGTTTCAACGGCGCGTTTGCAGCAGCCTTGCTTGAGGGCAACGATCCGTTCGCGGCGGCGCGATTTGCTTCAGCGGCAGCAGCCATTTCCGTTACTCGGCCTGGAGCACAAGCGTCAATGCCAACAAGAGCCGAGGTCGATGAATTTCTGTTGCTGCACAAGTAGAATTCTGCGTCTAATTCGCAAGTGCCGGATCAAAACAAAGGGAGACATCGGGCCGAATGCTACGCGGAATAAGCCTTGGGGTCATCGCGGCGGCAATCGCCCTTGCGGCAACAGCGCAGGACACGCAGTATCCGGCCAGAGGACAGCAGATTCCTGTTCCCGATTGCATGAATCTTCACTCGGCCTGGGACGGCGTGCTCCAGGCTCCTTGCCTTTTTTATACGCATGAGCGATGGATGCGCGACCTGCAGCACTGGCGCTCGGAGCGGCGCATTCGCGTTGCCTACGACCCCTGGCGCTACGATCTGCCTGCCCTTCGCTGGACCCAGTCCAGCTTTATTCAGCCGCAACTGATGGTGCAGGATCGCTACTTCTACGACCCGGTTGCGGGCAGCTACACCGTGGACCGTTACCTCGACGATCTGGACAAGCGCTACGGCGGCACCGATGCGGTACTGGTGTGGTCAACCTATCCCAACATGGGGATCGACGACCGCAACCAGCTCGAAATGGTCGAGTCCATGCCCGGCGGCCTCGAAGGCGTGCGCCAGATGGTCGCCGACTTTCATCGGCGCGGTGTACGCGTGCTCTTTCCCATGATGATGTGGGATGAGGGAACGCACAAACCGGATCAGGACTGGCCGGATGCAATCGCGGCACTCATGAAGCAGATCGACGCCGACGGCATCAACGGCGATACGCAGGACGGCGTGCCGCTCGGCTTCTCCGTGGCCGCGGAGAAGATCGGCCACCCGCTCGCCTTTGAGCCCGAGGTCAGCCCCAGCGACGAGGCCCTGAGTTGGAACGTGATGACCTGGGGCCAGTACAGCTTTCCTTTCATCCCCATGGTCGACAAGTTCAAGTGGCTTGAGACCCGGCACATGGTCAACATCAGCGACCGCTGGAACCCGGACAAAACCAGCGACTTGCAATTCGCCTTCTTCAACGGCGTGGGCTGGGAGAGCTGGGAGAATGTGTGGGGCATCTGGGTGGGCATTACTCCGCGCGATGCCGAGGCCACGCGCCGGGTTGCGACCATCGAGCGCGGAGTGGCGCCCTTCCTGGTTAGCCCGGATTGGGAACCGCTCTATCCCATGCACAGCTACGGCGTTTACGCCAGCCGCTGGCCGCTGGGCAGCGATGCGGTGTGGACCATCGTCAACCGCAACGGCTACGACATCGACGGGCGGCAGATGGATGTGCAGCTCACGCCGGGAATGCGCTATTTCGACCTCTACCACGGAGTCGAGTTGAAACCGGAGAGCAATGGCCAGTTCGCAGCCCTCAGCTTCGATATGGAAGCCAACGGCTACGGCGCGATTCTTGCTACTCCCAACGAGCCCAGTGACGCGATCGAGGCTCTGATGAAGCGCATGGCCGCGATGACCAAGGGGCCGCTCGACAGTTTGTCGCATCAACCGGAGATATTGCCGCAGACTATTGTTCCGATCCCGGCAACCAAGCCTGCAAGCGAAGCTCCGGACGGCATGATCAAGATTCCTGGAGGGCAGTTTGTCTTCTCGGTGGTGGGCACGGAGATTGAAGGCGGCGCAGGCGCGGGCGTCGATGTGCAGTATCCCTGGGAGGACTTGCCGCGCCGCTTCCACGAGAAGACTTTGCAGATCGCGCCGTTTTTTATCGACAAATACCCGGTCACCAACGCGCAGTTTAAGCAGTTTCTGGAAGCTACAAATTACACGCCTAAAGACAGGCTGAATTTTCTTCGCGACTGGAAGAATGGAGCCTATCCGGCAGGGTGGGATAACCGGCCCGTAACCTGGGTTTCACTTGAGGATGCACGTGCATACGCACAATGGGCCGGCAAGCGCCTGCCCCACGAGTGGGAGTGGCAACTGGCCGCGCAAGGCACGGATGGCCGCGTCTATCCCTGGGGTAACGTCTGGCAGCCTGCCAACATGCCTGCGCCCGTCACGGGACGCACCATGACCGGTCCGGACGCCGTGGATGCTCATCCCGCAGGCGCCAGCCCTTATGGCGTTATGGGCATGGTGGGCAACGTGTGGCAATGGACTGACGAGTTTGCCGACGAGCACACCCGCGCTGCCATTGTTCGCGGAGGCGAGTACTACCAGCCGCAAGGCTCCATCTGGTACTTTCCTGAGGCATTTCGCAACGATGAGCACAGCAAGGTGCTGTTGATGTCGCCCAGCTACGACCGCTCAGGCGGCGTCGGGTTCCGCTGCGTGCGCGACGCGCAGTAGGCATTTTGCTGTTGTTTTAATTGCGAAGATGTTGAAGGATCTTGCTTTACTTACCTCTGTAAATGCATTGAATTATTAGGGATAACTTCGTCTCACTTAATAGCCTTTGACAACCGGCAGAATAAGAGCGATTCTATAGCGAAGATAAGGCGAAACTATGCCCTCCGCCGCAGCTCTTCGCATCCAGATCGAGAACTTGCTTGAACGGCGCTTCCCCGCGGCGCTGACGCCTGTGCCGCGGACTATCCGTGAAACTGCGTCCACGGGCATTGAGGAGGTCGACCGGCTGATCGAAGGGGGAGGGGGATTGCCTGTAGGCGCGATCAGCGAGGTGACGGGGCCGGAATCCTCAGGGCGCACCAGCCTGGCGCTGGCCTTTGTGGCCGAGCGCACAAAGCAGGGCCAGGTCTGCGCCTGGGTGGATGCGCACGATGCCTTCGATGCGGAATCGGCGGCAGCCAACGGCGTGGACCTTAAGCGACTGTTGTGGGTCCGCTGCGCTGCTCCGACGGATAAACATGCTGCGAAAAAAGTCCAGTATTCGGGCTCAATCGACGAAAAGCATACCTCAGGGGCTAAAGCCCACGCTGATTTTTCTGATTCTGATACCAGGGATAAATCCCTGGTCTACCGGATTAATCCCTGGCCTACTGCCCGAACGAGTTTTTCCGCAGCTTGTAAAGCCAAGCCATGGCCGCGGCTCGATCAGGCCCTGCGCGCGACCGATCTGCTGCTGCAGGCGGGAGGTTTTGCGGCGCTGGTGCTTGACCTTGGCAACACAGAACCTGAACACGGTTGCAGGATTCCTCTGGCTACTTGGTTTCGTTTTCGGCAGGCTGCGGACCGTACACGGTGTTCGCTGGTGGTGCTGGCGCGGGAGCCGCTGGCGCAATCGAGCGCGGCCGTGGTGCTGGAATGCGCGGCAGAGCGGGTGGCTGAAGATGGTGGGACGGTACTGAGCGGTTGCAGCTATCAACTGCGGTCAGGGCGGCTGCGGTTTGCGCCTGAGCGTTTCACGGCAAAGATCGCCGAAGTGCGTAAGCCGCCGATGTCAACCTGGCAGGCAGACAGCTCATGGCAGAGGGAGAAACTACAGAGAAACAAGAATGAAGGTTCAACAGGACAAGACGGCCCCATGGAGTTTTGCGGACGCCCACCCATCGGAGTCGCCGCAGCGACTCCGATGGGTGGGGCACAGATTCATTCCCCGCGAGCCGGTGAAGCCGGTGGGAGGGTTGGATGAAACAGGAGCTTTACGCTTGCATTCACGCGGCGGAGTTTCCCGCGCAGGCCTTGCTGCGCTTGCGGACTGGACTTGAATCGCAGCCGGTGGCCGTGCTCGAAGGCCGCGCGCCGCTTGAAACGGTTTGCTCCCTCAACCGAGCGGCGCTGCTTAAAGGCGCTGAAATGGGCATGACCCGGCTCGAAGCCGAAAGCATTCCTGAATTGCGCCTGCTCGGGCGCTCACTGGAAACAGAGGCGGCGGCGCGCGCGGTATTGTTCGAGTGCGCCGCGCATTTCTCTCCGCGGATTGAGAACGCAAGCCAGGGAATAGCCTGCGCTTGCGTGCTGGATATTGCTGGCACCGAGCGGCTGTTCGGTCCGCCGGAAGAACTGGCACAGAGGCTACGCGCGGCACTGACCGCTGCCGGCTTTCGCGTATCAATAGCGGTGAGCACAAATTTTCATACAGCCCGATTCAAGGCGGCGTCGACCCGTGGGGTTACGGTGATTCCGTACAAGCATGAGGCTGCGGCGCTTGCGAAACTGCCTATTGCATTGATCGAAATTGATGAACAGCACGCCGAGACTTTTGCGATTTGGGGCATTCGCACACTGGGCGAACTGGGCGCGCTGGCAGAGACCGATCTGGTAACGCGGCTGGGGCCGCAGGCCGCGGAATGGCGCAAGCTTGCTCTCGGCGCATTGCCGCACACCTTTCAACCCGTCGAGGAAGAGTTTTGTCTTAAAGAGTTTTGCGACTTCGATACGCCTATCGATCGAATCGACTCTCTGCTGTTTATGGGCGCGCGCATGATCGATTGCCTGGCCGCGCGTGCCGCCACACATGCACTGTCGCTGGCTTCGCTCACCGTCGAGGTGAAATTGGCGGGCGGGCTCACGACCCAACGCGTGATTCGTCCGGCTATCCCTACGGTCGATAGAAAGTTTCTGCTCAAGCTGCTGCAACTGGAGATCGCCGCGCATCCGCCGCAAGCTGAGGTGCTCTCGCTCGCTCTCACGGCGGAGGCCGGGCAATCGAGCAAGGTGCAACTGGGCCTGTTCGCGCCGCAAACACCGGAGCCTTCACGCCTGGACGTAACGATCGCGCGCCTCAAGGCCATTGCCGGCGAAGATCGTGTTGGTTCACCCGTGCTTGAGGACTCGCACCGGCCAGGGAGCTTCCGCATGGAAGGCTTTGCGATCGCGAATCAATCGAACGCGCCTGAAGTTTTTGAGGAACATCGTCCAAGGCTGGCGTTGCGGCGCATGAGGCCGCCTCTGCCCATCCGCGTTCAATTGGATGCACTCCAGCCGGTTGCCTTTCGCAATCGCGAACAGAGTTTCAAGGTTGCCGCAGCGTATGGACCGTGGAGAACGAGCGGCTGCTGGTGGTCGACCAATGGTTGGAATGCGGAGGAGTGGGACGTACTGGCCGAGAACTCAAATGGTTCTTCGGTCGCATGTCTTCTGGTTCGCAATTGCGCGCGGAACGAGTGGTGTCTGGAAGCGTTTTATGACTGACGAGTACATCGAACTGCACGCGGCAAGCGCATTCAGCTTTCTGGCGGCGGCTTCGCAGCCTGAGGCGCTGATTGAGCGTGCGGCGCAGCTTGAGATGCCCGCCATTGCACTCGCAGACCGCAATGGCCTATACGGTGTTGCGCGCTTTCACACCATGGCCGTCAAGTCTGGCGTAAAAGCGCACATCGGCGCGGAGATTGCGGTCAGCTCATTCACCAACCAGCTCACTCCGCCGTCGTGGC
>CAZSVJ010000221.1:0-6184 GCA_964610185.1 uncultured Occallatibacter sp. | reverse complement strand
GAGCGAAGGCTATTGGACGCCATGCGAATCGTACAGTTTGTGAACAATCTCGATATGGGGGGCCTGGAAAGACTGGCCGTCGACCTGGCCTATTGCCAACTGGCGGAGGGTCATCAACCTTTTATCTATTGCCTGACTCATCCCGGCCGGATTGCCGCGGAAGCGGCGGCAAGGGGAGTCACCGTGCGGTCGTTTGAGAAGCCGGCGGGGCCGCAGCTCAGCACCGTTTGGAAGATCGTAAAGCAGTTGCGGCTCGACCGGCCGGACGTGATGCATACGCACAATCATCTGGTCCATCATTACGGCGTAGTTGCCGGTTCTCTGGCCGGGGTTCCGGTGATCGTGAACACCCGTCATCGCGGGGAATTTCGCCTTGTGAACGAGCCTGCCGGATCGAAAATTACGACCGAATCTCCAGACAAAAAATCAGACCTGATCTTCCGGGCGACATTGCCCTGGGTGGGGAGTGTGGTGCTGATCTCGGAGGCAACCCGGCAGTTCTTCGTCCAGTATCGAGGGGTACCGGCAGCCAAGACGCGGGTGATCCTGAACGGCGCGAATCTGGAAAAATTTCTTGCCGCCCCCGCGCATCCAGGTTCCGAGCTTCCCAGGGTGCGATTCGGGATCGCAGCCCGAATGGTCCAGGAGAAGGATCACTTCACGCTGCTGCGCGCCTTTGCGCTGGTTGCCGCCGAGATTCCGCAAGCCGAGCTGCAAATTGCCGGCGACGGGCCGTTGCGGGGGCGTCTCGAAAGCTTCGCGCAGGAATTGAATCTCGGTGACCGGGTGAAGTTTCTGGGCGCTCTGCCCGACACTCCGCAGTTTCTGAGCCAACTGGATATTTTCGTTCTCAGTTCGCTAAACGAGGGCCTGCCTCTGGCGCTGCTCGAGGCCATGGCCGCTGGCCTTCCGGTGGTGTCTACGCGCGCGGGCGGAGTGGAGGAGGCGGCCGTCGACGGCCAGAATGCTTATCTTTCGGCTCCCGGCGATTCGAACGGCCTAGCCGAGGCGATGATTCGGATGGCCCGCTCACCGGACTTGGCGCAGATGGGCGCACTGGGCCGGCAGATTGTAAAGGACCGCTTTCGCATCGAGCAAACCTGGCAGGAGTACCACAAGCTTTTTCTCATCCTAGGCGCGAAGGCGTAGGCAACAGAAACCGCGCTCATGCATGAAATCGAAAACCGCGGGATATAGAAGCTAAGGGGAGATGGCTAACTTGGCTCAAAGGAACGCAGGCGATCAAGGAAATCTGAAGGAGGCCAAGCTGCCCCGGCGCGATTTGCTGTTGTTGCCCTTGCTAGGCCTGCTGACCATTGGCCTGCTTGCGGCGTCCACAGAATTGATTGCTCGGCGGCTGTTTACCGAGTCATCGACGAGGCCGGATGGATGCATAGAGCGCCACGATCTTTCGACCGGCTGGCGGGGGATTCCGAATTGCGTCACCTGGGATAAGGGATATGAAGGTGAGCTGACAGAAGTACAATTTAACGGCAGCGGCTTTAGGGCGGAAATGGAGTTCGGGCCCAAGCAGCCAGGAACTTACAGGATCGTCGCGGTTGGCTCTTCATTTGCGACGGGTTTAGCGGCGGAGTCTGCCATTTCGCTGCCCGCGGAACTCTCCAGACGGACGCGGCGAAGGGTCGAGCTTTACAACGAAGCGATAGAAGGGTGGGGAGGGACACCGCGCAATATCGCTTCCCGCTTCAATAAAGTTCTTTCGGCCCAGCCTGACATGGTTCTTTGGATATTGACGATGTGGGACATCAGAAACGCGTCGGGTATGTGGCCGAACGATGAGATACTGCCCAATGAATCGCGGAAATTTCCCGAGAAGGGCGCGGCGGCGGACGGTGCTCCGGCAGCCTCATCGGCAGTGACCGGGCTTCGCGCTAAGATGAAGTCCATAGCGAATTCGAGCCTGGATGCGACAAGAGAACTCTGGCGCGATTCGCGTTCTTACTTGATGCTGACTCATTTTCTGTATGAATTTGAAGGTCAAAGCGCGTACTTGAAGAGTTCCAACCTATGGCATAACGACGCGCAATATCTTGGCGCGGCGCCGAGTGAAAAACGGCTGCGCCACCTGCAAGAATTCGAAGGCTACGCCGCGAAGATTGAGGCACAGGCCAAGGCCGCGAATGTTCCTTTGGTCGCAGTGTTTCTGCCAAACCGCCAACAAGCGGCGGTGATTTCAATGGGCGGGTGGCCGGCCAACGTCGACCCCTTCAGCCTTGACAATGAACTGCGATCCATCGTCGTGGGTCACGGCGGAACTTACATCGATATTCTGCCGTCTTATCGCGACATTCCCAACGCCGAATTGGGTTATTTCCCGGTTGACGGTCATCCCAATCCGAAAGGCAACTCGACGATCGCTGGGCTTTTGGTTAAGGCGCTCACAAGTGGCGCGGTGCCCGAGCTGAAAACTGCCGCTTTGCCGCAATTACCCGCAAGGTAATCGAACGCTTGAATCAGCGCGCCAGGTTCAGGAATCGGATAAGGATGTAGATCAAAATGACCAGGCAAACCTCCAATCCTAGGGCATACTTCATGATGCGCCCCAGCGCCCAGCGGGGAGCAATCATCCCGCGATCAATAGCCATCTGGTAAATCACTTCCACGATGCCGCCCAGCATGAACAGAGTCAGGACATACGAGCGGGAAAGAAACCACCCCGCAACAAGAAAGCCGGTTAGCGACATCACGATCAGGCGGCCTAGCCGGTTGACCTCGGCCTTGTCGATCACCTCAACCTTCCTCGCAACCTGGAGATAGTTTCCCTCTTCCGGAATAATCTGCTGTCCCTCGCTCAGATTTACCGGGGAAGCAACAGCGAGAGCGTCTCTGACCGTGGGAAACAGGTATAGACACCAGAAGAACAACCCAACCAAGCCAAGCTCCGCCGCACACACCACGAGCGAGTTGTGCGCGGTAAGGCCGGCATATTCCGGCATCTTGCCCAGGCCTACTCCGAATACCGGATAAGATTTCAACAGTTGCAGCCCAGCACCCCAAAGTGCCGTGCGATCCAAACCCGAACTTGCTGAAATGCCCCTCCCTCCGGTGAAATTCAGGGCCATCGCTCCGGCGAACAATGCACCGGCCAGCAGCAGCGACGGGATTTTCCCAATGCGCCGCTGCACGAACACGACCGCCATCGCAATCAAGGCCAGCAATGCGCCGCGCGAATGTGTGAGATATACACCGTAAATCAGAACGCAAACCGGTAAAATCACGAATGCGATGTTTAGAACTGTTTTCTTGGGGCGCCAGAAAATGAACATCAACGGAATCACGGAGACGGTCAATTGGCCAAAGTCGTTCGGATCGCTGATTTCTCCCAGCCCCTTCAGCCGGATAATCCACGATAGCCCCGCCGCGTCGCCTTCAAAAATAGTGTATGGGTGCTCCGCGCTCCAATGATCCTCGTTCCAGTTGTCCAGGAATAGGTTCCCTCTTGCTTGAACAGGGCCGAACCCTGGGCCACCCCGATACATATCCAAGGCTCCGTGTTCAATTACAAACAGGCAGACGAATAACAGCGTCAGGACGAGAACCTGCAACCTCTTCTTTGTTTTGAAATGCAAGCATATTAGGAAGTATCCAAAGGCATTTGGAATGAACAGCAGGAAAGTCTTAAGGGCTCCACCCGCCCAATGCTGTGTGACGAGCATGGACATGATGACCCCAAATGCCAGCCCCAGCAAGGCCAGAGACTGGGGGGTCTTCAAGAGGATCGATTTGCCCAGGCTGGGAAGGGATACAAGAATAATCAGGATTGCAAGAATCAGCTCAATGCGGTATTGCCCCAGTGGCCCGAACACAGTTTCCGGCGTGAGGTAGTATGTAACGAAATAAAGAATACTGAGAACAAAGCCCATTTTGAATGTGCTGATTGGAGTTGGCAGCCATCATCAGGATAACCCAAGCGGCGGTGCTGGCTCCATGAATACGCACGGTCCAGGGAAACGAGACCTGTAACCGGCGTGCACCTTCCGACGATCGAAAGCCGCGGAAGGTGAACCATCGCGGAAACTGGCATAAGACTCTAAATGCGCCGGCGAGTCATCCGGATAGGCCTTGCGCAGCTGGCTTCTCAGAGGCCTGCCGGTAATGGGAACTGGTCGCCAAAAACCTGCTCTCGACCAGATGCCACATGAGTAAAGCAGCCAGGCATACAAGAGATAGGCTTATCCCGAGAAAGATAGCCGGACTGAGCCTTGCGAGACCGAAAGCAATCAGGATCTGAAAAATGGGCCAGTGAACAATATACACGCCGTAAGAGAAATCGCCGTATTTCGAGAAGTTCCCAAAGTAACGCCAGAACCCAAAAACAAAGACCAATCCCGATATCCAAAAGACGTCGAAGAAGCCCCCGGGGAGCCAATGGTCGAGCAGGAATAGGCATGCGGTGATGCAAGAGATGATTAGGAAATGAGATTTCAGTCTGTCAAAGTAAAGCAAGAGCAATATGCCCGCGCTGAAATACACAAGTTGTGCTGGAAACTGCACCGCCAGCTCTGCATAGATGGTACGTGGCGTGTACCCTGAATTCAATGCACGGGATTTAGCTACGGAGTCAAGATAGAAGAAGCCATACTTCCATATGAAGGAGAAGCAGAAGATTGTTATCATCACTTTCTTAGTTCCTAAACGGCCACATAGATAATGCAAAATAGGAACAAACAGATAGAAGACGACTTCGATCTTGAGCGTCCAAAGCGCTCCATTCACCGCTTGCAGGCTATTCGATGTGAACACCCCGGGCAGATTGGGAGCAAGGAAGTTGAGGAACAGGAGATTTGCCCCAAGATACTTCCAGAATCCAACTCCAAAGTATTGCGATAAAGGCAGCGTGCTCAGAGAACATAGCGCCACGGCCGCAAGCGCGACGACGGCAAAGTAGGCTGGATAAATCCGCCTAATCCGCTTTTCGAGATATGAGGCGAAAGAGGATGACCGGAGATAACTCCTATAAATCAGGAGTCCACTGATTACAAAGAAGGACCTGATGGCAAAATGCGCGGAAATATACTCGCCAAAGATGGAGAACGCGGGAAGGCTTGTCAGCCCGTTAAAATGATACAAAGCAACGGCAGACGCCAAAATCAAACGAAGGCAATCCAGATTGTTTCTGCTGAAGTCCGCGCTGCCTTTCACCGTCCCCCCTGGTCTCCCAATGAATAATTCTGAGTCTTCACTGCCTGCTAACTTCCTTCTTATTACAATAACCTAAACGGTGCGGGCGCCCAGGAGGTGTTGGGGACTCGACCATCGCTCGAGGCTAGTCGGCGATCTCAAGAATAGGCAAATCCAGCATCATTGGACCATGAGCGTGAAGTTGGTGGTTGGTTGCAGAGAGCCGCTCGTAGCGATGACCGTCACCGTCGTTGCTGTGGCTTGTCCGGTGGCTTGAGAATTGGACCAAACGCCAAGGCTGCAGCCTGTGCAAAGACTTAGTCCGAGTGCGACCAGCATCAACAGCACCATTTGCAAGCCGCGCCGCTTCTTCCAGCCAAACCAGCAGAGCGCAACCGCCAGCACCGAGCCTGGGAACAATGGGCCGGGGTTGCGGTGGAGAGCCGCGGTCGTTGTCGCCGTTGTTACGGTGAGCGTTGTCGAGGCCACGGTGCCTGACGTTGTTACAGTTGCTGGAGAGAAGCTGCACGATGCCCCTGCGGGCAACCCCGAGCAACTGAAAGATACAGCTCCGCCGAATGCGTTCTGCGGCACTACCAAGATCGTGGTGCTGCCGCTTTGCCCGGCTGTAACGGTGACCGATGCGGGAGAGACCGCGACGGTGAAGCTAGGCGGAGCCACTTGCGTCAGGTTGATGGTGTATCCCGCCGAGCCCACCGCGCTGGTTGAGTAGCTAGTCGCCACGGCGATCGCCTGCACCGTCTCTGAGGAAGAGACCGTAATCGGTCCGGAATACACCGCGGATCCGGTCGTGGGCGCGGATCCATTGGTGGTGTAGTAGATCGTCGCCGCAGGTGTGGCCGAACTAACCGTCACCGTCTGCGTGGTGCTGTAGGTGCCCGCTCCTGGGCTGAAGGTCGGCGTTGCCGCTTGCGTCAAGTTGATGCTGTAAGCTGCCGAGCCTGTCGCGCTGGTCGAATAGCCGGCGGCAACGGCGATGGCCTCCACCGTCTCTGAGGAAGAGACCGTGATCGGACCGGAA